>DASTQL010000137.1:0-26285 GCA_035761805.1 Jiangellales bacterium | reverse complement strand
GCCACCCGCGGCCGCGGCCCGGCTCGCCGGCCTCCTCGACGTCGTCGACGAGGACCTGCTCGGCGAGTGGCTCGACGCCGCCCTCCGCCACCGCCCGCCGGGCCACCTGGTCCCCGCGCTCCTCGACGCCGTCCGAGGACGGCCGGCCCTCCAGCACGTCGCCGCCGTCGTCGCGGGGCCGCGCGGTCGGTGGCTGGCCGGCTTCGACGAGGATTGGCGACGGGTCGTCGAACGTGCAGCTGAGGGTGGCGAGGAAGGCGCCGGGGGCCTCAGCCCGGACGACACCTGGACCACCGGCACGCCGGCCCAGCGACTGGCGTGGCTCGCCGCAGCGCGTCGACGCGACCCCGACGCCGCCCGCGAGGTGCTCGCCGCGGGCTGGACCGCGGAGGACTCCCGGCGCCGCGGCGAGCTGCTCGAGGTGATGCGCTCGAGCCCGGTGCCGGCCGACGAGCCCTTCCTCGAGCAGGCCCTCGACGACCGCCGCAAGGAGGTGCGCACTGCCGCCGCGGCGGCCCTCAGCGCACTCCCCGCCAGCGCGTTGTCACGACGCATGCACGAGCGCCTGGCGGCGTGCCTGCGAGCCGAGCGCCGGCTGCTCCGCGGCGCGCGCCTCCACGTCGAGGCGCCCACGGAGTGCACCCCCTCGATGCAGCGCGACGGCATCCCCGCCAAGCCGCCCCGCGGCACCGGCGAGCGGGCCTGGTGGCTGCGCCGGCTGGTCGCCCTCGCCCCCCTGACCGCCTGGACGGAGCTCACCGGCCTCGACGCCCCCGCCGACGTCGTGGCAGGCCTCACCCCATCGGACTGGCGGGCCGAGGTCGTGGCCGGGCTCGCGGAGGCGGCGGCCGTCCAGCACGACCCGGCCTGGGCTTCGGCCCTGCTGAGGGTCGTCGAGCCCGCCGGGAGCGGACCGCTGCTCGAGGTCGTCCCGCCGGATGCGCGGGGCGCGCTCGTGGTCGACCTGCTGCGCGAGCACGCGGCGCTCCGCCTCGACCTGCTGTCCGCCGTGCCGCGGCCCTGGCCCTCCGCCCTGGCCCGGTACGTGCTCCCCCGGGTCGCCGGGCGCCCGCTCGACGACTGGGAGAGCCGCGCGCTCGCCGGGCTCGTGGCACGCCGGTCACCCACGCACCTGTACACCGAGGCGGCCCACACCGCCCCCGACCACCCCACGTACCAGCGGGCCGTCCTCGACGTCCTACGCACCCGCCACGACATGCTCGAGGAGCTCCGGTGACCGAGGCCGAGACCACCCCCGCCCCGGCGACTCCCGACGACGTCCTCCGGCCGCACGCCGAGGACGCCTACGCCACGGAGCTGGCCGCGCTCGCCGCGGTCGACGACCGGCCGAGGCCGCCGTCGTGGCGGCTGTCCCCCTGGGCCGTGACGACGTACGTGCTGGGGGGCACGCTCGACGACGGCACCGTCGTGACCCCCAAGTACGTGGGCACCCGCCGGCTGGTCGAGGTGGCGGTGGCGACCCTGGCCACCGACCGGGCGCTGCTGCTGCTCGGGGTCCCGGGCACGGCCAAGACGTGGCTGTCCGAGCACCTCGCCGCAGCCGTCTGCGGCGACTCCACCCTGCTGGTCCAGGGCACGGCCGGCACGCCCGAGGAGGCGATCCGCTACGGCTGGAACTACGCCCGCCTGCTCGCCGAAGGTCCCTCGCCCGCGGCGTTGGTGCCCAGCCCGGTGATGCGCGCCATGCAGCGCGGCCAGCTGGCGAGGGTCGAGGAGCTCACCCGGATCCCCTCCGACGTCCAGGACTCCCTCATCACCGTCCTCTCCGAGAAGGTCCTCCCTGTCCCCGAGCTCGGCACCGAGGTGCAGGCCGTCAAGGGCTTCAACGTCGTCGCCACGGCCAACGACCGCGACAAGGGGATCAACGAGCTCTCGTCCGCCCTGCGCCGGCGGTTCAACACGGTGGTGCTCCCGCTGCCGGCCAGCGCCCAGGAGGAGGTCGAGATCGTCAGCCGGCGGGTCGACCAGCTCGGTCGCGCCCTCGAGCTGCCCGAGCTCCCCGAGGGGCTGGATGAGATCAGGCGTGTGGTCACGGTCTTCCGCGAGCTGCGCTCCGGTGCGACCGAGGACGGCCGCACCCGGCTGAAGTCCCCGACCGGGACGCTGTCGACCGCGGAGGCGATCAGCGTGGTCACCCACGGCCAAGCGCTCGCGGCCCACTTCGGCGACGGGGTGCTACGCCCGGCCGACATCGCCGCGGGGATCGTCGGGGCCGTCGTCCGTGACCCGGTGAGCGACCGGGTGGTGTGGCGCGAGTACCTCGAGACGGTCGCCCGCGAGCGCGACGGCTGGAACGAGTTCTACCGCGCCTGCCGTGAGGTGAGCGGGTGACCGTCGCCCTGTTCGGGATCCGCCATCACGGCCCTGGGTCGGCCCGAGCCGTGGTGGCGGCACTCGACGACCTGCAGCCCGACGCCGTCCTCGTCGAGGGCCCGCCAGACGCCGACCCGCTCCTGTCGCTGGTCGGCCACGAGAGCCTGCGCCCTCCGGTCGCGCTGCTCGCCCACGCCGCCGACGACCCGTCGAGAGCAGCCTTCTGGCCGTTCGCGTCCTTCTCACCCGAGTGGCAGGCCCTCGCCTGGGCCTCCCGTGCGGGCGTCCCTGCCCGCTTCTGCGATCTCCCCGCCACCCTCTCGCTCGCCATCGACTCCCGTACGGAGGGGGCCGCTCCCCCTGCCGTACGGACGGACCCGCTGGCCCTCCTGGCCGGCGCGGCCGGCTACGACGACCCCGAGCGGTGGTGGGACGACGTCGTCGAGCAGCGGCTCTCGGGCGTGCCTCCCTTCGCCGCGGTCGCCGAGGCGATGACCGAGCTGCGCGGCGCGGTACCGCAGCCGCCCGGCAAGGACGTGGAGCACGAGGAACGCCGGGAGGCGTGGATGCGGCAGGTGCTGCGCCGGACGCTCAAGGCGGGGGCCGGCCGCGTCGCGGTCGTGTGCGGCGCCTGGCACGTGCCCGCCCTGGCGACCCTCGGTCCAGCGGCGCCCGACGCGCGGCTGCTCACCGGCCTGCCCAAGCGCAAGACCGTCGTGACCTGGGTGCCGTGGACCCACTCGCGGCTCGCCGCGGCCAGCGGCTACGGCGCGGGCGTCGACTCCCCCGGCTGGTACTCCCACCTCTTCGAGGCCCGCGACCGGCCGGTGACCCGGTGGCTCACCGCGGTGGCCCGCGAGCTGCGCACCGAGGACCTGCCCGTCTCGTCGTCGCACGTGATCGAGGCCGTTCGCCTGGCCGAGACGCTGGCGACGCTCCGGGGTCGGCCGCTCGCCGGCCTGGCCGAGGTCCAGGAGGCAACCTTGTCGGTTCTCTGCGACGGTGACCCGATCGTCCTCGAGCTGGTCACCCGGCGACTGGTCGTCGGCGAGGCGCTCGGCTCGGTCCCGGCCGAGGCGCCGACCGTCCCCGTGGCCGCCGACCTGTGGGCCCGGGCCCGGCGGTTGCGGCTCAGACGGGAGCCGGCGCCGCGGGAGCTCGACCTCGACCTGCGCGGCAGCACCGACCTCGAGCGCAGCCGCCTGCTGCACCGACTGCTCGTCCTCGACGTGCCGTGGGGACGCCCCTCCGTCGACCTGCGACGCTCCACCGGCACCTTCCGGGAGACGTGGACGCTGCGCTGGGACCCCGCGCTCGAGGTGGCGCTCGTCGAGGCCAGCACCTGGGGCACGACGGTCGAGGCGGCCGCCGCCGCCCGGGTCCTCGACCGGGCCCGATCCGCGTCGACGCTCACCGAGCTCACCGGAGCGGTCGAGACATGCCTGCTGGCCGACCTCCGCGACGCCGTCGCGGGGGTGATGGACGCGTTGGGCGAGCGCAGCGCCCTGGCCGTCGACGCGGCCGCCCTCATGGACGCGCTGCCCGCGCTCGCCCGGTCGGTCCGTTACGGCGACGTGCGCGGCACCGACGTCCACGCCCTGCGCACGGTCGTCGACTCGGTCCTGACCCGCGCCTGCGTGGGCCTGCCGGCCGCGGTCACGAGCCTGGACGACGACGGCGCCGCGGAGCTGCGCACTCGTCTCGACGGGGTGACCTCGGCGCTCGGCCTGCTCGATCGTTCCGACCTCCGCGACCGCTGGCTCTTCGCCCTCGACGCGGTGTCGCGCCGCTCCGACCTCCACGGCCTGGTCGCCGGACGGCTCGACCGCACGCTGTACGACGCGGGCCGGCTGGACGGTGACGAGACCCGTCGACGGCTGGGCATCGTGCTGACGGTGGGCACTCCGCCGGGAAACGGCGCCGCCTACGTGGAGGGGTTCTTCGCCGGCGGTGGGCTGCTCCTGGTCCACGACGGGGCGCTGCTGCGTCTGGTCGACGCCTGGATCGGCGGGATCCCGGCCGACACCTTCACCGAGGTGCTGCCGCTGGTGCGCCGCACGTTCGGGGCCTTCGCCCGGCCGGAGCGCCGCGCCGTCGCCGACCGGGTGCGCTCGCTCGGGGGCCGCGCTCCTGCCGTACGGGAGCCGTCGTCTCCCGATCTGGACGAGGAGCGGGCCCGCAACGTGCTGCCCGTCGTGCACGCCCTGCTGGGGATGCGGTCGTGAGCGCGGTGGAGCCGGAGCGCCGGCGGCGCTGGCGCCTCGTCCTCGGCGAGGCGGCAGTCGAGCTCGGTGAACCGGTCGGCACCGACCTGGCGGTCGACCGAGCGCTGGCGGCCCTCTACGACGCTGACGGGTCGGGTCTCGGCGGATCGCCCGGCTCGGGTGTGAGCCGGGCGGGCGGGTTGGGCGCGTCGGCACCCTCGGTCGCACGTTGGCTGGCTGACATCCGCTCCTACTTCCCGTCCTCGGTGGTCCAGGTCGTGCAGCGCGACGCCGTCGAGCGACTCGACCTCACCCGGCTGCTCCTCGAGCCCGAGCTGCTCGAGGCCGTCGAGCCCGACGTGCACCTCGTGGGCACGCTCATGTCGCTCAACCACGTCCTGCCGCAGCAGACCAAGGACACGGCGCGGCGCGTCGTCCGCACGGTGGTCGAGGAGCTCGAACGACGGCTCGCCGACCGGACCCGCTCGGCCGTCACCGGGGCACTCGACCGGTCCACCCGGACGCACCGCCCGCGACTGCGGGACATCGACTGGGACCGCACCATCCGCCGCAACCTCCAGCACTACCTCCCCGAGCACCGGACGGTCGTCCCCGAGCGGCTGGTGGGTCACGGCCGGGCCGCCCGGGTCGTGCACCGCGACGTGGTGCTCGCGATCGACCAGTCCGGGTCGATGGCGTCGTCGGTGGTCCACACCTCGGTCTTCGGCGCGGTGCTGGCCTCGATGCGGGCGCTCCGCACGTCGCTCGTCGTCTTCGGCACAGCGGTCGTCGACCTCACCGACAAGCTCGCCGACCCGGTGGACGTCCTCTTCGGCACGCAGCTGGGGGGCGGCACGGACATCAACCGGGCGATCGCCTACTGCCAAGGGCTGATCACCCGGCCGGCCGACACGGTCCTCGTGCTTGTCAGCGACCTCTTCGAAGGCGGCGTCCGCGAGGAGATGCTGCGCCGGGTCCGGGCGGTGCTCGCCGCCGGGGCCCAGGTCGTCGTCCTGCTGGCGCTGTCGGACGAGGGCGCGCCCGCCTACGACCACGACAACGCCGCCGCCCTCGCCGCCCTGGGTGCGCCGGCCTTCGCCTGCACACCCGACGCCTTCCCCGAGCTGATGGCCGCCGCCCTCGCCCGGCAGGACGTCGCGGCCTGGGCGGAGCGGACCCTCGGCACGCGGGCGCACTGAGGCGGTCTGGTGGTGGGACGTCCGGAAGCGTCCCCCGACCGTCAGCAGGGCCGCCGCACCGGGTAGCCGAGCAGCGGCGGGACCAGCGGCTGGTCGCCCGCGGGCGTGTCGGCCCAGGCGCGCCAGGCGATGCGAAGCCGGCTGAGGAGGGACGTTCGGGGCTGAGTGCTCGTCATGCACCTGACGCTAGGCCGGGTGCGAGGGGCGGTGAGGGCGCGATCGAGCGTCTTCGTCCAAGCTCACCATCACCGGGCGGTCACGACCAACGTCGTGTACGAGACGGTGGTCGACAACCGCCGGTCGAGCGGCCGGGCTGATCGGGCTGACCGGGCTGGCTGACCGGGCCGGCGGACAGGTCATCGCAACGCCCGCGCCAGCGCGTCGAGCGCCCGGTCCAGCTCGGCCGGGGTCGCGTGCCCGTAGCCGACGACCAGGCCCGGCGCGGTCGGGTCGGGGACCAGGCGGTACTCGTCGAGGTCGGCGACGAGGACCCCGTCGCGCGCGAGCGTCCGGACGAGCCGAGCCGCCGGCCGCTCGACCGGCAGGGACAGCACCGCGTGCAGGCCGGCGTCCAGGCCGCGCACCCCGACCAGGCCGTCCAGCGCCTCCAGTCGACGGACCAGCCGTGCCCTCCGCTCGGCGTAGACGCGCCGCTGGCGGGCGACGTGACGCCGAAGGCCGCCACCCCCCACGTACGAGGCGAGTGCTCGCTGCACCATCTCCGACACCGGCATCCCGGTCGCCTCGCGCACCCCGGCCACGGCCTCCACCAGGTCGCGGCGGACGACGGCGAAGCCCACGCGCAGCCCGGGTGCCACGGCCTTGGACAGCGTGCCCACGTACGCGACGCGTCCCGAGGTGTCGAGCGACGCAAGGGCCGGCACGGGCTGGGCGCCGAACCGGAACTCGCCGTCGTAGTCGTCCTCGACGACCAGCGCGTCGCGCTCGGCCGCCCAGCGCAGCACGTCGAGTCGGCGGTCGACAGGGAGCCGGCCGCCGAGCGGGTACTGGTGGCTCGGGGTGAGGTAGAGCAGGCGGGCGTTGGGCGGCGCATCGCGGAGGTGACGCACGACGACGCCGTCGGTGTCGACAGGCACGGGGTGGAGGCGCGCCCCGGCGAGCTCCAGCACCGCCCGGCCCGACGGGTAGCCGGGCTCCTCGACCACGGCCGTGGCACCGGCCAGCCCGGTCGCGTCGGCCAGCAGCCGGAGCGCGTCGCCGGTGCCGGCGGTGACGACCACCTGGTCGGGGCCGCACTCGAGACCGCGGGCACGCCTCACGTGGGCGGCGAGGGCCTCGCGGAGCTCCGGGACGCCTACCGGCGACGGGTCGACGGACGGCACCGCCGCGGCGGCCACCTCGCGCCAGGCCCGGCGCCAGGCCGAGTCGACGAGCCCGCGGGTGTCGGGCCGCCCGGGCACCAGGTCGACGCCGCCCGTCGACGCAGCCGCTCCCGCCTCTCCCGTCCGGGAGCGAGGCGCGCCGCCGGGCGGAGGGGTACTCGGCTCGAGGTGGACACCGGGGCCGACGTAGGTCCCGGACCCGTGCCGGGACTCGACCCAGCCTTCGCCCTCGAGCTCGGCGAGCGCGGCGACGACGGTCGCCCGGGCGACGCCGAGGTGGCCCGCCAGCGCCCGGGACGAGGGCAGGCGCGAGCCCGGGACGAACGTCCCCGCGCGCAGGGCCGCGCGCAGCTGCTCGGCGACCTGCTGACGCAGGTCGCCGCGCCCGGTTCGCTCGACGAGCAGCGGCAGGTCGACGTCCTCGGCCGTACGCACGCGACACCTCCGAAGTGGTCTGCTCGAGCGGTCCAGGAGTGGGCTGGCCTGCAGTCCACTCTGTCGTGACACTCGCAGACGTGTCCACCGATGTGCTTCCCCTGACCGAGCGGACCCGCGTGGGCCGCCTCCGCGAACGCCAGGTGCGAGACCGCTCGCAGCTCGACGCGATCCTCGACGCCGGGCTCGTCGCCCACGTGGCGGTGTGCCGGGGCCGGGTGCCGCTGCTGCTGCCCATGGCGTACGCGAGGGATGGCGAACGGCTGGTCCTGCACGGCTCCACCGGCGCGGGGCTGCTGCGAGCGGTGGCGTCGGGAGCCCAGGTCGCGGTGGCGGTCACGCATCTCGACGGTGTCGTCTACGCCCGCACGGCCTTCGAGTCGAGCATGAACTACCGGTCGGTGGTGGTGTACGGCACCGCCACGGTGCTGGAGGGCGACGAGAAGTTCGAGGCTCTGCGGGTGTTGACCGAGCACCTGATGCCCGGGCGGTGGGACGAGGTCCGCCCGCCCACGCGTCAGGAGCTCGCCGCCACCCTGGTCCTGGCCGTTCCCCTGGACGAGGCGTCGGTGAAGGTCCGCGCCGGTGGGCCGTCCGACGAGCTGGCCGACGACCCCGGCGCCTGGGCGGGGGTGCTGCCGCTCCGGACCAGCGTCGGCGTGCCCGTGCCGGCCGAGGACCTCGATGCCCACACACCGCTGCCGCCCTCGGTGCTCACGGCGATGGCCCGGTCGGCCGACCCTGGACGTGATGACTGATCGCCGTGCCGGCCGCATCGCGCTGAGCGGCGCCGCGCCCGCACGGTGATCATGCTTCGGTCCGCCGGGCCGTCCGAGGGTGATCAGCGTGTGTCCGGCCTCGCGCAAGACGGCACCGCACCCGCACGGTGATCTTGACGCCGGTGGCCGGGCCGCCCGGGTGCTCCACCTCACGCTCCAGCGGCCTGGACAGGAACGAACGGTCGTGCTTTTATTACCCCATGAGCAAGGGCGAGGAGACCCGTCTGGCGGTGCTCGACCAGGCCACGCGGACCGCGAGCCAGGTCGGCCTGTCCGGCGTGACCATCGGCACCCTCGCCGAGCAGACCCAGATGTCCAAGAGCGGGCTCTTCGCCCACTTCGGGTCGAAGGAGTTGCTGCAGCTCGAGACCATGCGGCACGCCCGTCAACGGTTCATCGACATCGTGCTCCGCCCGGCCCTGGCCGGGCCACGCGGGGAGCCGCGGGTCCGGGCGCTCGTCGAGGGCTGGCTGCGGTGGGACGACACCATGCCGGGGGGGTGTCTCTTCGTGGCCGCCGGGGTCGAGTTCGACGACAGCCCCGGACCGCAGCACGACGAGGTGGCCCGGATCCAGCGCGAGTTCAGCGAGACGATCACGCGGGTCTTCCGCTCGGGCATCACCGCGGGCCACTTCCGCGAGGACGCCGACCCCGGGCAGTTCGCGTTCGTCGCCAAGGGTCTGCTGCTCTCCTACCACCACCACCGCCGGCTGCTCGGCGACCCTACGGCCGAGCAGCGCACCCGACAGGCCTTCGAAGACCTGCTCGACGCCGCCCGCGCCGAGCCCCGCCCCACCCCACCCGACTCGGTCTGAACCACAGGACCACACCCGACCCCACCCCCACTGGAGCCCCCGATGCCCGCGTCTCCGAAGAAAAGCACGTCCGTTCGTGCGATTACGACCGTGTTCGGCCTGCTCGAACGCACCGCCCCGGGGCTCGGCGCCCGAGGGGTCGAGCGGTTCTGGTTCCGCGTCCCCCACCGCCGTACCGGCAAGGATCTGCCCGCGGGCGGCACGGCGTTCGCGCTGGAGGTCCGGGGCGGGACGGTCCGGGGACGGCGGTGGGGCCACGGCGACGACGTCGTCTACCTGGTCCACGGCTGGGGCGGGCGCGGTGCGCAGCTCGGCGCCTTCGTCGCGCCGCTGCGGGCCGCCGGCTACAGCGTGGTCATGTACGACGCGCTGAGCCACGGCGACTCCGCACCCGGGCCGATGGGGTCGGGGCGGAGCAACATCCTCGAGCACGTCGCCGCCCTCCGCGCGGTCGTGGCGGCGCACGGCCGTGCGTACGGCGTCGTTGCCCACTCCCTCGGGGGCATGGCGGCAGCGCTGGCCATGCGTGAGGGCGTGGTGCCGCAGCGGGCCGTCTACGTCGCGCCGATGGCCGATGCTGCCTCCTACACCTTGGGCTTCACCCGCATGCTGGGCGCAGGGCAGCGCACCTGGACCCGCTTCATCGCCCGGCTGGAGCGTCGGTTCCAGCGACCGCTCTCCGCCTTCGACCTGGGTGCGGCAGCGGCCGAGGTGACCACTCCCCCACTGCTTGTCGTCCACGACCGGGAGGATCGGGAGACCCGGTGGGCCGACTCGGCCGCCATCGTGCGTCAGTGGCCGGGAGCCGAGCTGGTCTCGACCACCGGGCTGGGACACAACCGCGTGCTCGCGGACTCGGAGGTCGTCCGCCGCGCGGTCGCCTTCCTGGGCCGCGTGGACGAGCCGGCGTCGGCGCAGATGATCGCCGCGGCGGCGTGAGCGGGTCCTCCACGCCGAACGGCTCCCCAGCGACGCACCCTCGCGCCGGCGTGTGAGGCTGTCGAGGTGCCCGGTGCACGAGCGGAGGTCAGGCTGCTGGGGATCGACCTGGCCTGGGGCTCCCGGGCGCGGACCGGGCTGGCGGCCCTGGACCTTCGGGGCCGGCTGCTCGACCTGCGTGACGTGCAGAGCGACGAGGGGATCGTGGACTGGATGTCGACGTGGGCACCTGGACCGTGCGTGGTCGGGATCGACGCGCCCGTCGTCGTCCGGAACCCGACGGGTGCTCGCGACTGCGAGCGGCTCGTGACCCGGTACTTCGGCCGGCACCACGCGGGGGCGCATCCGACCAACACCGGGAACCCCGCCTTCGCCGGGGGCTCGACCCGAGCGCTCCGGCTGGCCGACCGGTTGGGCCTGGACATCGACCCCCGGTCGGGCGCGGCGCGGAGGGTGCTCGAGGTCTTCCCGCACCCCGCGACGGTGGCGCTCCTCGGGCTGCCCTCCGTCCTGCGCTACAAGAACAAGCCCGGACGCGACATCGCACTGCTGAACCGCGAGACTGTCTTGCTGCTGGACCTCCTCGAGGGGCTGGCGGACGGCGACCCGCCGCTGCTCGTGACGGATCAGCCAGGCTGGACGGCGGTGCGGTCGGCCGTCGGCTCGGCGACCCGGAAGGCCGACCTGCGCCGGGTGGAGGACCGGATCGACGCGGTCATCTGCGCCTATGTCGCCCTGCTCGCGCTCAGGGCGCCACACCGACTCCACGTCTTCGGCGACGCCGCGTCGGGCTACATCGTCACGCCGGTCACCGCAGAGATCGCGGCCCGGGTCGCCGTCGACGGTCTCGACCAGGCTCGGATCGGTTCGCTGGCGGCACCCTGACCGCGCACGATCGCGCGACCGATTCGCGTCCGTGTGGCGAACAGGTCGGCACCGGTAGCGCCGCGCAACGGTGACGGCCCGAACTCGCGGCCACCGGCCGACCTTCGGTTCCCGAAGCGGACCCTGCCCGACCGTTCAGGGCTCCGTGGCCGGCGTGGGCCGGCGCAGTCGATCACCTGCCCGGCAGGAAGGGCGCCTCGTCCACGAGCTGCGGCGCGCTCTCGGGAGAGAGGGCCGACGTCGTCGCCTGCTGGACCTGCCCGCGGCTGTAGACGACGTCACCGGGCTCCATCCCCGGCACGAGGGTCTCGACCGTCACCAGTGTGAACCCACGGGCGCGCAGGTCCGAGACGATGCCGGGCACGGCGTCGACCGTGGCCGCGACCCTGTCGTGCATGAGGACGATGTCGCCGGCGCTGGTGTTCGAGACCACGTGACTGCGGATCTGGCTGGACGTCCGGCCATCCCAGTCCCTCGGATCCACAGACCACAGGATGAGGGGCTTCCCCAGGAGTCGTGTGTTGCTGTTCCACGAGCCGTACGGGGGACGGAGCAGGGAGCTGCGTGCGACCCCTGCCGCCGCGAGGGCATCATCGCAGCGTTGCACCTCGGAACGCTGCGCGGACAGGCTGAGCTGGGTGAGCTGGGGGTGGGAGTAGGTGTGGTTCTCGACGGCGTGGCCGTTGCGCTGCAGGCGCAGGGCGGTCGCCGGGCGGTTCGCGACCTGGCTACCGACGACGAAGAACGTGGCAGGTACGTTGAGCCTGGTGAGGTGGTCGATGAGGCGGTCGGTGTAGGCAGACGGCCCGTCGTCGAAGGTCAGGGCCACGCACGCCAGCCGCGAGCAGTCGACCGAGGCGCCGCCGCCGTCGCCGGAGAAGTCGCCCGGCCCGAACACGGCCGTCATCCCGCCCCAGCCGGTGCCGACCTGCAGCCGCGGCGAGAGCCAGCCGCCGGAACCGTTCCCACGGTAGAGCCACAGCACGCCCGAAGCGTCACGAGCGAGCACGTCGACCATCCGGGCGCTCGACGCGGTCGCCTGGAGGGTCGCATCGGCCGAGGACCCGGAAGACACCTCGCTCGTGGTCAGCTGCGAGGTCGCCCGGACGGGGCCCGGGGCCGCCTCCGATGTCGCCGGGGCGCCGGCGGCGGTGAAGGCGAGCACGGCAGCGGTGAGCAGCGCAAGTGCCTTCATGGGGCTCACGCTAGGTTCGTGGCTGCGAGTCCCACCACGGCCGTTGGTCCCGCTGGTGTTCCCCATCGCACGGACCCCCTTCATCGAGCAGGCGTGAAGACGGCAGGAACTCCTCCGCGTCCACCGGCTCGTCCGGTTCTCGGGGTTCGGCCTCATGCTAGGGCAGATCGTCCGGACGGTCGCGGGCTTTGCCGCAGACGGCGACCCTGGGGACCACCCGGCCGGCAACGTCGCGCGATCGCCTGGCAGTCAGCACCGATGAGGCGCCGAGCGCAGCCCCCACTGCTGCATCATCGAGGGGTGCCCGACAGCACCGTGGTCCTGCGCCTCGGCGGCGACCTGTCGCGCTTCGTCCCGGCCCGGCGGCGCGGACCGGAGCTCCGCGTGACGCTGGACGGCACCTCCACCCTCGGCCACCTCGTGGAGAGCACCGGTGTGCCGCTGCCGGAGGTAGGCACGCTCCGCGTCGACGGGGCCCGGGTCCCGCCGTCACACCACCCCGCCGACGGCAGCACCGTCGACGTCGCTCCGGTGCACCGACCGCAGCCCCTCCCCGCCACTCCGCCGAGGTTCCTGCTCGACGTGCACCTCGGCGGCCTCGCGAGGCGCATGCGGGTGCTCGGCCTCGACACCGAGTACGACACCGATGCCCACGACGCCGACCTGGCGGAGCGCGCCGCGACCGACGCCCGCATCCTGCTCACCCAGGACCTGGGTCTCCTCCGGCGCCGGGCGGTGCCGCACGCCGCGTACGTCCGGGGTGCGCGCACCGCCGAGCAGCTGGCCGACGTGCTGGACCGCTTCGCTCCGCCGCTCGACCCCTACACCCGCTGCACCGCCTGCAACGGCGAGCTCCGTCCCGTACGGAAGGACGACGTCGCCGACCGGCTCCGCCCCGGCACGCGCCGGACGTACGAGGAGTTCTCGAGGTGCGACAGGTGTGGCCAGGTGTACTGGCGTGGTGCGCACGCCCGCGCCCTCGACGCCGTGGTGAGGACCGCGGGGGTGGCCCGGGAACCGGGTCCGACCTGACCGCGCTCAGGCCTCGCCGCAGAGCTCGTCCAACCCGGCCTGGAGGTGTCGGGCGAGCAGGTCGAGGTCGGGGACCCGGTCCGGGTCCGCGACGAGTGTCACCACGAGCACGCCCGCGTACGAAAGGGCGGTGAAGGTCACCGTCACGTTGCCCGGGGTGACCGACATCGGCAGGAGGGCCAGCACCCGCGTCCCGAGGAACGACATGGGCCGGTCGGGTCCGCGCACGTTGGTGACGAAGGTGGTCACCAGCCGCTGGTGCTCGATGAACCACCGGAAGACACCCACGCGTGCCAGCGCACCGAACACCGGTACGAGCACCGCGGTCGAGGTCCCCCGACGCTCGGACTTCCGGGCGCGAGTCGCCGTGCCGACGGCGCGCAGGCGATGCCGGGCACCTCCGCACGTGGGCACCGACACGGACATCGCGCCCACCGCGTTGCCCGGGTCGGCGAGGCCCGCAGAACGCCGCGCAGAGACGGGGACGGAGACCACGACAGAGTCCAGCCACTCGCCCCTGGCCAGCCCGACCGCGCCGATCGCGCGCCCCACGACGGTGAGCAGCACGTCGTTCACCGTCGCGCCCTCCTGGTGAGCGACACGCGTCGCGGCGGCGAGGTCCACCCGAACCGTGGCCAGGCGGCGACGCGGGCCCGTCGGCCGGTTCCAAGATGTCCGGGGCGCTGCTGCCGGAGGTCGGCCGCCCAGCTCCCGCCACCCCGCGGCGACGTCCCGCATCACCGCACCTGCGCGGTGAGCCGCGCGCCACCGCCGCCCCCAGGCGTCCGCGGTCAGCCGTCCCCGCCCGGGCGGTGGACGAGGAAAGCCGTCGTCCGAGGGCGCCACCACTCCTCCGTCGAGCAGCTGGCCGAGCACGGCAAGGCCTCCGATGCCGTCAGCGAGGACGTGGTGGACGACGAGGACGAGGGCACACCGCTCGTCCTCGAGGCCCGTGACCAGCACCGCGGCCCATGGTGGCCGTGACCGCGGCAGCGGCCGCGTCAACGCCTGGGCCGCCGTGCTGAGCAGGGCCTGCTCGTCGCCCGGTGCCTCGCAGGCCACGGCCGCGACGTGATCCCGCACGTCGAAGGCGGGGTCGTCCACCCACACCGGACCGCCGCAGCCGAGGGGCGTGGGCACCAGTCGGCGGCGCAGCCTCGGAACCCCGCGGATCCTCACGGCCAAGCAGCGGCGGACCGACTCCAGGTCGACCGTCGCGTCCAGCACCACCACGGCACCGACGTGCATGGGCGCAGGCCCGACGTCGACGGCGAGCTGCATCCGGTCCTGCGCAGCCGGCCGCTCGATCGTCGTCGTCGCGTCCACGGCACCAGCGTCCCCGGGGGCGTGGCACCGGACGAAGGGCCGTCCGACCCTGGGTCGACCCCGTTCGGCCGTTACCCTCGCGCCGCACCAGCCAGTACCGGGAGGCCGACATGCGGGCGACGCTGATCCACGGGGAGCGGGACATCCGGCTGGAGGACGTCCCGGATCCCCAACTGCACCTCCCGACCGACGCCGTCGTACGCATCACCGCCACCTGCGTCTGCGGCTCCGACCTGTGGCCGTACCGGGGGATCAGCGCGACGCGACGCCCGCACCGCATCGGACACGAGATGGTGGGCGTCGTCGAGCACGTCGGCTCGGACGTCCGGACCGTACGGCCGGGGGACTTCGTCGTCGCACCATTCGCGATCAGCGACAACACGTGCCGGCACTGCCGCAACGGCATTCACACCTCCTGCGAACGCGTCGCCTGGTGGGGCGGCAAGGACGCCGAAGGACGACCCGTCGACGGGTGCCAGGGTGAGCGAGCCCGCGTCCCGCTCGCGGACGGCACCCTCGTGGCCACGTCCGAACCGCCTCCCGATGCGCTCGTGCCGAGCCTGCTCGCCCTCTCCGACGTCATGGGCACCGGCCACCACGCGGCTGTGTCCGCCGGCGTACGGGAGGGGGCGACAGTCGTGGTCGTCGGCGACGGCGCGGTCGGGCTGTGCGGCGTCCTGGCGGCCCACCGACTGGGCGCCGAGCGGGTGGTGGCGATGTCCAGGCACGACGACCGCCAGGCAGTCGCCCGCGACTTCGGAGCCACGGACGTGGTCGCCGACCGTGGCGCCGAGGGGGTGGCGGTGGTCCGCGAGCTGCTCGGCGGGCAGGGGGCCGACTGCGTGCTCGAGTGCGTGGGCACCGAGCAGTCGATGGCCCAGGCGATCGGCTCGGCCCGTCCGGGCGGCCGGGTCGGCTTCGTCGGCGTCCCGCACGGTGCCCAGCTACCGGTGCAACAGCTGTTCGACGACAACATCACCGTCGGCGGAGGAGTCGCCCCCGTCCGGGCCTACCTGGACGAGCTGCTCGCAGACGTCCTGGCCGGGCGCATCCGCCCCGGGCGGGTGTTCGACCTCGAGCTGCCGCTGGAGCAGGTCGCCGAGGCCTACACCGCCATGGACGAGCGCCGCGCGATCAAGCCGCTGCTGCGCCCCTGATCGCCGGCGACATGAGGGCCACCGGGACCTTCGGCCGGTCGGACGGTCCGGACGACCGGTGTCGACCGTGGATCGCCCACGGTGGACTGGCAGGGACATCCCGCCACCCGAGGAGGGTCCCGATGAAGGCCGCCGTCGTCCCTGGCTTCAAGAAGCCGCTGGAGATCCGGGATGTCCCAGTCCCCACACCCGGCCGCGGGCAGGTGGTCGTCCGGATCGAGGCGAGCGGTCTGTGCCACACCGACATCCACGCCGCCCACGGCGACTGGCCCGTGAAGCCCAAGATGCCGCTGATCCCGGGGCACGAGGGCGTCGGCAGGGTGGTCGAGGTCGGCGAGGGCGACCTCCGGGTCGGTGTCGGAGACCGGGTCGCGCTGCCGTGGCTGGGTCACGCCTGCGGCCACTGCCGCTACTGCGTCGCCGGTTGGGAGACCTACTGCCCGACCCCGCAGTACATGGGCTACACGATGGACGGCGGGTACGCCGAGTACACGCTGGGCTACGCCAGCCACGTCGTCCGCGTTCCCGACGAGGTCACCTCCTTCGACGCCGCGCCGATCACCTGCGCCGGTGTGACGACGTACAAGGCGCTCAAGGTCGCCGAGCCCAGGCCGACCGAGGTCGCCATGGTCGTCGGTGTGGGCGGGCTGGGTCACCTCGCGTTGCAGTACGCGGGGATCTTCGGCACCACGGTGGTCGCGGTCGACGTCGAGGACGAGAAGCTCGCCCTCGCCGAGGAGCTCGGCGCCCACCACGTCGTCGACGCCCGCAGCGACCAGCAGAGTCAGCTCGCCGCCCTCGGCGGCGTCGACGTCGCCGTCGTCACGGTCCCGTCCCCCGCCGCCATGCGGGCGGCGCACGCGGCGCTCAACCCGAACGGCCGCCTCGTGCTCGTCGGCCTCCCCGCCGACAACCGGCTGGAGCTGCCGGTCTTCGAGACCGTGCTCCGCGGCATCCGGGTCATCGGCTCGCTCGTCGGCACCCGCAACGACCTCGCCGAGTGCTTCGAGCTGCACGCCCGCGGCCGTACGAAGGTGGTGGCCGAAGCGCGGGCACTGGAGGACGTCAACGCGTGCTTCGACGAGGTGCTCGCCGGCAAGGTCCCCGCCCGGCTCGTGTTCGACCTCACGACGGGCTGAGCGGCGCACCGGCCGGTGGGGTGGCGGGAGGGCGGGCTGCCGGGTCGTCCTCCAGCGGAGCCCCTGCCGCGTAGGCCTCCAGCACTTCCGGCCGGAGCCGACCACGATCGCCGACGGGCAGTCCCTGCCGGCGTGCCCACGCCCGGACCTCCGCGACCGTCGGCGACGGGGCCGTCAGCGGTCCCGCCGGAGGAAGCTCCACCTCTCCGGCCACCAGCTCCAGGCCCAGCTCGACCACCGCGGCGGCCAGGAAGCGGTAGGTCCAGTCCTCGGCGAGCGGCCGGGTCTCGCAGAAGACGATCGGCACGCCGGGGTAGCGGACCTGCGCCTCTGCGAGCCCGTCGGCGACCGAGGACGGGCGCACGTGCTCGAGCTTGAAGATCCCCGAGTAACGGTCCTCAACCACCACCGCGGCGCGCGGCAGCGACGCGAGCTCCGCGAGTGCGTACCTCAGCCGCCCGGACAGCAGGCTCGCCGAGAGGTCCTGCAACGACTTGCGCTCCACGGCCGCCACCACCCGCCCCTCCACCTCGACCGCGTAGTCCCCGGCCGGCAGCCGCCGGCGGTCCACCGTCACCGCGTGCTGGGCGAAGCGGTAGGGGTAGCGCTCCTGCAGGTCGACGAGCACGCGGAGCTCGCCCAGCCCCTGCGCCCGCCCACGGGGCGCGGTCACCGCGGGCCGGGCCTGCTTGGCCGTGCGCGCCGACTGCCAGAAGATCGCCTCCCGCCCGCCCCGGATCCGGGTGAGCACGAACTGCGACCGGCTCTCACGACCCCGATCCAGCACCAGGTCGATCGCCGCTCCCCGTCGTACGCAGGCGCGCACGGGCACCCGCTCGACGAGCTCGGGCTCCTCGGGCCACCGGTCCGCCCGGTGGCAGTAGATCTTCGCCGTCCGGGGCCACGTGTCCCGGGCCTTGAGCACGATCCCATCCCGGCCCAGCGGGATCCGGACGAGGTACGGCAGGGAGGAGTCCGAGTCCGGGTTCCGGGCGATGACGAAGTCCTCCGGCACCTGGTCAGTGTGCCCCGACCCGCACCGGACGAGCACGTGCCTCCCGCACGCCGCGCGGCCGTGTCCCGCAAGGCGCAGGCTCCGACGTGTCGACGAGCGCTGCTGCGGGCAGGAGGAGCGCCATGACGGCAACCGAGGACTTCGCGGTCGAGCTCCCTGGGGGTGGGCGGATGCCCCTGCTCGGCTTCGGGACGTGGCAGCTACGTGGCGAGCAGGCGCGACGGGCCGTGGCGTGGGCGCTCGAGGCCGGCTACCGGCACATCGACACCGCCACGATGTACCGCAACGAGGGGGAGGTCGGCGCGGCGATCGCCGAGGCGGGCCTGCCCCGGGACCAGGTGTTCGTGACCACCAAGCTCCCGCCCGAGCACGCGGCCTCCCCGCGCCGGACGCTGGAGCGCAGCCTGGAGGCGCTGGGCCTGGACCTGGTGGACCTCTGGCTCGTGCACTGGCCGCCCCGCGGCCAGGCGCGTCCTGACACCTGGGAGGCCTTCGTGCGGGCCCAGCAGGACGGGCTCACCCGCGACATCGGGGTGAGCAACTACTCGCTCGAACAGGTCGACGAGCTGACGAAGGCGACCGGCGTGACCCCCGCGGTGGACCAGGTCGAGTGGGGACCGACGTTGTACGACAAGCGGTTCCACGACGGCTGCCACGTGCGGGGTGTCGCGCTCGAGGGCTACAGCCCCTTCCGCTCCGGTGACCTGTCACACCCCGTGCTCACCGGGATCGCGGAGGGCCACGGCGTGACCCCCGCCCAGGTGGTCGTGCGGTGGCACCTGCAGCACGGCGTCACCGTCCTCCCGCGCTCGTCCAGGCGCGACCGGATCCGCAGCAACGCCGACGTCGCCGGTTTCGCCCTGGACGACGACGAGATCGCCGCCGTGGACGGCATGTCGTCGGTCGCCTGAACCGGCGGCTCGGCCGGCCGTCGTCCGGGGGTCATGCCGTCCCGCACGCACGGGCGAGAGCCACGAAGCCGTCGTCGAGCCGCACGCGCGGCGTCCAGTCCAGCACTTCCCGGGTGCGCCGCTGGTCGAACCAGTGGGCCGTCGCCAGCTGCGCGGCCACGAACCGGGTGATCGGCGGGTCGTCGACCCGGCCCAGGAGGCCCCAGACTCCCTCCGCCAGCAGGCCGGCCGTCCAGGCCGCGGTGTACGGCACGTGGCGCCGCGGCCCCGGCACGCCCGCCGCGGCACAGATCAGGCTCACGAGCTCGGCGATCGGCCGCGGCTCGCCGTTCGAGACCACGAGCGGCTCGCCGTGGGCCGGGGCGTCGACGGCCGCCACCAGCGCGTCCACCGCGTTCGGCAGGTAGGTCGTGTCGACCAGCGCAGCACCCGAGCCGACCAGCGCCAGGCGACCCGCCCGTGCCCGGGCCACGGTCCGCCCCACGAGCTGGGTGTCCCCAGGTCCCCAGACGAGGTGGGGCCGGAGGGCGAGGACCGCCAGGTCCGGACCGTCGGCTGCGAGCGCGACCTGCTCGGCCAGCGCCTTGCTCCGCGCGTAGCGGCCTCGTGCCCCGTCCGGGTCCGCGGGACCCGCACCCTCACCCACGAGCGGGGCGCCGGCGTGGGCCACCGACGGTGAGGACACGTGCACCAGCCGGCGGACCCCCGCGGCCCGGCACCCGCCCACCACCGACCGGGTCCCGGCGACGTTGGTGCGCAGGAACTCCGGCCAGGAGCCGGTGATGCCGACCCGCGCGGCCAGGTGGACGACGACGTCGTGGCCTCGCGCTGCCGCGGCCACGGAGTCGTGGTCGGCGACGTCGGCCAGGACCTCGGCACAGCCCAGCTCCGCCGGCCGCCGCTGCAGCACCGTCACGTGATCGCCCCGCGCCAGGAGCCGACGGACCAGCTCGGCCCCCATGAGGCTCCGCGCACCGGTGACGAGGACCTTCACGGCCGACCCGGTCGCCGTCCGGCGAGGACTCGGTCGGCCCAGCGGGCGACCCGCGTCCGATCGACCTTGGCGTTGTGCCGGATGTCGACCGGGAGCTCGTGCAGGACCAGCACGGCCGCCACGTCTGCCACCACCGCCCCTCGTACGGCGGCGGTGAGCCCGTCCGGCGCCAGGACGCTGCCCCGGCCGACCCCGTCCTGGGGGACGACGACGACCACCAGCTGCTGAGCACCCGTCGGCCCCACGCCCACGGCCGCCGCCGCGGAGACCTCCGGCAGCCGCTCGACGGCCTGCTCCACGCCCACGGGGGTGACGACGCCCGCGGCCGAGGTGACGACGTGGCCGAGCCGCCCACCGACCCACAGCCGCCCAACGTCGTCGAGGTGGCCGACGTCCCCGGTGCGGTGCCAGCCACGGTCACGGCCGGACTCCCGCTCGGTGGCCCACAGCCGGTCGTAGCGGTCCTTGACGTGGGCTGCACGCACGCAGATCTCGCCCACGACCCCCGGGTGGGCCGTGAGGGGTCCGTCGGCCGCCCCGAGGGGGCCGAGGGCGCTCACCCGGACGTCGACACCGGCGACCGGTCGGCCGACGCAGACGCCGTCGCCGTCGCCTGCCTCCTCGACCTGCCCCAGGGAGACGTCGGCGACGGGGAGGGCCTCGGTCATGCCGTACGGCGTGCGCGCCTCGGCCGAGGGGAACAGGTCGCAGACCGAGCGCAGCAGGCCGGGCCGGACCGGGGCACCCGCGGAGAGGACCAGCCGGACGCCGGCCAGGGGCTTGGACCGCAAGCTGTCGAGCGCGCCGGCGGTCGCGACCACGTTGCGCAAGGCCGACGGGGAGGCGAAGACCAGGGTGGCGTCGACCGCGGCCACGGCGTCGGCCAGGGCCTCGGCGGTCAGCGTCGCGGGGGCCGTGACGTCGGTCGCCGGTACCGCGGAGGCGATGCCCAGCGCGGGCCCGTAGAGGGCGAACGGCGCGAACGCCGCGACCAGGCGGTCGTCCGGGCCGATGGCGTAGGTGCGTCGCAGCGCCGCCAGCTGGGCACGCACCTGGCCGTGGCGGTAGACGACGCCCTTGGGCGGCCCCGTCGCCCCCGACGTGAAGACGACGGCACACTCGTCGGGGTCACGGGGCTCCGGAGGCGGCGGCCTGCCTTGCCCGAGACGGGCCAGGTCCGCGAGGCCGGCCGAGGCGCCGAGCACGCGCAGGGTGGCCCGGTCGTGGTGGCCGGACGCGATCCGCCGGCCGAGGACTCGCATCGCCCGGGCGGCAGCCAGTCCCTCGCGGGTGCCGATGACCCAGTCCGGCCCGGCGCCACGGAGCGCCCGCCCGAGCGCGCGCAGGCCGAGCCCGGCGTCGGCGACCACGACGACCGCCCCGGCGCGCCAGCAGGCGTACAGGGCGGTGGTGAGGTCGGCGCCCGGCGGGACGAGGAGCGCGACCCGCTGGCCCCGCCGCAGGCCCGACGCAGCCAGGCCCGCCGCGATCTCGCGCACCCGACGACCGAGCAGGTCCCAGCTCACCGCGCGGCGGCCCGAGAGCTCGACCACGGCCGGGCTGAGGTCGCCGGCTCGCTCCTCGAGCGCGGCCCACACCGGGGGATGGGACTCTCCCTCGGGACGGGGCTCCTCGCGATGGCGGCGGTCCAGGTCCGCGACCCAGCGGCCCAGCGCCTCGACGGCCTCCGGCGCGTCCTCGGTGACCAGGTGGGAGGCGCCCTCGTACCGGTGCACGTCGGCGTGCGGGAGCCGCTCGAGCAGGTCGTGCAGGTGCACGTCCGAGAAGACGGGGTCGCGTACGCCCCAGAGCAGCAGGGCGGGCACGTCGAGGCCGCGCAGGCCGGCGGCGACCAGGTCGAGCGTGGCCGCGCTCCGGTGGTCGGGCTCGAGCGGGATGTCGGCGACGAAGTCGCCCACGGCGCGGCGCCGGGAGGCGTCCCCGTACGGCCCGGCGAAGGCGTCGCGGACGTCGGCAGGCAGGGTGGGGCGCGACAGCGCGGTCGTGGCCCGGACGAAGGCCGGTGTGCGGACGCAGACCGTGTGTCGCAGCGCAGGGGTGCGGGCCAGCCGGATCAGCGCCGGTGCCACCGACCCGGCGGGCTGCTGCACGGCGGTGTTCGTGAGCACGACCCCAGCCAGCCGCTCGCGGTGCTCGAGTGCCCAGCCCAGGGAGATCGGGCCGCCCCAGTCGTGAGCGACCGTGACCACCCGGCCGTGGACGGCGAGCGCGTCGGTCACCCCGGCCAGGTCCCGGATCCTCTGGTCGAGGGTGCGCGGCTGCGCGGGCCGGTCGGAGAAGCCCATGCCCAACTGGTCGACCGCCACCACCCGCCACCCGGCCGGCGGGTGCGCGAGCAGGCCGCGCCAGAGGTAGGACCAGGTGGGGTTGCCGTGGACGCACAGCAGGGTCCCCAGCGTGCTGCCGTCGACGGGGTCCAGCGTGCCACGACCGGCGCCACCGCTGTCGAGCACGTGCCAGGTGCGCCGGACGCCCTCGGCGTCGACGGCCTCGACGAGCCGCGACCACGCGGGGTCGAGGCCCGGAAGCCCGGGCGGCGGCAGCGAAGCCGGCGTCACCACGCGATCTCGGCGCACGAGGCGTTGAGCCCCGAGCCGATGCCCATGAGCAGGACCCGGTCGCCCGCCGACAGGGAGTCGACCTCGCCGGCCAGGGTGAAGGGCACCGAGGCCGGGCCGATATTGCCCCTCGTCGGGAAGGTGAGCGGCACACGCCGCGGATCGAGGGACAGCGCGTCGACGATCGCGGCGGTGTGCACCTGCGAGACCTGGTGGACGACGTAGCGGTCCATGCCGCCTGCCCAGTCGAAGTGCTCGGCGGCGTCGGCCCACAGGTCCCGCGACAGCGCCAGTCCGGCGGTGAGCAGGCCGCGCGAGTCGGTCCGCATCATCTCCAGGTCGCCGACGCAGAGCTCGTGGTGTTCGGTGCCGGCCCGGCTCACCCCGCCGAGGAAGCGGTGGCCCTCGGGGTGCTCGTCCGCCCGGCCGAGCACCATGGCGGCCGCGCCGGACCCCAGGGTCAGTGACGCGAACTGGGCGAGGACGTCGGCAGCCGTGGCGTCGGGGGCGGAGAGCCGCTCGATCGTGCGCTGCTGGGTGTAGCGGCTGCCCTCCCCGTCGACCACCAGGGCGTAGTCGATGGTCCCGGCGTCGATCATCGTCGCGGCGAGCTGGATGCCGTTGACGAAGCCGAGGCAGGCGTTGGACAGGTCGAAGTTGAGGCACGACGTCGACAGCCCGAGCTGGTGGTGGACCGCGACCGCCGTGGACGGCTCGAGCTTGTCGCGGCACACCGAGGTGTCGACGAGCAGGCCTACCCCGGCGGGGTCGACCCCCGACTCCGCGAGCGCCTTGGCACCGGCCATCGCGGCGGCGTCGGCGAAGCTCACGTCCTCCGGCCACCAGCGACGTTCGTGGATCCCCGCAAGCCGCTGGAGCATGCCCGGGCGCAGTCCCAGCCGCTCGTACGCGGGCGCGAGCTGCTCGTCCAGCGCCGTCGAGGTGATCACGAGGGGAGCGTCGACGGCGCAGACGGACAGCACCGCCGCATCGGTGTGCCGGTAGGTCAGGTTGCCACTCACAGGTCTCTCCTTCGCGCGGGGAGCCCTGGGGACCTACCACCGCCCGGCCTTGGTCAAGCCTCGCAGGCCGCGTCCGGTCGGCGCGGCCCGCGGCGATTTTCGCACGCCGCCCGACAGCGGCGGCCCCGGAGCGTCGTGGAGGGAGTCAGCCGGGGTGCTCGGCCAGGTGCTCCAGGAGGAGCGCGACAAGCTCGTCCCCGGCGGTCTCGGGGAGCCAGTGACCCGCGTCCGGGAGCTCGACGAAGCGGTACGGCGCGTCCACGAAGGCGGCGGTCCCCTCGGCGGCCGCCCGGCCCAGGGCCGGGTCGTGGGCACCCCACACGTACAGGGTCGGGACCCGGCTCCTGCCGGCGGTGGTCCGATCCACCGGGATCGCGCGGTACCAGGCCAGAGCGCTGCTCAGCGCCCCTCGCTCCGACATCCGGGCGGCGTAGTGCGTGGCAGCCGGGGCGGGCAGCCCCGCGATCCGGAGCAGCGAGCACAGTGGCCGCGCACCGAAGGCGCTGAGGGCCAGCTCGGGGAGCACGGGGACCTGGAGGGGGAGCACGTAGGCGGACCGCAGCGCCTGGCCGCGCCGCATGGCCGCCCGCAACGCGCCGGGGTGCGGGGTCGACAGGACGGTGAGGGACGCGAGTCGCTCTGGGTGGCGCCCACCGAGCACCCACCCGACGGCACCTCCCCAGTCGTGGGCCACGACGTGGGCCGGCTCCGGACCGGCGAGGTCGAGCACGGCGATGGCGTCCCTGGCCAGCAGGTCCAGCCGGTAGGCGGGCCGCCCCGGGGGCCGGGCCTGCGGGCTGTAGCCGCGCTGGTCCGGCGCGAACACCCGGTAGCCGGCCGCCACGAGGTGAGGGACGACGCCGGCCCAGGCGGTGTGGTCCTGCGGGAACCCGTGCAGCAGGAGCGCGGTCCCGGCCGAGCCGGTGCCGGAGTCCTGGACGTCGAGGGTGACGCCGGGGGCGGTGGTGACCTCGCGGAAGCGCACCGGGCCATCCTGGCCTGCGCGGGACATCTGGCCCGCGCGGACCGACGGCCCGGTCGCCGGGTCCCGACGTTGCACCCGGGTCCCGACGTTGCATCCGCCCGGGGCGGCACCCCCACGCCCCGGGCGGACAGTCGGTGGATCAGGCAGCCGGGCCGGCTCACCCGTCGTCAGGAGGAGGCGCGACGGCGGTCCGCTGATACGTCGTCCCAGGCGGCGCAGGTCATCGTCACGCACCCGGCCGCCGGCACCGCTGGTCGATGTCGCTGCGGACCTCGGCGGACACCTGCCTGACGGCGCTCGGACGCACCTGACGGTCGAGGCCCTCGCGGACCAGCCGCGCCATGGTGTAGTCGGGGTCGTGCCGGAGCGCCCGGTCGACGGCGACGTTGGCCAGTGCGCCGTTGCCGAAGGCGTGAGCCACCCAGGCGAGGACCGTGCAGGCCGGTGGGCACACCGGGTCCGGCGTCGCCCGGACGAGGTCACCGAGCAGCGCCGTCAGCGGTGCCTCGGCCGACTCGAGGACCCAGGTGACCACCTCGTCGCGGGCCTGCCGGTCCAGCAGGCCGACGGCGACCCGCGCGGCCGTGTCGTCGGGAAGCTCGGGCCGACCCGCCTCGTACGACCTGAGCGCCTCGCCGAGCAACGCCAGGGTGCGGGCGTGCGCCGCATCCCGGTCGGCAGCCACCTCCGCGGCGGCGGCTCGGTAGGCACGCTCGCAGGCGGCCTCTGCGACGACGCGGCGCAGCCCGGCGGGCCCCCGGACACTGCGCTCCAGCTCGGCCCGTCCGGCCAGCGGCGCCCGTCCGCTCAGCACCCCTTCGGCGGCGACCCGGGACACGGCGGGGGTCGGCGTCTCGGGCAGGGCGCGGCCAGCGCGAGGGCAGCACTCCTCGACGTCGCAGGTGTACGAGTGCCACCGGCCGGAGCGGACGAGCAGCGCCTCCTTGCAGCCCACCCCGCGTCGGTCCAGGGCCCGGACGAGGGTGGCGACGAGCGCCGCCTGCGGGAGACCACCGTCCGCGTCGTCGGCCGCGTCGGTGTAGCAGGCGAGGAAGGCGGCAGCGGCGCCGTCGCGCCGGACCCGCGCGGCGAGCTGGTCGGCGAGCGCTTCCGCGTGCTCGGGCGACGGCAGGTCGACTCGCATGGTCAGCCCGGTGCGCAAGCGGGGTCCGCGCAGGCAGATCACCACCAGGCTCTCCTGGGGGTGGAAACCCACCAGCCACGGGACGACCCCCACCAGGTCGGCGGGCGTGGTGAGCTTGACGACAGGGCGACGAGTCTCGGTCATGCGCGCTAGCGTCCGGCGCCCGGCGGATCGGCGACCAGCCCGTGGCCACCGCCTGTGGATGACGCCCGGTCGCTGGTTCACCTGTGGACGGTCAGCGCCGCCAGATGTCGCGGAGCGAGGACACGAGCAGCACCAGTGCCGTCCCGCCGACCACGACGGCGAGCCCGATACGCCAGTGGTCGAGGAACCAGCGCCCGACCAGGTACAGCAGCACGAGGACCACGACCATCACGAGGACGGTCCGGAGGAAGGCCAGCAGCCGCTTGCGCGCAAAGGCCTCGACGGACAGGAAGACCAGGACGGCCGACGGGATCACGAGCAGGAGCGGATCGAGCGGGAGGAAGAGCAGGGCCACGACCGAGGCCAGCATCAGCGGTGCGCTCAGGGTCGACCACACCGCCAGGAAGCGCTCGCGAACCCGCTCTCCCGGTACGTAGGGCTCGTGCTTGTGCCGCAGGTGGGACTGCGGTGGCTCGGGCGGGATCGCCTGCTGAAGCGCGGCCACGTGCACCTGGCGCTCCACCAGCAGCTCGCCGCGATGTGCCACGAGCTCGGCCACGGACCGCTCCTCCGCCGCCAGCTCGGCGGCCCGCCGCTCGGCGAGGTGCTCTGAACCGGCCTGGTCGAGCGTCAGTGCGACCACCCGGTGGCGGCGCAGCTCCTCGCGGGCCCGCTCGAGGCCGTCCTCGAGCGCGGTGAGCTCGGTGTC
>DASTQL010000136.1:0-2156 GCA_035761805.1 Jiangellales bacterium | reverse complement strand
TGGCAGCCCGACGAGATGGGGCTCGGCCGGGCCTGGGTGGCCGGGGAGGTGGAGGTCGACGGAGACATCGAGGAGGTCTTCCGCCGACTGGCCGCCACCGACCGCGACCTGACCCGCCGCCGTGTGCTGACGCCGGGAGAGCGTTCCGAGCTCGTGCGGGCGTCGGTCCTCCTCGGCGCCGTGGGCCCGCAGCCCAAGCCGCCCCCCGAGGAGGTCTCGCTGGTCGGTGACGCCGACAGCGCCGGTCGCGACGCCGCCGCGGTCCGGCACCACCAGGCGGCGGGTACCGACTTCTTCTCGCTCGTGCTGGGGGACTCGCTCGCCTACCAGGTGGCCGCGCTCGGCTCCGACGGGCCGACCGACCTGGCCGATGCGCAGCGGCTGGCGCTCGAACGCACCTGCGCAGTCCTCGGGCTGGGGCCAGGCGACCGGCTGCTCGACCTCGGCTGCGGCTGGGGGGCACTGACCGTCCACGCGGCGGTCCACCACGGCGTCCAGGCCGTCGGTCTGACCCTCTCCCGCGAGCAGGCCGAGACCGCCCGCAAGCGCGCGGCCGACGCCGGGGTCGGTGACCAGGTCGACATCCGGGTCCAGGGTTGGCGCGAGGTGGACGACGGTCCCTACGACGCGGTGGCGGCCGTCGATGCAGGGGGCTTCGTCGGCGCTCGCGCGTGGCCCGAGCTGGCTCAGCGCATCCACGACCAGCTCGCGCCCGGTGGTCGGCTGCTGGTCGAGCAGGTGCTCCGGCGGTCGGGACCGCCCCGGCCCGGCGGCGCCTTCACCTCCGCGTACGTCCTCCCGGACCGGGCGCTCCCCACCCTCGCCGAGCTGGTCGACGGCCTGGAGCGCGCCGATCTCGAGGTACGCCGGCTCGAGTCGCTGCGGGAGGAGTACGCGGCGACGGTGCGCCGATGGGCCGCGTCCCTCGCCGCACACCGCTCCCGGGCCGAGGCGCTGGCCGGTGTCGGACGCGTCCGCGCCTGGGAGGCCTTCCTCGCCGGGTCCGTCGTCGCTGCCGACACGGGCACGCTCGGGGTGGCCCAGCTCCTCGTCGTACGCCGTCATGCCGACGGGCGAGCGCCCATCCCTTCCGTACGGGCGGTGGCCGACCGGCACGCGGACATCCTCCCCGCCCCGCCAGAGGAGATCGCGTGAGCCTCATCGCCGTCACGGTCGTCGGGCACGACCGGCCGGGGATCATCGCGGACGTCACCGGCCGGCTGGCCGAGCTCGGGTTCAACCTCGAGGACTCGACGATGACTCTGCTGCGCGGGCACTTCGCGATGATGCTGATCTGCGCCGGTCCGGTGGAGCCCGCCGACGTGGAGCAGGCGCTGGCACCGATCACCGCGGACGGGTCGCTGCTCGTCTCGGCCCGGGAGGTGCCGCCCGAGCCCGACCCGGAGCAGCTGGGGGAGCCGTACATCCTCACGGTGCACGGCGGCGACCGAGCGGGCATCGTCTCCGCGGTCACCCACGAGGTGGCGGGCGTGGGCGGCAACATCACCGACCTCACGACCCGGTTGGCCGGGGACCTCTATCTCCTGGTGGCCGAGGTCGACGTGCCGCGAGGCGTCGACGTGGCGGCCCTGACCGAGCGGCTCGGCGCCGTCGGGCGAGAGCTCGGCGTCGGGGTGACGCTGCGCCCGCAGGAGACCGACGTCCTGTGAACCTGCGGGACTGGTCCGAGCACGACCTCGGGGTGGCGGGGCGCGTCCTCCCGGTGGTCCGGGCACCTGATGCCGTCCTCGCTGCGCCGTGCGCTGTGGTGGACCCCCTCGACCCGGCGGTGGCGCAGCTGGCGGCCGACCTGATCGCGACCATGCGAGTGTCCCCCGGTTGCGTCGGCCTGGCCGCCAACCAGGTCGGTGTGGGGTTGCGCGTCTTCAGCCTCGACGTGTCAGGGCACCCGAAGACCCGGACGCAGCACGGCACGTACGTCCTCTGCAACGCCCAGGTGGTCGAGGCGACCCGCAAGGAGAAGGGCCGTGAGGGCTGCATGTCGGTGCCCGACCTGACCGGAGACGTGAAGCGGGCGACCCGCCTGGTGGTGGCCGGCGAGCTGCCCGGCGGCGGCGAGTCGGTGCTGGTCGAGACCGACGCCTTCGAGGCCCGGGCGCTCCAGCACGAGATCGACCACACCGACGGGCTGCTCT
>DASTQL010000135.1:0-7026 GCA_035761805.1 Jiangellales bacterium | reverse complement strand
GCCGACCTGCTGCCGCACATGTCGACCGTCGACGTCGCGCGTGACCTCGACGTGCTGCGCGCCGTCCTCGGCGACGAGCAGCTCACCTACCTCGGCAAGTCCTACGGGACCTTCATCGGTGCCACGTACGCGGAGCTCTTCGCCGAGCGGGTGGGCAGGATGGTCCTGGACGGCGCCATGGACCCGGCGCTTCCACGCGAGGAGGTGGCGTTGGGGCAGGCCGACGGCTTCGAGCGAGCACTGCGCGCGTACCTGGACCAGTGTCTCGCCGGCGACTGCCCGCTGGGGCGGACCCTGGGCGAGGCGCAGGTCACCCTGGACAACCTGCTCGCTGTCATCGACGCCCAGCCGCTGCCGACCGGCGACGAGGACCGGCCACTCACCCAGTCGTTGGCGATCCTCGGTATCGCCTACCCGCTCTACCTGAGGGCCGACGTGGGTTACCCGGCGCTCACCGAAGCACTCACCGCCGCCCTGGCTGGTGACGGTTCCACGCTGCTGACCCTCGCCGACCTGTACCTCCACCGCGACGAGGAGGGCTATCAGAACAACCTGAACGAGGCCTTCTACGCCGTCAACTGCCTGGACCGCCCTGACACGGTCACGGTTGCGGAGATCCAGGAGGCCGAGGACCGCTTCGCCGAGGTGTCGCCGCTCTTCGGGCCCTACCTCGCCTGGAGCGGCCTGCCCTGCACCACCTGGCCGGTCGAGTCGACCGCTGTACCCGGGCCACTGACCGCCGAGGGAGCGGCTCCGATCCTCGTCGTCGGGACGACCGGTGACCCCGCCACGCCGTACGAGTGGGCGGTCTCCCTCGCCGACCAGCTGGCGTCGGGCGTTCTCCTCACGTACGAGGGCTTCGTGCACACCGCCTACCGGAAGAACAACGACTGCGTCGACGACGCGGTGGACCGCTACCTCATCGAGGGCGAGCCTCCGGAGGACGGGCTCGTCTGCGAGTGACGGGTCGTCGGCAGCCGGTTCCCTGGTACGTGCTCACGCGCGGCGCACCCGACCGGGTCGGGCGCGCAGTGGCCGCCCGTATACTCGGACGCCGCACCGCATCGCGGTGCTCGCCGCCTTAGCTCAGTTGGCCAGAGCGACGCACTCGTAATGCGTAGGTCGTCGGTTCGATTCCGACAGGCGGCTCCGATTGACCACGTTCACCACCCCGGTCGGGTCATCACGAGGCGTGGGCGCCTGGTGGTGGCCCCACCGGCCTGGTGATGGCGCGGACCGCGTGGCACTGGCCCCCTGCGGATCGGCGTCAGCGCAGCGGCAGCGGTGGCTGCCACCACCCCGGTGCGCCGGAGACCTCCACCCGGTCGACCCACTTGACCCACCAGAACCCGCGCCGACCGGGCACGACGAGCCGGACCGGTGCTCCGTGCCCGGGCGACAACGGCGCGTCGCCCACCGACGTGGCGAGCAGGGCCGAGGCAGCCGCCGTACGCGGCAGCCGGCGGTGGAAGCCGGTCGCCGAGACGACCTTGACCGACCGTCCGGGCACCTCGGGACCTGGGAGCAGCCGGTCGAGCCGCACTCCGGTCCACTGCTGGCGCGACCACCAGCCGCCGGTGCAGTCGAGCACCGCCTCGACCGATGCAGTGGACTGTCTCACCAGGTCTGCGTAGGGGATCCGCGCCATCACCTCACCCGAGGCGACGACCGCGAGGACGTACGAGTCGACGTCGATGCGTGGGACGTCGTCGAGGAACCACTGGGTGATCGGCATCCGTCGCGGGTCCCCCGAGCCGACCTCGTACGACCCCGTGCTGCGTCGCGAGGCACCGGGGAGGTCGAGGGCTCGGGTGGAGCCCTCCACGACGCCGTACGCGAGCGCGGACCCGCCGACCAGGGCGAGGGCGCGGAGGGCCGTCCGCCTCGACAGGTCGACCCGCCGGAAGGGCTGCGGCCGACGGACGACGTGGAGGGCGGCAACGACTACGGCCACCACCGCCGCGCCGACATGAACGTCCAGGGCAGAGACCTCGCCGACCGCGACCGGGCCCGCGGCGGAGTGGACGAGGCCCGCGACGAGGCTGATGACCACCGTCACTGCCAGCAGGAGCGCGTCCACGCGGGCCGGCCCGCGGCGCAGCCGGCGCCGCACCACCACGGACTTCCACGGCACCAGCAGGAGCAGCGCCAGCCCTGCCGCGCCGTGGAGGGCGGTGACCACGGCCGACCCGGTTCCAGACCCGGACATGGCCACCAGGCCCGTGACGAAGGCCGTCGTCAGGACGGCGAGCAGGGCGAGGTTGGTGCGGCGTCCGGCGCGCAGCCGGGTCATGTGGCCATTGTGTGCCGTCGGCATCGTGCCAGCACCCGGTCGAGCCTGCCCCGGGCCGCGGTCCTCTCACCGAAATCTCAGGTCAGCCCGTAACTCCGGGGCCTAGCGTCGCTTCAGGAGATCAGCGACGTGGATGACGACGAAGCGCTCGTGCGTCGGGCCTGCGCAGGTGAGGCGTCGGCTCTTGCCGGGCTGTTCGACCGTTACCACACCCGGCTCTACCGCTACGCCCTGGCGCGGCCGGGGGACCGGTCGCCTGGCTCTTCACCATCGCCCGGCACGACATCGCCGAGCCCCGCCGCTCCGGGTGGACCCGCCGCGTTCAGCCGAGCGCCGATCTGCCCGACCGACCGGCACCGGACGATCCCGCTTCTGCGGCGATCCTGCGCCTGGACGTGGCAAGGCTCAAGGCAGCGCTCGACCGGCTGACCGACGACCAGCGGGATGTCGTGATGGTCCGCTATGCCGCCGGACTCGGCAACGACGAGACCGCTCGCATCCTCGGCAAGCCTGTATCGGCGGTGAAGAGCCTCCACCACCGGGCCATCGGCGCCCTGCGCCGGGCCATGGACGACGCGCAGGCGCCTGCACCGGACGACGGGGGAGTCGCATGACCGCGCCGCCCGAACCCGGCTGGGCAGTCGAGGACCGGCTCGCCGCGCTCTGGCAGGTCGACCCGGATCCCGAGGTGGCGACCCACGCACGGACGGCCACCCTGGCCGCCTTCACCGGCCCCAGCACCCGGCGCCGTCGGCTCCGTGTCCCGGTTGCCGTCGCGGGTTGCGTTCTCGTGTCGGGGGGTCACCGGTGCGTGGACCGCCGCCGCCGCATCGTCTGCGCTTCCCGGTGACACCGCGTACGGGCTCAAGCGGGCCGCCGCGCAGGTTCAGCTGACCGCGGCCGGCCTGGGCAGCCTCCCCGGGACGGTTCCGGGCCAGGGGCACCTCCCGACTCCGCGCCCGACCTGTCCGCGGTCGTCCCCGACCCGCCCGCCCCCGGGCTCGATCCACCTGTTCCCGCGGGCCGCGTCCCTGCGCCCGCGCAGCGAGGGACCGATGGACGCCGACCACCCGCTCCGCCCGCGGTGGAATCGGGAGGAGGACCCCCGTAACCACCCGAAGATCGCCTCGCTCTGGTTCACGAGCCCGGTCGTCGGGTCCGACGAAGCACAGACGCTGCAGGAGGTCCCCGTGTCAGGTCGAGTCCTGGTCGTGGCCGGTGTTGCCGCCACGGGGGTCATCGTCGCAGGCGGCATGGTGTCTCCGTCGCCGGCGGCGGGGAGACACCGCCGACCGGCGATGAGGGCTGCGTCGACCGCCCGGTCCTGTCGTCGCTGACCCGGCACGTTCTCGTCCGCCGACGGTGACTACAGCCTGGACGGCACCACCGTGGACTTCGGGCCCGCGTGGTACCTGGCAGAGACCTCGAGCCTGGACCTGGACGGCGACGGGCAGGTGTCCACCCTGGCCGAAGAGCTGGCGGGGCTCGACGGGCGCGTGCTGACCCTCGAGGTCGACGAGGCGGGTCGCGGCGGCGACCGCGACGCCTTCAGCATCGACGGCAGCACCTACCACAGCGCCGAGGGTTGCCCGCCCGAGTGGGCCGGGGGTCCCGGTGGGGGTGGGCCCCCCGGGAGTGGCACGCTGCCCGCGCCCGCGCCCTCGCCTTCGTCGACGAGGTGCGGACGTGGACCATGTGCGTCGCCGAGGCGGCACCGGGTTCAGCACTCGAGCAGTCGTTCGACCCCGAGGATGCCTGCGGGTCCTTCCCGACCGCGCCCGACCCGACCGAGCGGGCCGCGGAGCAGGAGGGTGCGGACTCGGGCCCGCCCGCGTCGGTGGGCCCCTCGGAGGGGGCGGGTCCGCCCGACACGGCCCGTCCGCCCGACTCCCCCGGTCCCACGGACGGTGCCGGCCCGCCGGAGACCGCCGGACCGCCGGCGGGATCCGGCAAGTAGAGACCCCCGGGCCGGCACCTGCCCACCCCCAGGTAGGTGAAGACAGCGGCCCTCTTTCGTGTGCCAACCCCCGTCCGGCCGGCGGCTCGGCGACGATGGCCCGGAGCAGCACCACCAGGTGCCGCTGGTCGGATCCGTGCACTGCGGCGAGCATCTGCTCGTGTACGCGGCGCCGCCCTCCGCCTCTCGTCCCGGACACAGGGGGAAGGTGGTCGACTCGTCCTGATCGGCTCGCCCGCGACCGACGCCTGGGCGACCACCGTCGGACCCGAGCCCCGGCCTGACGTCGTGCAGGAGGAAGCGCCCGAGTACACCAGCGCCATCGACGTCGCCGGAGTCACCGCGATCGACGTCCACGTCGCGGTCGTCGACCACGTCCACGTCTCGTGCCGACGAGTTCATGGACGCGTCGGCGGCCACTTCAAGGCGGACCCCGACGATCGACCAGACCGCGGAGCACCATCGCGAGCGTCGGATGGCCGCCGTCGTCTGCACGGTCGACGCCGAGAGCACACGTGCTGCTGCCCTTCCCGCGTCGATCCCGCCAAGGGCAGGGCCGGCACGCGCGCTGCGCCGCCTCGTCGCCGAGATGGGCATGCGAGGTGCCAAGTTCCACTACTAGAGCCTGCAGGGCTTCTCCCCCAACGACCGCTCGGCCTAGCACCTCTACGAGGAGCTCGCGGCCCTCGGCGTACCCGCTCTCGCAGCGACGGGAAAGGGGGACCAACGCCGGTATCACAGCTGGCGCCAGGAATGCAAGACTGGTGTCACATCGACCTGCGGTCTAGGGTCCGGCCAGTGTGTCCATCGGCGCGTTACCAGTGTTGCGCGCGGTTCCGATCGACAGGAGGATCCCTCTCGATGAGCCATCTCCCCGCCAGGCGGGTACGCATACGTACACTCGCCGCCGGCGCAGCCACGGCGCTCGTCGCCGGTCTCGCCACGCCGGTCGTGGCCGTCTCCGCACCCGCCGACAGCTGCGACAAGCGCAACAACAACACGTACCAGAAGCTGCTCGAGTGCCTGAGCGCCGGGGGCACGGCCGAGCACCTGGAGGCCCTCCAGGCCATAGCCGACGCAAACGAGGACCCCTTCTACCCGGGGACGCGCGCTGCCGGCACCGACGGCTACGACAACAGCGTCACGTACGTGGCCGACCAGCTCCAAGCCGCAGGATGGACGGTCACCCTCGACCCGGTCGACGTCACCTTCGTCCTCCCGTCGACCCTGCGCCAGCTCACGCCCGTCACCGAAGAGTACGAGACCGGCGCCTTCACCGGGAGCGGCAGCGGCACGGTCCAGGGCCAGGTCGTGCCGATCGACATCAACCTCGTGGGCGACCGCGCGAACAGTAGTGGGTGCGAGGCCGCCGACTTCACCGGGGTAGACCTTTCCGGACCGGCGGACATCGTGCTGGTCCAGCGTGGCACGTGCAACTTCGGCGACAAGGCGATGCACGCCGAGGAAGCCGGCGCCGAAGCCGTGATCATCTTCAACCAGGGCAACACGCCCGAACGCGAGGGGCTCATCGTCGCCAACGCGTCGACGCTGACCGACGGCACGTCCATCACCCACGGCATCCCGGTGGTCGGGGCCAGTTTCGCCCAGGGCGTGGCACTGGCGCAGCCGGGCTCGACGGCCTTCGTCGAGGTTCCCCCGATCCAGACCCGCCAGGACTTCAACGTCATCGCAGAGCTCCCCGGCGAGAACGACGACAACGTGGTCATGGCCGGCGCCCACCTCGACTCGGTGATCCAGGGACCCGGTATCCAGGACAACGGGACGGGCTCCGCGGCGCTGCTCGAGACCGCCCAGCTGCTGTCCAAGCTGAAGCCGGAGAACACGCTGCGCTTCGCCTGGTGGGCCGCGGAGGAGCAGGGACTCGTCGGCTCCAACCAGTACGTCGCGGAGCTGAGCCAGGCCGAGCGGGATCGGATCGCGGCGTACCTCAACTTCGACATGATCGGCTCGCCGAACTTCGTCTACTTCGTGTACGACGCGGACGAGTCGAGCTTCCCCGCGCCCGCGGGTGTTCCCATCCCGGAGGGGTCGGAGGCCCTGGAGAACCTGTTCGAGATCTACTACACCTGGCAAGGCATCCCCTACGAGGACACCGAGTTCTCCGGACGCAGTGACTACCAAGCGTTCATCCTCAACGACATCCCGTCGAGCGGTCTGTTCACCGGAGCCGAGGTCCTCAAGACTGCAGAGCAGCAGGCGATCTGGGGCGGGATCGCCGGCGAGCAGTACGACCAGTGCTATCACCTGGCGTGCGACACGTTCGACAACGTCAACATGGAGGCCCTGGACACCAACGTCGACGCTGTCGCGTTCGCGGTCCTGACACTGGCCTACTCGACAGAGTCGGTCAACGGTGTGCCTGGCAGAAGCGTGCCCGGCAGTCAGGCGCTGCGTCTCCCGACCACTCCGGCCGGTCCGGAAGGCACCGTCGGGAGCCAGGACGGCGGCGACGAGCACGAGCACCACGGGGTCGCCTGAGCCTCCACGCACGGCCAACGTGATCGGCGGGGCGGTCCGGAAGGACCGCCCCGCCGATCACGTCCCCACCCCGTCGCTGCCCCAGCGCTCAGTTCAGTGAGCACGTTCCCACGCGTCAGCTGCTCACGATTCCGAGTCCCGCCGGGTCGCCGCGTGTGGGGTCCGGATCCTGACGCAGCAGTACCCGGCCTGCGGCGACAGCTCCGGAGTCACGCCCTGCACCCCGAGCTCGTCGAGGACCCCACCGATGAGCGCCAGGTTCATGCCACAGACCAGC
>DASTQL010000134.1:0-11103 GCA_035761805.1 Jiangellales bacterium | reverse complement strand
ACGGCCGTCCCGGTCGGGTTGTTGGGTGATGCGATGAGCACGACCGTTGGTGCCACCGCCCGTACGGTGGCGACCGCGGCGTCGGGGTCGATCGTGAAGTCCTCGCGGCGTGGCACCGCCTGCCAGCGGGTCGAGGTGTCGCGCGCGTACTCGGGGTACATCGAGTAGGTGGGTGCGAAGGAGAGCACCGTGCGGCCCGGCCCGCCGAAGGCCTGCAGCACCTGCAGCATCACCTCGTTGGAGCCGTTCGCGGCCCACACCCGGGACGCGTCGAGCCCGTGCCCCAGGTAGGCGGCGAGGTCCACCCGCAGCGCCTCCGCCTCGCGGTCGGGATAGCGGTTGAGCCCTCCGACCACCCGGTCGACGGCAGCCGCGGCGTCGGCGGCGAGGGCGGGCGAGGGCGGGTATGGGTTCTCGTTCACGTTGAGCCGGACCGGCACGTCGAGCTGTGGCGCTCCGTACGGGGCGATGCCACGCAGCTCCTCGCGCAGGGGCAGCTCGCCCGCGGCCGTCACCGGGGCGCCCGGTCCGGGAAGCGCACCCGGACCGCGGTGCCGTGGGCCGGGAGGTCCTCGGCGTCGGCCAGCGTCACCACCTGTGCCGCCACGTCGGCCAGGGCCGAGCGGTCGTAGTCCACGACGTGGACGCCGCGCACGAAGGTCTGCACCGACAGCCCCGAGGAGTGGCGCGCGCACCCACCGGTCGGGAGCACGTGGTTGGAGCCCGCGCTGTAGTCGCCCAGGCTCACCGGCGCGTACGGGCCGACGAAGACCGCCCCCGCGTTGCGCACCCGCATCGCGACGGCCCGGGCATCCCTGGTCTGGACCTCCAGGTGCTCCGCGGCGTAGGCGTCGACCACGGCAAGCCCCTGCTCGAGGTCGTCGACGAGGACGACGCCGGACTGCTCACCCGCCAGGGCGGTCCGGATGCGGTCGACGTGCTTGGTCGCGGCGACCTGGGTCTCGAGCTCGCGCAGCACCGCGTCGGCGAGCGGCTCGGAGTCGGTGACCAGGACGCTCGCCGCCAGCGGGTCGTGCTCGGCCTGGCTGACCAGGTCGGCCGCCACGTGGGCCGGGTCGGCAGTGTCGTCGGCGAGCACGGCGATCTCGGTCGGCCCGGCCTCGGCGTCGATCCCGATGCGTCCCTTGAGCAAGCGCTTGGCCGCGGCCACGTAGAGGTTGCCCGGACCGGTGACGATGTCGACCGGCTCGCAGACCACGCTCCCGTCGTCGTCCCGCGCGCCGTAGGCGAACATGGCCACCGCCTGCGCGCCTCCGGCGGCGTAGACCTCGTCGACGCCGAGCAGCGCACAGGCGGCGAGGACCGTAGGGTGCGGGATGCCGCCGTGGTCCCGCTGCGGCGGGCTGGCCACAGCGATGCTGTCGACACCGGCGACCTGCGCCGGGACGACGTTCATGACCACGCTGCTCGGGTAGACGGCGAGCCCACCCGGTACGTAGAGCCCCACCCGGGAGACCGGTACCCAGCGCTGCGTGACCGAGCCGCCCGCGACGACGGCGGTCGTGTGGTCGGCGGGCCGCTGGTCCTCGTGCACTCGCCGGACCCGTCGGATCGACTCGGTCAGGGCGGCCCGCACCCGGGGGTCGAGGGCTGTCAGCGCCTCGTCCAGCGCGGCGGCCGGCACCCGCAGGTCGGTGAGTTGGACGCCGTCGAACCTTGCCGCGTAGTCGCGCAGCGCCGCCCCTCCGCGATCCCGGACGTCGTCGCAGATCGGGCGGACGACGGCCAGCGCGGACTCGACGTCCTGCGGTGCGCGTGGGACGAGCGCCCGGTAGTCTGGGGCCTCGCCGCGCGCGAGCAGGCCACGCAGGTCGATGCGGCGGATCACGCCGACGAGTCTAGGTGCCGCCGGCGCCGCCTCCGCGGTACCGCCCGCACGGCGAGCGACCGGCGCCGGTCCCTTCTACGCTCGTCGGTATGCCGGAGCTGCCCCTGTTCCCGCTGGGCACCGTGCTCTACCCCGGCCTGGTGCTCCCCCTGCACGTTTTCGAGGAGCGCTACCGGCTGATGGTCCGCGAGCTCCTCGAGGCCGGGGGCCACCGCGGCAGCTTCGGTGTCGTCGCGATCCGGGCCGGGCACGAGGTGGGCGCCGACTCCGTGAGTGCGCTGTACGACGTGGGGTGCACTGCCGACATCCGCCAGGTCACCCCCTACGACGACGGTCGCTACGACCTGCTGGGTACTGGCGGGAGGCGCTTCCGGCTGCGCTCGGTGGGCACGGCCCGTCCGTATCTCGTCGGCGACGTGGAGTGGCTGGACGAGGAGGTCGGCGACGACGCCCCGGTCATCGCGGCCGCGGCGGTGCATGCCTTCCGTGGCTACCAGCAGCTGGTGGCAGGGCAGGACGCCGGCGGCGTCCAGGAACTGCCCCGTGACCCCGTCGTGCTCTCGTACCTGATCGCGGCAACGGTGGTCCTGGACGTCGCCGACAAGCACCGGCTGCTCGCCGCGTCCGACGCCGCCAAGCGGCTGCGGCTCGCCTGTGGCCTGCTGCGGCGGGAGACCGAGCTGCTGCGGACCCTACGGGCGCTGCCCGCCGTGGACCTCCTGCGCGGGGTGGCGATCAGCCCCAGCTGAGCCGAGGCAGGATGGCCAGGTGGCGAAGGACAGGCGGCGCGAGGGTCGCGGCCGACCGCATGGGTCCGTCGGTACCCCGGCCACGGCCGCACTCGCGAGGTCCGGGGTGCCGCACACGCTGCACCCGTACGAGCACGACCCCTCCACAGCCTCGTACGGGCTGGAGGCGGCCGAGGTCCTGGGGATCGAGCCCGCGAGGGTGTTCAAGACACTGCTGGCCGAAGTCGAGGGGCGCACGGTGGTCGCGGTCGTCCCCGTCAGCGGCATGCTCGACCTCAAGGCCCTCGCCGCCGCCGTCGGCGGCAAGCGGGCCGTGCTCGCCGACGCCGCGGTGGCCGAGCGGCTCACGGGCTACGTGGTGGGCGGGATCAGCCCGCTCGGTCAGCGTCGCCGGCTGCCGACGGTCGTCGACGAGACCGCGCTGGGGTTCGGCACCGTCTTCGTGTCCGGGGGTCGCCGGGGGCTCGACGTCGAGCTGGCGCCGGAGGACCTGGTCCAGCTCACCACGGCGACGACTGCGGCCATCGGCCGACGGGACTGAGAGGGACGTTCGACCGGTGACACGCTCACCCGCGCGGGCGCAGGGTGGACCTATGAGGACGAAGATGGACACCCTCCGGATCGACCTGGAGGACGTGGGAGGGACGTCGTGGTGGGCTCGCCTGACCACCACCCTGGCCTCCCAGTACGGGAGCACGATGCAGCGCTTCGTGGGGCGGGTGGGCGGCGAGCGCCGGTACACCGGTCCGACCTTCGTCGCGCCGGGGACGATCGGCAGGCTCCCGCCCGAGGAGGCGTGGGCGCCGGACATGGCGCAGAGCCTGGCCGGGCTGAGGCGAGAGATCGCCGCGGACGGCTGGGTCGAGGTGGGCCGCGGGTCCGAGCCCTGGGCATACCGGTACGAGCGCCAGGTGGTCGCCTCTGCTCGCCCCAGCAGACCACCGACGTAACGCGTTCGGTCAGGACACCGGTCGGGGCCCGACGTCGGACGGCGCCGGCTCGTCGGCGACGGCGCCGACTCTCGGCGGAGGCGATGGTGGGTTGCGGGGCGACACGGGAGCCCGGTCGTCCAGCCAGGCGCTGACCGCGAGCACCGCGACCAGTGCGGCGATCGGCCAGGCCAGCAGCACGCCGTAGGCCTCGAGACCGACGTCGAGGGTCAACGTTCCACCGTTGTCGAGCGCCGTGGCACGCGCCTCGACCGGCTCCGGCCCGAGGATCACACCGACACGCCAGGCGAGCAGCGATCCCACCAGGCCCGACGCGGCGATGGCCACCACCGCGACGACCGCACGGCGACGGTGCCGGGTGAACAGCACGGCCCCGAGCACCAGCCCGCTGATCGAGCCCACGACCATGAACCAGGCGTCGTAGGCGAACACGCCCGACGCCGCCGACGTCCCCAGGCGCGGCTGACCGTCGTCACCGACGCTCACCGTGACGTCGGGCACCAGCAGGTACCAGGCCACCCCGGCGAGCAACCCGACCACGAGGCCGGCCAGCAGGCACTCGACCACGACGCGGCGGGGACCTCGGACCCGCCGCGATACGCGGTGCCCGTGAGCGTGCCGGCTCACCTGGGCCGACCGGAAGCGGTCAGCCCAGGCATGCAGGACCGAGCAGGGCCTTGAGGTCTCCCATCAACGCCGTCGACGGGGTGACCCGCAGCGAGTCGTCGAGCCGCATCAGCGTGGTGCGGTCGGTCCCCGTGAGGCGGAGCTGGACCTCGGTGACGCCGGGGTGCGTCCGCAGGACCTCCTTGAGGCGTTCGACGAGGGGCGGGGTGCACCTGATCGTGGGCAGGTTGACCACCACCGGACCGGCCACGTCCTCGGTGACGTCGGGCAGGGTGAGCTCGGCGGCGATCACCTGCGGCGAGTCGTCGCGCCGGTCGACCCGGCCACGCACGACCACGACCGCGTCCTCCACCAGCTGCAGTGCGTAGAGCTGGTAGGTCGCGGGGAAGAACATGACCTCGACCGCTCCCTCGAGGTCCTCGACGGTCGCGATCGCCCACGTGTCACCGCGCCTGGTCACCTTGCGCTGTAGCCCGGTGATCAGGCCGCCGATCGTCACCACCGTGCCGGACGGGCACTCCTCGGAGTCGGCGAGCGAGGCGACCGACCGGTCGACGGCACGCGAGAGCACGTGCTCGATGCCCATCAGCGGGTGATCGGAGACGTACAGGCCGAGCATCTCGCGCTCGTAGCCGAGCTTGACCTGCTTGTCCCATTCGGCGACGTCCGGGACCGCGACGGTGAACCGCTCCGCCTGCGCGGTGTCGCCACCAAAGAGGTCGAACTGACCGATCGCCTCGTTGCGCTTGATGCCCACGACCGCGTCCACCGCGTCCTCGTGAACGACCAGCAGAGACCGGCGCGAGTAGCCCAACGAGTCGAAGGCCCCCGACTTGATGAGCGACTCCACGACCCGCTTGTTGCAGACGGTCGCCGGCACCTTGTCCATGAAGTCGGGGAAGTCGGTGTAACGGCCCTTGTCACGGCGGGCGGTGACCACACCGTCGACGACGTTGGCGCCCACGTTGCGGATCGCGGCGAGTCCGAACCGGATGTCGGTGCCGACCGGGGTGAAGTCACCCTCGGACTCGTTGACGTCTGGGGGGAGGACCTTGATGCCCATGCGCCGGCACTCGTTGAGGTAGAGCGCGGTCTTGTCCTTGTCGTCGCGGACGCTGGTCAGCAACGCCGCCATGTACTCGGCCGGGTAGTTGGCCTTGAGGAAGGCGGTCCAGTAGGAGACCAGGCCGTAAGCAGCGCTGTGCGCCTTGTTGAAGGCGTAGTCGGAGAAGGGCACCAGCGTGTCCCAGAGCACCTTGATCGCCTCTGCGCTGAAGCCGTTCGCCTTCATCCCGGCCTCGAAACCGACGTACTCGGCGTCGAGCACCTCGCGCTTCTTCTTGCCCATCGCCCGGCGGAGCAGGTCGGCCTTGCCCAGCGTGTAGCCCGCCAGCTGCTGGGCGATCTCCATGACCTGCTCCTGGTAGACGATCAGGCCGTAGGTCGTGCCCAGGATCGGCTCGAGGGCCTCGGCCAGCTCGTCGTGCAGGTAGGTGACTTCCTGCTGCTCGTTCTTGCGCAGCGCGTAGTTGGTGTGGGAGTTGGCGCCCATCGGCCCCGGTCGGTACAACGCCCCGACGGCGGAGATGTCCTCGAAGTTGTCCGGCTTCATCAGCCGCAGCAGGGACCGCATCGGACCCCCATCGAACTGGAAGACACCCAGTGTGTCGCCCCGCCCGAGCATCTCGTAGGTGGCCGGGTCGTCCAGCTCCAGCGTCTCGAGGTCGACGGCCTCCTTGCCGTTGCGCACGATGTTGGTCAGGGCGTCGTCGAGGACCGTGAGGTTGCGCAGCCCCAGGAAGTCCATCTTGACCATGCCGAGCATCTCGCAGGTCGGGTAGTCGAACTGCGTGATGATCGCGCCGTCCTGCTCCCGCCGCATGATGGGGATGTGGTCGATCAGCGGCTCGGAGGACATGATGACGCCCGCGGCGTGGACGCCCCATTGGCGCTTGAGGTTCTCCAACCCCTTGGCGGTGTCGACCACCTTGCGGACGTCGGCGTCCGACTCGTAGAGCGCGCGCAGCTCGCCGGCCTCGGAGTAGCGCTTGTGTGTGGGGTCGAAGACCCCCGACAGCGGAATGTCCTTGCCCATCACCGACGGGGGCATCGCCTTGGTGATCCGCTCACCCATGGCGAAGGGGTAGCCCAGCACGCGGGAGGCGTCCTTGACCGCCTGCTTGGCCTTGATCGTGCCGTACGTGACGATCATCGCCACCCGGTCGTCGCCGTAGGTGTCGCTGACGTAGCGGATCACCTCGCCCCGCCGGCGCTCGTCGAAGTCGACGTCGAAGTCGGGCATCGACGCGCGCTCGGGGTTGAGGAAGCGCTCGAAGATCAGCCCGTGCTGGAGCGGGTCGAGGTCGGTGATGCCCATCGCGAACGCCGCCATGGAGCCCGCCCCCGAGCCGCGACCCGGGCCCACTCTGATCCCGCTGCGCTTGGCCCAGTTGATGAAGTCGGCGACCACCAGGAAGTAGCCCGCGTAGCCCTTGCCGACGATCACCTCCGTCTCGTACGCGGCCTGCCGGCGCACCCGGTCGGGAACCCCGTTGGGGAAGCGCTGGTGGAGCCCGCGCTCGACCTCCTTGACGAACCACGAGGTCTCGTCCTCGCCGCTTGGCACCGGGAAGCGGGGCATGAACGCGCCCGGCGCCTCGACGAACTCGACCCCGCATCGCTCGGCGATCGCGAGGGTGTTGTCGCAGGCCTCTGGCAGCTCCGCCCACAGGGCGCGCATCTCGTCGGCTGACCGGAGGTGGAAGCCCTCGGCGTCGAACTTGAACCGGTTCGGGTCGGCCAGCGTCGAGCCAGACTGCACGCAGAGCAGCACGGCGTGTGCCTCGTGGTCGCGCGGGTGCGTGTAGTGCAGGTCGTTGGTCGCGACGAGGGGCAGTGCCAGGTCGCGGGCCAGCCGCAGCAGGTCGTCGCGGACCCGACGCTCGATGTCGAGCCCGTGGTCCATCAGCTCGCAGAAGTAGTTGCCGGCCCCGAAGACGTCACGGAACTCCGCTGCCGCGTGGCACGCCTCGTCGTAGCGTCCGAGCCGGAGGAGCGTCTGCACCTCCCCGGAGGGGCAACCGGTGGTGGCGATCAACCCCGTGGCGTAGGTCTGGAGCAGCTCGCGGTCCATGCGCGGCTTGAAGTAGAAGCCCTCGAGGCTGGCGAGGGACGACAACCGGAAGAGGTTGTGCATGCCCGCCGTGGTCTCGGCGAGCAACGTGAGGTGGGTGTAGGCCCCCGAGCCCGAGACGTCGTCCTCGCCCCCGCTGCCCCACCGGACCCGCGTCTTGTCGAAGCGGCTGGTCCGAGGGGTGAGGTAGGCCTCCGTGCCGATGATCGGCTTGATGCCGTGCCGACGCGCCTTGCTCCAGAAGTCGTAGGCGCCGAACACGTTGCCGTGGTCGGTCATCGCCAGGGCCGGCATCCCCTGGGCCGCGGTCTCGGCGAACAGGTCGTCGAGCCGCGCGGCGCCGTCGAGCATGGAGTACTCGGTGTGCACGTGCAGGTGGACGAACGAATCGCCTGCCGACCCCGGTGCCACGACCGACCCCGCCTCCTCGCCCTCGTCGAGGCACCGAGTCTAGGTGTCCGCCCCGACACTCGGCGGCGCCGCAACGTGCCCGCAGGTACGGCGGCGTGTCGAGTCCCGGCAGGCGAGGAGGAGCCGGGAACCGGACCTGGACGGGGTCGGCGTCACAGCCGCCACACCGGCGGCTCGGGAGGGAGCTGCTCCTCGGACACGTCCAGCCCGACGGAGATGACGGCGTCCATCACGGCGGCCAACCGCTCCTTGCCGAGGCTCGGCGCGCGGTGCGCCATGGCGTGGACGATCTGCGCCTCCCGGGCCGGGTCACGACCGGCGTGACCGCGGACGGGCTTGTGCCGCTGGACCTCGGTGGCCAGGGCGGCCCGGTACTCCAGCAGGCTGGCGAGGGTGGCGTCGACGCGGTCGATCGCCTCCCGGCAGGCCGGCAGGCTGGCCGGACCGACCTGGCGGACGAGCGGTGCGAGGGTCGTGGCCGCCTCCAGTGCCGTGGCCACGTCGGGTGCGGGAGCCGACTCGTCGAGCAGCAGGCCGTCGGCCCCGGCGGCGACTGCCGCACCGGCCAGCCACGGGCTCCCGGTGACCTCGACGACGACGGGCATACCGGTCCCCTCACGGACCTCGCGCACCAGCGCCAGGTCCAGGGTGCGGCGCCGGTCCAGGTGGGTACGGCTGCCGCTCTCGCAGAGCACCACCCGGGCGTTGCCGGCCGCCAGGACGTAGTCGGCGGAAGACACCCACTCGGCGACGGTGGCGTGCTGGCCGCGCTGGACGACCACCGGTAGGCCGATCCGCCCGACCGCGCTGAGCAGCCGGAAGTCCTGCATCCATGCGGCGCCGACCATGATCGCGTCGGCGTGCCGCTCGAGGGCGGGCAGGTCGGCCGCGGAGAACGGCTCGACGAGCAGCGGGGCGGCCACCTCACCCCTGGCCTCGCGCAGCACGGTCTCGGCGTCGTTGCAGCCGTGCAGCCGGCGGAGGTCGAGACGGACGACGTCGGCGCCGGTGCCGGGGCCGGCGACGACCGGCAGCCGGGAGGAGCCGAGCAGCTGGCCCCCGATTGCTACCGTCGGCGATGCGGTTGCCGGCGGCCCGGCGGTCTGGACTCGGGCGGTGGTCACGGGTCGCTCCTCGGGATGCGGGGCCGGCCCGGCGCTCCCGGTCGGCCTCGGGGATGACGAAAGGCAGCGGAGGGACTCCGCTGCCTTCGAGCCGACTCGGGTGGGGTGCGCTCAGGTCACGTCTGCGCCACCGGCCACCCGGGCCGGCCACGGAAAGACGCGATACACGTGGAGCACGAACCAGACGGTAGGGCCCCGACAGCCTCGGTTCAATGCCGCGAGACGCATGTCTCGCATGTCGGAACGGCTCATCCGGTCCCCCGCAAGGTGTCCAGGGCGTGCTGGAGGTCGTCCGGGTAGTCCGTCGACAGCTCGAGGTGCCGCCCGGTGCGGGGGTGCTCGATGCCCAGGCGGACGGCGTGCAACCACTGGCGGGTCAGCCCCAGACGGGCGGCGAGCACGGGGTCGGCACCATAGGTGAGGTCGCCCACGCAGGGGTGGCGCAGTGCGCTCATGTGCACCCTGATCTGGTGGGTCCGCCCGGTCTCCAGGTGGATCTCCAGCAGGCTCGCCGCCGGGAACACCTCGAGGGTGTCGTAGTGGGTGACGCTCGGCTTGCCTCCCGCGACGACCGCCCACCGGTGGTGGTGCGAGGGGTGACGCTCGATCGGGGCGTCGACGGTGCCGCGGGACGGGTCCGGGTACCCCTGGACCAGCGCGTGGTACACCTTGTCCACCGAACGGTCGCGGAACTGGCGCTTCAGCGCCGTGTAGCCCAGCTCGGACTTGGCCACGACCATCAGCCCACTGGTGCCGACGTCGAGCCGGTGCACCACGCCCTGTCGCTCCGCGGCGCCCGAGGTTGACACGCGGTAGCCCGCGGCGGCGAGGCCCCCGACGACGGTGGGACCGCTCCATCCCGGGCTCGGGTGGGCGGCCACGCCGACGGGCTTGTCGACGACGACGAGGTCCTCGTCGTCGTGGACCACGCGCATGCCCTCGACGAGGACGGGGGGCGCCGCGGCCCGTGGTCCCGGTGCCGGCAGCACCACCTCCAGCCACGCCCCGGCGTGCACCCGCTCCGACTTCGGTGCCGCCCGGCCGTCGAGCCGGACCTGCCCGGCCTCGACGAGGTCGGCGGCGCGGGTCCGGGAGAGTCCGAACAACCGTGCCAGGGCGGCGTCCAGCCGCTCCCCCTCCAGACCGTCGGGCACGGAGAGGCTGCGCTCGTCGCTCACTCCCCAGGCTCCGCCTGCGGGTCGGTGACTGCCCTACGGGAGCCCGGCGCCGAGTCGTACGCCGTGCCGAGCATGGAGAGGAGCACCATCAGGGAGGCGCCGACGACGATGGCGGAGTCGGCCACGTTGAAGACCGGGAAGCTGGGCAGCTCGAGGAAGTCCACCACCTCCCCGCGCAGCGGCCCGGGTGAGCGGAAGAGCCGGTCGACGAGGTTGCCGAGCGCGCCGCCGAGCAGCGCCCCCAGCGCGACGGCCCACGCCGGGTGGGCGAGCCTGCGGCTGATCCGCAGGATCACCACGACCACGACCACCGACACCACGCTGAGCAGCACGGTGGCGTTGGTGGCCAGGCTGAACGCAGCCCCGGGGTTGTAGACGAGGCGGAGGCGCAACAGCCCGTCGACCACCTCGACCACGCGGCCGTCCGCGAGCCGGGCCTCGGCCAGCGCCTTGGTGGCCTGGTCCACGAGCAGCACCAGGCCGGCCACGCAGAGGAGGACGCCGACGAGGCGGCGTCCTCCTCTCGCGGTGCTCGCGTCGCGGCTCAGCGACGCTCCTCGCGCTGCTTGCATGTCATGCACAGTGTCGCACGGGGGAAGGCCTGCAGCCGTGCCTTGCCGATGGGGTTGCCGCAGCTCTCGCACACGCCGTAGGTGCCGCGGTCGATCCGCTCGATGGCACGCTCGGTCTGGGCGAGGATCTCGCGGTGGCTGGCGGCGAGGGCCATCTCGTGCTCGCGCTCGAAGGTCTTGGTCCCGGTGTCCGCCTGGTCCTCGCCCCCGGTCTCGCCCACGTCGCGCAGCAGGTCGGCGATCTCGGCGTCCGCGTCCTCGATCTCCGCACGCAGCCGGTCCGCGTCGGCCACCAGGACCGACCGCACCTCAGCGAGCTCCTCAGCGGTCCAGGGGTTCTCGTCCGGCCGGACCACCAGCGTGGAGGCCGCGGCCGCGGTGGCGGTGGACTTCTTCGCCGCCGAGGCCTTCTTCGCGGGCGGGGTCTTGGCGCTGGTCTTCTTGGCCGCGGGGGTCTCGGCCGCGGGGGTCTTCTTCGCCGCGGGGGTCTTCTTCGCCGCGGGGGTCTTC
>DASTQL010000133.1:0-14469 GCA_035761805.1 Jiangellales bacterium | reverse complement strand
TCACCGACGAGGTGGTCGTCCGCCGCGGAGACTCGCTCTGGCAGATCGCGGCCAGGGCGCTGAACGGCGACGCCACCGACGCCGAGATCGCCACCGAGTGGCCGCGCTGGTACGAGACGAACCGTGACGTCGTCGGAGACGACCCCCACCTCCTGCTCCCCGGCACGGTGCTCCGCCCGCCGGCCCAGGCCTGACACACGCTCCTGGAGGACCCCATGTCCGGTACCACCCGAGCCACCCTGTCCCCGCGTGGCAGCACCGGCGTGCGCCTGCTGCCCGTCCCCCAGAGCCAGCCCCCGTACGACGACGAGCTCGGCGACCAGCGGCGGGAAGCGGCCACCCAGGGGGCGCTCGCCCTGGCCTACGTCCTCCCCGGCGGTCTCCCGGCCGTGCCTGAGCCCCCGGCCCAGCTCAGGTTGCTTGCCGACTCCGACCTGGCGGCGCCCGGCAGCCGGTCCGACGCCGAGGACGAAGGGCTCGCGACGCTGACGGCGCGTCGGCCGACGCCCGGCGCGGCCCTCCCGGAGCCCCGGCGGTGGACGGCGCGGCTCGCCCAGGCGCTCGCAGAGGCGCTCGCGGGCCACCGCCCGGTCCAGCAGCTGCTCCCGTGGACCGACGAGGAGGTCTACGCCACCGTCACCATGCGGGCGGTCACGGCACGCCGACGGGCCGGGGCGGCGGGGGTCGGTCGACCGCTGGTCCGGGCGTTGCGGGTGTCGACGCCGAGGGACGGCGTCGTCGAGGCGAGCGCCGTGGTCCAGGCGGGACGCCGGTGCCGGGCGCTGGCCCTGCGTCTCGAGGGCCTCGACGGCCGCTGGCGGTGCACCGCCCTCGAGGTGATCTGACCTGGCCCGGCCAGGTCACCGAGCGGGCGATCAGGCCGTCCGGTGCTTGGGGTCGCCGTGGCAGCGCTTGAACTTCTTGCCCGAGCCGCAGGGGCAGGGCGCGTTGCGGGGCACGTCGCCGAAGTCGATGTCCGGCGAGGCTTCGTTGCGCCTGGTGGCCGTCGCCGTGCTCCCCCCGGCCGAACCACCGGCAGCGGCGGCCGCCCCCGCCCGGGCCGGGGCCCGCTCGGTCCGCTGCTCGACCCGGCTGTCACCGTCGACGCTCGGCGCTGTGTACTGCAGCTGCTGGGGGGCCCTCGGCTGGACCAGTCCCTTGGCGACCAGGAGCGGCCGCTGCCCGGCGGGGGCCGCCTGGCCCTCCGCGGCCGGCTCGGCGACCTTGACCTCGAGGTTGAACAGCAGGCCGACCGACTCCTCCTTGATGCCGTCCATCATGGCGGCGAAGAGGTCGTAGCCCTCCTTCTGGTACTCCACGAGCGGGTTGCGCTGGGCGAAGGCCCGCAGCCCGATGCCCTCGCGCAGGTAGTCCATCTCGTAGAGGTGCTCGCGCCACTTGCGGTCCAGGACGGTCAGCACGACCCGCCGCTCCAGCTCGCGGGCGGCCTCGTCGCCCAGCTCGGCCTCGCGGGCAGCGTACGCGCGGTGCGCGTCGGACACGAGCCGCTCGACCAGGAGGTCGGAGGTGAGGCCCTCCCGACCACCCGCTTCCACCTCGAGCTCCTCCACCGTGACGGAGACCGGGAAGAGGGTGCGCAACGCGGTCCAGAGCTGGTCGAGGTCCCAGGCCTCGGGGTAGCCCTCGGACGTGGCACCCCGGACGTACGCCCCGACCACGTCGTCGATCATGTGGTCGATCTGCTCGCGCAGGTCCTCGCCCTCCAGGACCCGGCGCCGCTCCTCGTAGATGATGTGCCGCTGTCGGTTGAGCACGTCGTCGTACTTGAGCACGTCCTTGCGGATCTCGAAGTTCTGCGCCTCGCGCTGGGTCTGAGCGGACTTGATGGAGTTGCTGACCCGCTTGTGCTCGATGGGCTGGTCGTCGGGGATGTTCAGGGTGCGCAGGATCATGTCGACCCACTCGCTCTTGAACAACCGCATGAGGTCGTCCTCGAGGGACAGGTAGAACCGAGACTCGCCGGGGTCGCCCTGCCGGCCGGACCGGCCACGCAGCTGGTTGTCGATGCGCCGGGTCTCGTGCCGCTCCGTGCCGACGACGTAGAGCCCGCCGAACCCGGTGACCTCGTCGTGCTCGGCCTTGACCTGCGCCTGCATCTTGTCGAGCGTCGGGGTCCAGGCGGCCTCGTACTCGTCGGGCGTGTCCACGGGATCGATGCCACGCTGCTTGAGCTCGGCGTCGGCCATGAACTCCGGGTTGCCGCCGAGCATGATGTCCGTCCCACGACCGGCCATGTTGGTCGCGACCGTCACCGCGCCGCGACGCCCGGCCTGGGCGACGATCGCGGCCTCCCGCTCGTGGTGCTTGGCGTTGAGTACCTCGTGCGGCACCCCGCGCTTGCGGAGCTGGTGGGAGACCTGCTCGGACTTCTCGACGCTCGTGGTACCGACCAGGACCGGCTGGCCCTTCGCGTGCCGCTCGACGATGTCGTCGACGACCGAGGAGAACTTCGCGTCCTGCGTCCGGTAGATGAGGTCGCTCTGGTCGATCCGGATCATCGGCATGTTCGTCGGGATCGGCACCACCCCGAGGCCGTAGATCTTCTGGAACTCCGAGGCCTCGGTCATGGCCGTGCCGGTCATCCCGGAGAGCTTGCCGTAGAGGCGGAAGAAGTTCTGCAGGGTGATCGTCGCCAGGGTCTGGTTCTCCTGCTTGATCTCCACGCCCTCCTTGGCCTCGATCGCCTGGTGCATGCCCTCGTTGTAGCGGCGGCCGGAGAGCACCCGTCCGGTGTGCTCGTCGACGATGAGCACCTCGCCGTCGGGGGAGACGATGTAGTCCTTGTCGCGGCGGAACAGCTCCTTGGCCTTGATCGAGTTGTTGAGGAACTGGATCAGCGGCGTGTTCGCGCTCTCGTACAGGTTCTCGATGCCCAGCCAGTCCTCGACCCGCTCGATGCCTGACTCGAGGATCCCGATGGTGCGCTTCTTCTCGTCGACCTCGTAGTCGACATCGCGACGCAGCCGCCCGGCGACCTTGGCGAACTCCCCGTACCAGCGGGTCGGCTGGTCGGCGGGGCCGGAGATGATCAGCGGTGTCCGGGCCTCGTCGATGAGGATCGAGTCGACCTCGTCGACGATGGCGTAGGCGTGGCCGCGCTGGACCAGGTCGTCCTTGGTCAGCGCCATGTTGTCGCGCAGGTAGTCGAAGCCGAACTCGTTGTTGGTGCCGTACGTGATGTCGGCGCGGTAGGCGACCCGCCGCTCGGCCGGCGTCATCCGCGAGAGGATCACCCCCACCGACAGGCCCAGGAACCGGTGCACACGCCCCATCCACTCGGAGTCTCGCTGGGCCAGGTAGTCGTTGACCGTGACCACGTGGACGCCGTCGCCGGTCAGCGCGTTGAGGTAGGCAGGGAGCGTCGACACGAGGGTCTTGCCCTCACCCGTGCGCATCTCGGCGATGTTGCCGAGGTGCAGGGCCGCCCCACCCATCACCTGCACGTCGAAGTGGCGCTGGACGAGGGTGCGCCGGGCCGCCTCACGCACGGTGGCGAAGGCCTCGGGGAGCAGGTCGTCGAGGGTCTCGCCGTCGGCGAGGCGACTGCGGAACTCGCCGGTCATCGCCTGCAGCTCCGCATCGGAGAGCGACGTGAGGTCCTCCTCGATGGCGTTGACCTGGCGGACCAGGCCCTCCAGGCGCTTGAGGATCTTGCCCTCGCCGGCGCGGAGGAACTTGTCGAACAGGGCAGGCACGCGGTCAGCTCCTTGGCGGTGTCGGTCGCCCGCGGGCGGATGGCACGGGGCCGCGGTGGTGGGCGCGGTCCGACGAACCATCGTACGTGGGTCGTCGGGACCCGATGACGGGACGATAACGGCTCGCCGTGGCTCGGGGTGCCCCGGCAGGATGACCGGCATGGACCCGTACGAGCTCCGCGACGACGGCGTCGTGCTGTCGCCCGCGGTGCCGGCCGACGCCGAGGCGGTCACCGTCGCCTGCCAGGACCCGCTGATCCAGGCCTGGACCACCGTGCCTTCGCCGTACGTACGGGGGCACGCCGAGGACTTCCTGGGCCGGACGGTCCCGATGGGCTGGGCAACGGGTGCTGCCACGACGTGGGCGGTGCGCGAGAGCGACGGCGGCCCGCTGCTCGGCATGATCGGCCTCACCGGGATCGCCGACGGATCGGCCGAGGTGGGCTACTGGACCGCGCCCTCCGGCCGTGGTCGCGGGCTGACCACGACCGCTCTCCGCACCGTTGCCCGGCACGCGCTCGACGCCGACGGTCTCGACCTACGACGCGTCATCTGGAGGGCCTACGTCGGCAACTGGGCCTCGCGCCGGGTGGCGTGGAAGGCCGGCTTCCGGGTGGAGGGGCGCCTGCGGCTGGACGGCGCCCAGCGTGGCGAGCGCCGCGACGAGTGGTCCGGCACGCTGCTGCGGGGTGATCCCCTCGCGCCGCCGACCCCGTGGGCGGCCACGCCCCAGCTGCGCGGCGGGCGGGTCGTCCTGCGCCGCTTCGTCGAGGAGGACGCGGACGCGCTCGTCGAGGCCTGTACCGACCCGGTGACGCGGCACTGGCTGGGCGAGCTGCCGGACCCGTACACGCGCGACGTGGCCATCGGTCACATCCGGAGCAGGGAGGAGGACGCCTCCGCGGGGCGGGCGGTGCACTGGGCCGCCGCCGACCCGACCGGCGGTCCGGCCATCGGGGCGTTCTCGCTGATGGGCCTCGACGCCCGTCGTGACGGCGCCGAGGTCGGCTACTGGGTGCACCCGCGCGTGCGAGGCACGGGGGTGGCCGCTGCGGGGGTTCGGTTGATCGTCCGGCACGCCTTCGTCCCCGTGGAGGACGGCGGGCTGGGCCTGGACCGCCTGGTCGTGGCCCACGCCGAGGGCAACGAGGCGTCGCGTCGGGTGATCGAGCACAACGGCTTCCGACCGATGGGGGTGGAGCGGGCGGCCGAGCGCCTCGGCGACGGCTCGGTGGTCGACCTGCGGTGGTACGACCTGCTCCGCGGCGAGGCCCCACTCCCGTGATCACGAGATCCGAACCGTCTCCGGGCACGGGCGGCTTCAGGCCGCGCGCCGGACGGTCTCGGCCAGGGCTGGGCCGAGGTCGCCCTGACCGGTCACCTCCACGCCGGACAGCCCCAGCCACCCCGCCAGGACGGCGAGCTCGTCGGCCAGCTCCTCGGCGGTCTCACCTGGGGCACCCGGCTCCTCCCACGCGGCTTGCACGCGCAGGACGCCGGCCCGGCGGTCGGCCTTGAGGTCGACCCGCGCCACGAGACGGTCTCCGAGCAGGAACGGCAGCACGTAGTAGCCGTGGACCCGGCGCCCCCGGGGAACGTAGATCTCGAGGCGGTAGCGGAAGCCGAAGATCGCCTCGGTGCGCGCCCGGTCCCAGACGAGCGAGTCGAACGGCCCGACGAGTGCTCGCGCCCCGACCCGCCGGGGGATCCGGGCCTCGCGGTGCAGGTAGGCCGGCCTCGACCAGCCCCGCACCGTCACCGGGACCAGCTCACCGGCCTCGACCAGCTCGGCCACCGCCGTCCGCGTGGGGTCCAGCTCCAGCCGGAAGTAGTCGCGCAGGCAGCCCACGGACGCGACCCCGTGTGCCTGCGCGGCGATCCGCACCAGCTCGCGGTGCGCCTCGGCCGGGGTCGGCGTGGGGGCTGCCAGCACCTCCGCGGGGAGGACGCGCTCGGGCAGGTCGTAGAGGCGCTCGAAGCCGCGGCGTCGGGCGCTGGTGACCTGGCCCGACCAGAACAGGAACTCGAGCGCCCGCTTGACCTCCGACCAGTTCCACCCCCAACCGCCGGTCGGGCGGGGGGTGTCGTGCTCGATCTCGCCCGCCGAGACCGGCCCGCGTTCACGCACCTCCTCGAGCACCCAGGCGACGAGCTCGGGCCGCTCGGTCGCGATCCCGCGGATACCACCCCAGGCGTCGTCGAGCGCCCGTGCCATCCGCCACCGCAGCAGCGGCTGGAGGTCGACCCGCAGCAGCGAGGCCTCGTGCCCCCAGTACTCGAACAGCAGGCGCGGGGGCTGCGACGACGCCCGGTCCAGCAGCGCGGACGGGTAGGGCCCGAGCCGGCTGTAGAGCGGCAGGTAGTGGGCGCGCGTGAGCACGTTGACCGAGTCGACCTGCAGCAGTGCCACGCGGCCCGTCACCCGCCGAAGCACCCGGCGGTCGGGGCGCAGCGGACGTGGGTCGGCGAAGCCCTGCGCGGCCAGCGCCAGGCGGCGGGCGGCGGCCAGGGAGAGCGACGACTGGGGCAGGGCGACCACGGACCGGATGGTGTCATGCCCCACCGACAACGAGCCCGGACCCGCGGGGACCGTCCGCCCGTCCCGCCGCGTGGGTCAGACGGCCAGCCGGATCACGCCGTAGTCGTAGCCCCGTCGGCGGTACACCACGCTCGGCTGGCGGGAGCCCGCATCGACGAAGAGGTAGAAGTCGTGCCCGACCAGCTCCATCTCGTACAACGCCTGGTCGAGGCTCATCGGGTCGGCCTCGTGGGTCTTCTCGCGCACGACCAGGGGGCCGTCGCCGTCGACCTCGAGCGGGCCGGTCAGGGACACGTCGTCCGTGCGAGGGGGCGCGGGCGGCGGCTCCGGAGCCGCGGGCTCGGCAGGGGCTGTCAGGGAGCCGTTGACCGCGGCCATCGCCTGGCCGACCGAGATCGGCGTGCGGCTGCCGCGATGGATCCGCCGCCGGTCGGCGGCGCGGCGGAGCTGGCCGGCGAGCCGGTCGTGGGCCAGGTCGAGGGCGGCGTAGCGGTCCTCGGCAGCGGCCTCGGCGCGCACCACCGGGCCCTTGGAGTGGACGGTGAGCTCGATCCGCTCCTTCTGGTCGGCCTGGCGCGGGTTGCGTTCCTTGCACACCTCGACGTCGATCCGGATGACCTTGTGGTCCAGCCGTTCGAGCTTCGCGAGCTTGTCGGCGACGTGCTGGCGGAACCGGTCCGAGACCTCGCAGTGACGGCCCTTGACGACAATGTCCACGGAACCTCCCTCGTCTGGGTAGCCAGTGCCGGTCGGGAGGGCACCCGAGGCCCGGGCGACGGCTCCCGGAGGTCGCAACGGGGCTCGCGGGGGTGCCATGACGAAACGCTAGTCGCTCCGCGGCCCGACGGACACCCGAGTGGGGAGAGAGCGACGCCGGGTCGCGGCGACCACGGCGGCGGCCTCGACCGCCACGCACCCGGAGGCCAGTGCACGGGTCGCCTCCGCGAGCGTCGCCCCGGTGGTCATGACGTCGTCGACCACGACGACCACGGCACCTTGCAGCAGCGGCGCAGCGGACCGGCGGAGTCCCAGCGCCCCAGCCAGGTTGACCCGGCGTTGCCGGTGATCGAGCCCGGCCTGGTCGGCGACGGCCCGACGGTGGACCAGCGCTGGGACGACCTGCGCCCGCAGGTCGGCCCTGCGCAGCCCGGTCGCCGCCCACCGGGCCGTCCGCAGGAGGGGCTCGTGACCCCGCCTGCGCGCGGACCCCGGCCGCGACGGCACGGGGACCAGGACGACCCGGGACACCGGCCCGCGGACCCCGCCGAGACCTCCGCAGACGGCCCGGGCCAGCGCCTCTCCGAGCGGGCGCGCGAGACCGAGCCGCCCGGCCTCCTTGTGCGCGCCGAGGATCGTGCGCACCGCACCCTCGTACGGAGCGACCGCGTGCACCGGGGGCAGCCCGGGCGGCGCGGGCTCGGGCGCCACGCGGCGGGCGGGTGCGGCCAGCGCGTCCCGGCAGTGGAGGCAGAGCAGCCCCGGCTCGCGGGCGCATCCCGCGCACGAGGCACCCAGCACCAGGTCGGCGGCCGCCCTGGCCAGCGCCAGGACCACCACCGCAGCGGTCGGCTCCGGCCGGGGCACGGCAAGGGACCCTGCCGCAACGTCCGCGCCCGAGCACCGCCAGTCCCCCGCCCTGTGGACGAGCCCGGGCGACCCGTCCGGCCCGACGCTCAGCCCTGGTAGGCCGGCGCGCCCCCTTCGCCGAACGGGATCCAGCGCAGCACGACGTCGAGCCGCAGCAGGCGTCCGTCCTCGGTCGCTACCACCGGCGGCTGGCCGGGGGCGGCGGCCAGGGCCACGGCCCCGGGCACGGTCCCCCGCGAGAGGGACCTCGCCCCGCTGGTGTCGACGATGCTCACGGTGGGGTTCTGCTCGGGAGCCTGCTGGAGGACGGCCAGCCGGGACGGGTCCTCCCAGGCGACGTCGAGGACGGGAGCCTCGTCCAGGGGAACCTCCCGCAGGCCGTCCAGCCGGACCGTCAGGGGCCCCGCGGGGTCGCGCAGCACCAGTCCCAGCCAGACCCGACCGCCCGCGCGCAGCGCGATCCGCGTGCCGTCGAGCGACACGGCCAGCTGCTCCGGAGGCTGCTCGGGGCCGCCCTCGGCCGGGACCGCCACCGCCGCGGAGCCGCCCGTGGTCGGGTCGACGACCGTGAGCGCGCCGGTCCGGCGGTCCAGGGACCACACCAGGCCGGTCCGGTCCCACGCGGGTGCGGCCAGGTCGACACCCTGGAGGAGGGAGGTCCCGGTGTCGTCGGCGCCGAAGCCGGCGGCCAGCAGCTGGGTGCCGGACTCGTCGACGGCAACCCCACGGGACCCCCGTGCCGGGTCGACGGCCACCGACCGGACGACGGGGTCGCCGGTGCCGAGCGGGCCACCCACCGGCTGCGGGGCGTCTCCTCGGCTGCTCGCCACCACCCCCTCGGCCACCACGAAGACCGCGGACTCACGCGGGAGCACGGCGGGGTCGTAGCGCTCGTAGGGGTCCACCGGGGTCGGTGTCGTGCCGTCGCCCACGAGCGGGACTCCGCCGGACGTGATCGTCACCCGCTGCACCTCGGGCACCTGCTGCAGCGTCCAGGACAGCTGGGCTGCCATCTGCTCCCGTCGGTCGGGCGGGGCCTCGGCCGCCTCGGGGGTCAGCGCCACCGTGGCGAGCCCCCCGCTGACCGGGACGCTGCGCACGTCCAGCGCGACGCCGTCGGGGAACGCCGTGCCGACGGCGGGCGCCAGCCAGTCGGACGGGCCGGCCAGCAGCGCCTCGGCCAGCAGCGTCGTGAGGCTCCCGGAGCGGGGCACGTGGACGGGGTCGGGAACGAGGACCTGGTACTGCGGGTCGAAGAAGAAGAGGTCGTAGCTGGCGAACTCCCGCTCGAAGTCGAAGTCCGAGAGCATCACGCCCTCCGGCGGGGTGGTGATCCGCCACTCGGGGGACCCGGCGACGTCGACCTGCTCGAGCCGCAGGTCGAGATCGAGCCGGCTCCCCACGGGCGCCTTGGTGTAGCTGCCGTCCGCACCGAGCCTCGCCACGACGTCGGCGCCGAGCCGGACCCGCCCCTCGCCGGTCGCGGTGACGACGGGCCCGGTGTCACCGTCGAAGATCACCGTTCTCTCCCCCGGTCGCCAGGCCGCCGCCACGTCGGGTGAGAGGAACTCGCGCGCCGTCGGGTAGCCGGGGACGTAGGACGACAGGGCCGCGAGGAAGCCGTTGACGATCGCCTGCTCGTCGGCGCCGGGCCGTGGCGGCGCCGCCACGATCCCCACGTACGGCGGGGGGTCCTGGGCCCGCACGGGATCGCCGGGCACCACGGCGCCGGTCGTGGGGATGCTGGCGCAGCCGGCCAGCAGCAGCGCCAGGGCGGCCAGCAGGCCCGTCACGGCGGTGCCGTGGGAGCGGCGGTCAACCACGGCCCACCCCTGGCCTCGCGGGCGCCGGCTCGCCGGCCGGACGGACGGGGGTCTCGGCGCTCGCCGCCAGCCGGCGGTACGGGCCGCCCACCCCGGTCACGCCGCGGTCCCCGGCCGGCGGCACCGGCGCGAGAGGGAGCGGCGACCGGGTCACCTCGGCCCCGGCCCGGCGCGGGAGCGTGAGCCGGAACTGCGAGCCCTGACCGGGTTCGCCCCAGGCCTGCAGCCAGCCACCGTGCAGGCGGGTGTCCTCCAGCGCGATGGACAGGCCAAGCCCGCTGCCGCCCGTGGTGCGGGCGCGCGCGGGGTCCGCCCGCCAGAACCGGTGGAACACCAGGGAGCTCTCCCCGGGCTTGAGCCCGACCCCGTGGTCGCGGACGCACACGGCGACGGCGTCCTCGTCCGCCCGGACGGAGACGCGTACGTCGCGGCCCTCCCCGTGCTCGACGGCGTTGACCACCAGGTTGCGCAGTACCCGCTCGACCCGGCGGGTGTCGACGTCGGCGGTGCACGGCGTCTCCGGCAGGTCGGTGACCAGGCCGGTGCCGATCCGCTGGGCCACGGGGAGGGCACTTTCCACCACGGCGAGGACGATGTCCCGCAGGTCGGCCGTCTCCGTCTCCAGCGCGGCCGCGCCCGCATCGAACCGGCTGATCTCGAGCAGGTCGGTGAGCAGGGCCTCGAAGCGGTCCAGCTGGTCCTGCAGGAGCTCCGCGGAGCGGCGGACGGCGGGATCGAAGTCGTCACGCGCCTCGTGCAGGACGTCGGCCGCCATGCGGACCGTCGTGAGCGGCGTGCGCAGCTCGTGGGAGACGTCGGAGGCGAAGCGCTGCTGGACCCGGGACAGGTCCTCGAGCTGGGTGATCTGGCGTTGCAGCGAGCCGGCCATCTGGTTGAAGCTCGACGCCAGCCGGGCGATGTCGTCGCGGCCGCGCACACTCATCCGCTCCTCCAGCCGGCCGGAGGCGAAGCGCTCCGCGATCCGCGCGGCCAGCCGGACCGGCGTGACGACCTGGCGGGTCACCAGGCCCGCGATGGCGCCGAGCAGCAGGACGAGGAGGAGCCCCGCGGTGGCGAGGGCCCGGCGAACCAGGTCCAGCGTCTGCTGCTGCTCGGTGAGCGGGAAGAGGTAGTAGATCTCGTACAGCCCGCCGACCGGGGCGGCGATCTGGCCGCCGACCGCGAGCCCCGGCTGGACGTCGTCGTCGGGATAGACGATCTCCGTGTACGTGGAGAAGACGCGCGGCTCCGCGACCACGGCCTCCCGGAGGGCGGTGGGGACGCTCGTCGGGTCGACGCGCCGCGAGGCGCGGGTCGAGCGGGCCGCCGAGGGATCCCCGTCGCCCGAGCTGACCAGGACGACGTCGTACAGCCCGCCCGGCCCGGCCCGGTTGACCAGGTCCTGCACGAGCTGGGTGAGCAGCTGGCCGACGGCCGCGGGCTCGGCGTCGTCGGCGGCGTCGAGCTGCAGCTGGGCGGTGTTGATCCCGGCCGTGGCGTCGGCGACGGCGGCCTCCCGCTGGCTGTCGAGCAGGCCGTCGGCGACCTGCCGGAGCAGGCTGGCGCCGAGCAGGACCACCACGGCCAGGGAGAGGGCGAGCGTGGCGGTGACGACGCGGAGCTGGATCGAGCGCTGCCAGACCGCCGTGACGCGACCCAGCGCACGCACCGCCGAGCGCCCGACCGCGGTCAGGGCACCCAGCAGGCGCCAGCGCAGGCCGGGCGTCTCGGGACCGGTGCCGGTGCTCATGTCCGTCAGCCCGACGATCGGCGGCCGGTCGGGGTTCCCGGCCGGGCCCGGCGACGACAGGTGGGCCGGCCCACGTCAGGCCGGTCCCGCCTTGTAGCCGACGCCGCGGACGGTCACGACGATCTCCGGGTGCTCGGGGTCGCGCTCGACCTTGGACCGCAGCCGCTGGACGTGGACGTTGACCAGCCGGGTGTCCGCGGCGTGGCGGTAGCCCCAGACCTTCTCCAGCAGCTCCTCGCGGGTGAAGACCTGCCACGGACGGCGGGCGAGGCAGGCGAGGAGGTCGAACTCGAGCGGCGTCAGCGGGATGGTCTCGCCGTCCCGCCGCACCGCATGCCCCGCGATGTCGATGTCGAGGTCACCGATGCTCAGCGACTCCGGCTTGGGGTCGTCGCTGCGGCGCAGGCGGGCGCGCACCCGTGCGACCAGCTCCTTGGGCTTGAACGGCTTGACCACGTAGTCATCGGCACCCGACTCCAGCCCCACGACCACGTCGACCGTGTCGGACTTGGCGGTCAGCATGACGATCGGGACCCCGGACTCCAGCCGGATCTCCTTGCACACGTCGATCCCGTCCTTGCCGGGGAGCATGAGGTCCAGGAGCACGAGATCCGGCTTGACCTCGCGGAAGGCCGCCAGCACCTCGTCGCCCCGGGTCACGACCGTGGGGTCGAAGCCCTCGTTGCGCAGGACGATCCCGAGCATCTCCGCCAGGGCGGTGTCGTCGTCGACGATGAGCACGCGTCCCTTCATGCCGCACATCGTGGCACCTCTCGCGGTCCGCCACGGTGGTGCCGCCCGGGCCGGGCGCGCCCGACGGGGCGTCGGGAACCGTCCGCCCCGGCGTGGCACGATGGCCGGGACACGTCCACGGGGCGGGGCGGACACCGGTCGACGGGCACCGCGGCCGCCGTGACCGCGCGGGAGCGAGACCGATGACACAGACGCCTGGCTGGGGCGCTCCGGGCGACGAGCGCGAGCCGCCGCCGTACCCCGGCTGGTCGGTCGAGCAGCCGCCTCCGACACCCGGCTGGGGTCCCCCGGAGGGACCGCCCCCACCCGTCGCGCCCCCGCCGACCCACGACACCCCCGGCACCGGCCCGTACGGGGACGGGGGCGGAGCGCCGCCGGGCGGCCGCGCTCCGCGAGGCGCGCCCCCCGGCCCGGGCTGGGGATGGCAGCAGGCGCCCCCGGCGGCGAAGCCGGGCGTGGTCCCGTTGCGCCCGCTCGGCGTGGGTGAGCTGCTGGACGGGGCGATCACGACGCTGCGGCAGAACCCCGCCGCGATGCTCGGGCTCTCCGCCGTCGTCGCCGCCGTCACCCAGCTCGCCCAGGTGGCGGCCCTGTGGCTGCTCTACCGCGACCTGGCGGTGCTGGAGACCGCGACCGTCACGACCGGCGCGGACGTGGCCTCCCTCCTCTCGACGAGCGTCGGCTCGCTCGGGGTCAGCCTGGTGCTGACGTGGCTCGCGACGGTGCTGCTGACGGGGATCCTGACCGTCGTGGTCAGCAGGGCCGTCCTGGGCGAGCACCTGTCGATCGGCGACGCGTGGGCCTTGGCCCGACCCCAGCTGCCCCGGTTGATCGGACTCACCCTGCTGGTCGGCCTGATCGTGGCCGCGCCGTTCCTGGTGGCCTCCGTTCCGGGGCTCGCCGCCGCGGCGGCGGGCGCCAGCGGGGGCGCGGTCGCGCTGCTGATCACGGGTGGAGTCCTCATGGCGATACCCGTCGCCGTCTGGCTCTACGTGCGCGTGGTGCTGTCGACGCCGGCGCTGATGCTCGAGAGTGCCACGGACAGCGCCGGCGTGGCCGGTCGCGCCACGGTCACGGGCGCCATCCGGCGTTCGTCTCGCCTGGTCGCGGGGTCGTGGTGGCGCGTCTTCGGCATCGTCCTCCTGGCCACGGCGCTCGCCTGGGTGATCTCCCAGGTGGTCGCGGTGCCCGCGGCTCTGCTGAGCCTCCTCGTCGGGGGCTTCACCGAGACGGGCACGATGACGCTGCCGGGTCTCGTGCTGACGGGGCTGGCGGGCATCGTCGCGACGACCATCACCGCGCCGTTCACTGCGGGGGTGATCGTCCTGCTCTACGTGGACCGCAGGATGCGGCGGGAGGGGCTGGACATCGCCCTTGCCCGGGCGGCCGGGGTCACCCCGCCTGCTCCTCCGACCCGGTGAGCGGGGTCCCGGTCGAGCTCGGGCGCGACGAGGCCAGGCTCCGGGCCCGGGCCGAGCTCGCCGATCCTTCCTACGACGCCGATCCGTCGCTGCTCGAGCGGGTGGTCGCATGGGTGCTGGAGCAGCTCGGCCGACTCGTCGACGCGTCGGCCGGCGTGTCCCCCGGGGCCTGGGTCGGGCTCGGGCTCCTGCTCGCCATGCTGCTGCTCGGCGTCCTCGTGGTCCGCCACCAGGTCGGCCCGCTCGCTCGCTCGGCCCGTCGCGGCGACCCGGTCTTCGGCTCACGCGCACGGAGAGCGGTCGAGCACCGCGTTGCCGCCGACGAGGCGGCCAAGCAGGGGGACTGGGCGCGCGCCGTCGTCGAGCGCTACCGCGCGGTGGTGCGCGGGCTCGAGGAGCGTGCCGTCCTCGACCCGCGGCCGGGTCGCACGGCCGACGAGGCCGCCCGGGAGGCCGGGACGCTGCTCTCCGACCTGGCCGCCGACCTCCTCGCCGGTGCGCGGCTCTTCGACGCGGTGAGGTACGGCGGCCACCCCTGCGGTGCCCACGACCACGAGCGACTCCGGGCGCTCGACGACGCGGTCCGACGGACCCGACCGGTGGCGGGATCGTCCGCGGCCCAGTCCGTGCCGGTGCCGCGGTGAGCCGGCAGGCGACCGTCCGCTCCGCGGGGTCGCTCCCTCTCGAGCCCGGCCCCCGGGTCCGGTGGGAGCGCGGGCGGCGACCGCTGGCCATCGCCGCCTTCGTCCTCGCCGTGGCCGTGCTGCTGGGGTGGGTGGCCAGCGGCGAGCGGCGTGGCTACCTCGACCCGGGAGGGGTCGACCAGGCCGGTGCGCGCGCGCTGGCACGCATCCTGGCGGCGGAGGGAGTCGATGTCGTG
>DASTQL010000132.1:0-12062 GCA_035761805.1 Jiangellales bacterium | reverse complement strand
TCGGGATGCGGCCGCCGACGGGACGCCGTGGCCGGGGCGGCACACGGTGTTCGTCCTCGACGGTGCGCGTGCCCTGCGGTCCATCCCCGGCGTGGCCGGACTGCTCACCAGGGGCCCCGGTGTCGGGGTGCACGCCGTCTGCCTCGACGAGCGTGCCGAGGATCTGCCGGCCGAGTGCCGGGCACGGGCCGTCGTGCAAGGCGGGTCCTGCACGGCACTGCGTGCCGAGGTCGAGGGCCTCGCCCCGGTGACCGACGGGATCGTCGACGCCGCTTCCCTCCGGTGGGCGGAGCGCGTCGCGCGCACGCTGGCCCCGCTGCGCGACGCGACTCCCGACCACACCGGGGCGGCTCGGATGCCCGACACCGTGCGGTGGGTCGACCTCGTGGTCGGGCGGCCGGCGGCGGATCCGCCGACCGCCCACGAGGTGGCGGAACGCTGGCGGACGACCCCCCGCTCCACCGCCGCCCCGATCGGGGTCGGCGCCGACGGCGTGTTCACCGTCGACCTGCAGCGGGACGGCCCGCATGCCCTGGTCGCCGGCACGACCGGCTCCGGCAAGTCCGAGCTGCTGCAGACCCTCGTCGTCTCACTCGCCCTGGCCAACCGGCCCGACCAGATGTGCTTCGTGCTCATCGACTACAAGGGCGGTGCGGCCTTCGCCGAGTGTGCCCGCCTCCCGCACGTGACCGGGCTGGTGACCGACCTGGACGGCCACCTGACGCGCCGGGCCCTGGCATCGCTCGACGCCGAGCTGAAGCGACGGGAACAGGTCCTCGGCTCCCTCGGCGCCATCGACCTCGACGCCTTCCACGCGACCTCCGCGCTCGGCTCACCGCCGATGCCCCGACTGGTGATCGTCGTCGACGAGTTCGCGGCGCTCGCCGAGGAGCTGCCCGACTTCGTCCGCGGCCTGGTCGGTGTTGCCCAGCGCGGCCGCTCCCTGGGCGTCCACCTCATGCTCGCGACCCAGCGTCCGGCCGGGGTCGTGAGCCCGGAGATCCGGGCCAACACCGGCCTGCGGATCGCCCTGCGCGTCAACGACGCGGCTGAGTCCGATGACGTGGTCGGCTGCCACCGGGCCGCATCGATCCCCCGCCGGCTGCCCGGTCGGGGTCTCGCCCGAGCCGGCGCCGAGCCCGCGGTCGCCTTCCAGACCGCCAGGGTGGCGGGTCGGGGCGAGCCCCCCCGGGGGCCGTTCGTCGAGGCGGCACCCTGGTCGGGCCTGGGTGACCCTCTCCCCCGTGCCGGCGACGCGGCTGACGACCGCCCCAGTGACCTGGCCCGGATGGTCGGAGTACTCACCGACGCCTCGGAGCTCCTGGGCGTCCCGCCGGTCCCGAGTCCCTGGTTGCCGCCCCTTCCGGACCAGGTCAGTGTGCGGAGCCTGCCGGTCGCTGCGCCCTCCGACGGCCGGCTCCCGCTCCTGCCGTACGGGGTCCTCGACGTCCCGGCCGAGCAGGCGCGGCGGACCCTGGCGCTGGACCTCCACGACGGTGGCCACCTCGTCGTTGCCGGCGGACCGCGATCGGGTCGGTCCACGCTGCTGCGGACGGTGGCGCTGCAGGTGGCACAGCAGTGCTGCGCCTCGGACGTGCACCTGTACGGCATCGACGCCGGCGACGGCGCCCTGCTCCCCATGACGGCTCTCCCGCACTGCGGCGCCGTGTTCGCGGTCGACCAGGTCGAGCGGGTCACCCGACTGCTCGAACGCCTTCACGCCGAGATCCGCCGGCGGCAGACGATCCTCGCCCGGGCGGGCCTCGCCGATGCAGCGGAGCAGCGGTCCCTTGCCCCGCCGGCAGAGCGGTTGCCGTTCCTGCTCGTGCTCCTCGACCGGTGGGAGGGCTTCCTCACCGCCCTGGACGAGGTCGACGCGGGCCGGCTGACCGAGGCGGTGCTCGGCCTGCTGCGAGACGGGCTCGGGGTCGGTCTCCGCATGGTCCTCACCGGTGACCGCAGCCTCCTGGTCGGGCGCATCGCCTCACTCGTCGACGAGACCCTCGTGCTGCGGATGCCCGACCGCGCCGACGCCGCCCTGGCCGGGCTGCAGCTCCGCGACCTGCCGGACCGGCAGGGACCCGGGCGCGCCGTCCTCGCCCCGGCCGGGCTGGAGGCACAGCTGGCCCTGCCCGGCGACCACGCATCGGGGCCCGGGCAGGTCACGACACTGCGCGAGGTTGCCGCCACCGCATCCCTGCGAGACGCCGCCCTGCCCGCGCACCTGCGTCCCTTCCGGATCGCCGCCCTACCCGAGGTGGTCGCCTACGACAAGACCCTGACCCCGGCCCGGCCCACCCTCGCGGGCGCGGGTCCGTGGGCGGTGGTCGGGATCGGGGGTGACGAGGCCGGTCCCCTCGGGGTCGACCTGGGTACGGACTCGGGCCCAGCGTTCCTCGTCGGTGGCCCACCCGGGTCCGGACGCTCGTCGGCACTGGCCGTCATGGCCGTCTCGGTGCTCGATGGCGGGGGTCAGGTCCTCCTCGTCGCGCCCCGCCGGTCACCTCTCCGGCACCTCGCGGGCCGACCCGGCGTGCGGGCCGTGCTCACCGGGGTCGTGGGGGACGAGGCCCGGCTCCAGCTCGAGGTGACCGCCGCTGCTGCCATCGGACCCCTGGTCGTACTCGTCGACGACGCCGAACTCGTGGTCGAAGGGACCCTGGGCGCCGTCCTGGGTGACTACCTCTCCGCCTGCCGTGACGGGGACTGCGCGCTGGTGCTCGCCGGCACGCCCAACGACCTCCAGGCCGGCTTCCGCGGAGTGGTAGCCGAGGCACGCAAGGGGCGGACCGGGCTGTTGCTCTCACCCGAGGGAGCGCTCGACGGTGACTTGCTGGGAGTCCGGCTCCCACGGGCCCTCGCCACACCGGGGCCTCTCGGACGGGGGGTGCTGGTCCTGCGCGGTGCCCTGACCGCCGTCCAGGTCCCGCTCCTGGACGCCGCGGCAGAAGGCCGACAGCACCCGGCTGCCTCGAACGCCGTGGCTGTCCGACGGGTGCACGATCGTCCCTCTTGACCCGTCCACCACCCTGGTCGGGGTCATCTCAACATGTGCGCGCCTGGTGATGGCACCAGCAGCCTGGCGGTGGCCCGGCGGTCGGGCGATCAGCCGCACCAGCGTCCAGCCGTCGGCCGGTGCCCGCTGCCGGGAGGCCCAGCGACCGGGACGGCCGCCGGGGGCGCGCCGGCAACCCGTGCAGGCCGCGGCAAGTTGGCACGCGCCGCGGTGCATTCACCTGGCGCGGCACCCACTTACGCGGCTGCCGTGATCATTGCGGAGGCCCCAGCCGCCTCAGTCCAGGTCGGCGGGGGCCCCGGCCGACGGCCACGGTTCGGCCAGCCGGGCGAGCACGCGGTCGAGCAGCCACGGTGACGTCCGGCCCGCCGAGAGCTCCAGCGACCGCGCGGCCACCGGGGTGAACCAGCCGGCCTCCATGACCTCCACCCCGTCCGCGACCGGCTCGCCCCCGGAGATGTGCACCGGCTCGCAGGCCACGACCGCCTTGAGGCAGTGCCACGCGATCGGCGGGTGCCCGCGCCGCTCCCGCTCGTAGAGCCCCAGCAGCCCGGTCGCCCACACCTCGACGCCGGCCTCCTCGGCCACTTCCCGTACGGCGCCCTCGGCGACGGACTCGTCCACGTCGGCCCAACCGCCGGGCATCGTCCAGCCGCCGTCGACCCGCTCACGCACCAGGAGCAGCGCACCGTCCGAGCGCCGGACCGCGGCGCGCAGGTCGAGCTTGGGCGTCAGGTAACCCTCCTCCGCGAGCACGCCGTCGTGGACGGCGGCAGTCACCGTTCCCGGTGCACCGGCGGCCAGCAGGTCGCCCGCGAGCTCCCGCAGCCGCCGGTAGCGTCCGAGGTCGAACGGGTTCGAGCCGTACGTCAACCCGGCCTGGGCGATCGAGTGCAGCTCACGGCCGAGCGCGACCAGGTCCACCGGCCCGGTCATGCGCCCAACCGAGCGACGAGTGCCCGCCCGAGCGAGGTACCCGAGCACCACGCCGCCTCGATGCGGGGGCGCCCGCCCCAGCCGTCGCCGCACATGCCGATCCCTGCTCCGGTGAGCAGGTATCGCTCGCCGTGCGGCGCGACCGGCGTCGCCAGCGACCACCGCTTCACGAACGTCCACACCGGCGGGCGCCCGATCCCCAGCAGCCCCCGCAGCTCCTCCAGCATCACGTCGCGGGCCCCCTCCGGTTCGTCGAGGTGCCGGCCGGCCAGCACGACCGTCGAGTGCGCCACCAGCACCGGAGCACCGTCGCCGCGCCGCCGCCCGTCGTCGGCGACGAAGGTCAGCACCGGCGACTCGTCCACGAACACCCCGTCCAGCTCCGGCCAGCACCGCTCGGCCCACCCGGCCGCGAGCGCGAGGACGGGCTCCCAGTCGCGGTCGAGTGCCGCTCGCTCCTCCACCATCGACTCGGCCAGCAGGTCCAGCGCCTGCGGGTCCGGCATCGCCAGGACCACCGCCGACGCCGCCCGCCCGTCGACCGTCGCCCCCGGCCCCACAGCCGAGACGTCGTATGGGTGACGCACGTCCAGCCCGGCCGCCAGGTCCTCCACCAGTGAGCGCAGGCCTCCCGGCGCCGACCACCGCACCGGCCCCAACCTCGTTCCCGCCAGGCCGTCGGCCGATCCGAGATGGAACGTGTCGGTCCACGGCCGCGCCAACCCTCGACGCTCCCAGCCCTCCACCACCTCGGCGAACCCAGGATCTCGTACGGTGAAGTACGCCGCTCCGAGGTCCACGGCGCGCCCGTCGATGGTGCGGCGGGCCATGCGCCCGCCGATGCGGTGCCCCCGGTCGAAGACCGTCACCGGCAGCCCGGCGTCAGACAGCCCTCTCGCGCAGGCGATCCCTGCGACACCACCACCGACGACAAGGACCGGGTCCACGACGTCCACCCTGCCCCGTACGACGAGGGCATGCACACGCGGCCCTCGTGCACGTCACGGCCGCCCAGTCAGTCCAGCATGTCGGTCTGGCGCCGGACCGCCTCGCGGACGAGCGTCGTGACGGCGTCGGGCGAGCCCTCGACCACGGCGTACGGAGCCTCGCGCAGGTAGCGACCGGTCCCCTGCAGCAACCCGCTCGAGTCCTGCAGGAGCGCGCCCTTGTGGAACATCAGCTTGGTGCCGTTGCGGGTCACGGCGACGGCGCAGAGCCAGTGGTGCCAGTCGTCCCGCACGGTGAACGTCAGCCGCCCCCACTTCACGGCCTGCTGCACTCGTGGGTCGGCCCCCACGACGACGTCGACGAGCCGGTCGACCTCGCTCCTGGCCTTCGGGTCGAGACGCTCCAGCCAGTCCCGCACCCCGTCCGCCACCTCGTCGGTCGTCACGAGCGCTCTCCTCGGGGTGGTCAGAAGATCCGGTCGCACCACGGGGCGACGTCCCAGGTCGTGGCGCGCGACAACGCAGCCACTGCGCCGCGGCGGTGCTCGACGACGAGACCCGCACGCTGCGCCGGCACCAGCGTCCGATCGCCGAGGAACGCCGCTCCCAGCTCCCGGATGTCGAGCGCCACGTCGGCAGGATCGGTCGTCGGCTCGCAGACCGCACCTGACGGCCCCGCGGACAGGCGCCATCGCCCTGCGTTCCACGGGCAGGCCGTGTCCTCGACCCCCAGGACCACGTCGACCTCCGCCGCGTACGTACGGAGCACCAGTGCCCGCGGCAGGTCGACCAGCCGCACGTGCAGCTGATCGACGACCTGGGCAGGCGAACGGCGCGGGTCGTGCAGCAGGACGAGCAGCGGGTCGTCGACCGGCAGGCTGTCGAACGACGCCGTACCCATCAGGTCGAGGTCGACGAGCGTGGCGAGCAGGGCCCTGTGGGCGGCGGGCGACTCGGCCAGGACCTCGATGACCATGGTCTGTCCGCTGGGCCCGAGGGGCGGCTCCCAGCTCTGCTTGGTGCGGTACCACGCATACGCGCGGGTGGTCCCGCCGGCGTCCCGCACCCGGAGGCTGTGCAGGGGCGAGGCTCCGCGGCGGTCGCGTGGCAGGTCCGCCGTGAGAGCCTCGACGAACGCCGCGTCGCGAGCGAGCATCCCCGGGCGCTGCTCCCACACGCGGTCGTAGATCGCCAGGCAGTCGGCCCGTGCCTCGTCGTCGACCGGGCCGGCGACCAGGGAGAAGGACTCGGCCTCGGCCCATCCGCCGACCGTACGGAGCTCGCGCAGGGCGCCGTGGTGCCGCGGCACGGCCACCGAGGCCTTGCGCGACGCGAGGCCGTAGCCGAAGCGGCCGTAGATCGCGGCCTCGGACGCCCACAGCGCCGCGAACGCTTCGCGCTGCTGCTCGTGCAGCCCCGTCAGCTGGCGCAACATCAGCTCCCGCATCACGCCGCGACGCCGGTGGGTCAGCGCCACCGACACCCAGGTGACGCCCGCGACCGGCGTCGCGGCCGCCCCCGGTACGGCTATCTGCATCGAGTACGCGGAGGTGTGCCCGACGACCTGGCCTCCCTCACGGGCGACCTCGCTCCGCTCGACCTCGAGCGCATCGCTCTCGCGCGCCCACTCCTCGTCCTGGTAGCTGAAGTGGAACGAGATCGCCTCCAGGTCGCGCAAGGCGGCGGAGGTGTCTGGGGCCAACGGCCCGTACTCGATCGTCACGGCTCGTGGGTACCAGACGGTGGACCAGCGCAGCCAGCGGGTTCCACCGCATCGGCACGAGCTCGACGCCGAGCAGCGGGCGATGATGGCCCCCGTGGCCCACGTCCAGCTCGAGCACACCGCTGACCTCGACCCCGAAGTCCTGGGGGCTGCCAGAGCCCTGCTCGTCGACGTCTTCGACGGGGACTTCCTCGACGCAGACTGGGAGCACTCGCTCGGCGGGATGCACGCGCTCGTGTGGGACGGCTCCGAGGTCGTCGGGCACGGCTCGGTGATCCAGCGCCGGCTGCTCCACGCCGGCCGGGCGTTGCGCACCGGGTACGTCGAGGGGGTGGGAGTTCGCCGGGACCGCCAGGGGCGCGGCTTCGGCGCCGCCGTCATGGAGGCCCTCGAGCGAGTCATCCGGCGCGCCTACGACCTCGGCGCCCTGGGCGCGACCGACGAGGCGGCGGCCTTCTACGCCCACCGCGGCTGGCAGCTGTGGCGCGGACCGTCCTCCGCGCTCACACCCGACGGCATCCGGCGCACCGAGGACGAGGACGGCGCCCTGTACGTGCTCCCGGTCACCGCCGTGCTGGACCTGGACGGCCAGCTCACTTGCGACTGGCGGGACGGCGACGTCTGGTGACCGGGGGACATCGCCCGCCTCCTTGACAGGCCCGCGGAGCACGACGACCTTCGACAGGAACCACGGGGGCCGACCACACCACCACGGAGGACCCTTGCAGACCCTCGAACCCACGGACGCCGGCTACGACGAGGCCCGGGCGCTGTTCAACCGCATGATCGACCGGCGCCCCGCCGTGATCGCGCAGTGCGCGTCACCAGCCGACGTCGCCGAGGCGCTTGCCCACGCCCGTACGAGGGGAATGGACGTCGCCGTACGGTCAGGTGGCCACTCGGTCTCGGGCCTGTCCACCAACGACGGGGGGCTGGTCATCGACGTCCGGCCGATGGACCAGGTCGAGGTCGACCCCGAGCGGCGGACGATGAGGGTCGGATCGGGGGCGAACTGGGGCCAGATCGACGCCGCGACGCAGGCGCACGGCCTCGCGGTCACCGGTGGACGCGCGACCTCCACGGGCGTTGCCGGCTACACCCTCGGCGGTGGTGACGGGTGGGCGGCCAGGACCTTCGGTCTCGCCTGCGACAACCTCATCGCCGTGGACCTGGTGACGGCGTCCGGGCAGGAGGTGCGGGCCTCCGAGTCGGAGAACCCCGAGCTGTTCTGGGCCCTGCACGGCGGTGGTGGCAACTTCGGCGTCGCCACCGCATTCGAGTTCCGCCTGCACCGGCTCGGGCCGGAGATCCTCTGCGGTCTGGCCGCCTGGCCGGTGGACGGCGCGGACGACGGTGTCGCTACCGACGTCGCCCGGGCCTACCGGGACCTGATGGCCGACGCCCCCGAGGCCCTCGGTGGCGGCCTGGTGGTGATCAGCGGAGACGAGACCGTCCCCGCCGAGTACCAGGGCCGCACCCTGCTCGGGGTGGTCGTCTGCCATGCCGGTGATCCCGACGAGGGCAGGGAGCTGCTCGCGCCGGTCTTCACGCCCGAGCCTCCGCCGCTCGACTTCGTGGCGGTCCAGCCGTACACGCAGTTCCAGCAGGACCTGACCGACCCTCCCGGCTACCACCACTACTGGAGCGCCGACTACCACGACGCCTTCGAGGACGAAGCGCTCGACGTGTTCCTTCGTGCGGGCACCGAGCGGCCCTCCCCGCTCGTGCAGCAGGTGCTCTTCCCGTGGGGAGGTGCCATCGCGCACCTGGCGGACGGGGAGACGCCGCTCTCGCACCGGCAGACACCCTGGGTCACCCACCCCTTCGCCGTGTGGGAGAGGCCCGAGGAGGCCGAGGCCAACATCGCCTGGGTGCGCCGCTTCCGCAGGGACATCGCCCCCTTCACCAGCGGCGGTGTCTACCTCAACTACATCGGCGGCGAGGGTCAGGACCGGGTGCGGGCGGCCTTCGGCGACGAGGTCTACGCCAGGCTGCAGCACGTCAAGGCCGAGTACGACCCGGAGAACGTCTTCCGCGGGAACCAGAACATCCTGCCGGCCTGACCGTCACACGGGCGGCGGCTGTCCCGTCCTCCCTGCATGACGACGATCACGGTGATCGGCGGAGGCTTCGCGGGCCTCGTCGCGGCCATCTCCACTGCCGAGGCGGGCGCTCGCGTGGTGCTGCACGAGGCTCACGGGGAGCTGGGCGGCCGCGCCCGCGCTACCCACCACCCGTACGTGGCGCACCAGGGCCCGCACGTCCTCTACGCGGACGGGCCGTGGTGGGCGTGGCTGCAGGAGCGGCGACTGGTCGGCGAGGCGACGGGGGTCCCGGTCCGCGAGCTGGGCCGCTTCCGGTTCCGGCATCATGGACGCCTGCGCCGCCTGCCCCCGATCGGTGTGCTCCGCCTGCTGCTCGACCGCTCGACCCCTGCGCCGGTGGACGTCGACTTCCGTACGTGGGTGGAGAGCCGGTGCGGGGAGGATACGGCTGCGGCCGCGGCCGGGCTGATGGGCGTGGCGACCTTCGACGTCGACCCGGGCCGTTTGTCGGCGGCCTTCGTCGCCGCACGCATGCGCCGGGTGTACGCGGTGCCCCCACCGGCCACGTACGTCGTCGGAGGCTGGAACGGCCTGATCGCCCGGCTGGCGGCACACGCCCGGGCGCTCGGTGTCGACATCCGTACGGGGTCGCGGGTGCTGGCCCTGCCCCCGGCACCGGTCGTCGTCGCCACCAGCCTCGAGGCGGCCCGACGGCTGCTGGACGACGACTCGCTGTCGGGGGTCCCCAGCGGCCGTACGGTGCTCCTCGACGTCGCCGTACGCGGGTCCAGACGGGACGCCTTCGTCGTCTGCGACCTGGACGAAGCGGGGTGGCTCGAGCGGTTCACCGCTCCCGACCCGACGCTGGCGCCGCCCGGGGAGTCGCTGGTCCAGGTCCAGCTGCCGCTACGACCCGACGAAGCCGTCGCCTCGGGTCGGCGTCGGGTGGAGCGGCTCGTCGACCTCGCCCTTCCGGGCTGGCAGGAGCGGGCGACATGGCGGCGGCACTCGGTGAGCAACGGGCGCTCGGGGGCGCTCGACCTGCCCGGCCGGACGTGGCGGGACCGCCCGGCGGTGGAGCGCGGCGAAGGCGTCTTCCTCGCCGGTGACATGGTCGCGGCACCGGGCCCGCTCAGCGAGGTCTCCTTCGCGAGCGCGCGGTCGGCCGCGCGGCTTGCCGTGTCCTGGTCCTCGGGTCAGTGCCGTCCACCTGCCCGCACGGTCGTCGCAGACCCGGCCTCGGAGACCGAGGCGTCCCAGTCGATGCGGTAGTCGAACATCCAGTCGAGGCTGCCCTTGGCGGTCATCCGCCGCACCAAGGCCGGAAGGACCAGGTCGCGGATCCTCGCTTTGACCGGGCCGTCGGCCTTGCCGTCGCCGCTGCGCTTGCCGTGCTTGACAACCCGTTCCACCCGATCGCGCCGCAGTGCCTCGAACGTACGGAACGCAGCCGGCGAGTCGGTGTGGTCACGAAGGCACATGGCCAGGAGGACGGCGTCCTCGATCGCGAGCGACGCACCTTGGCCGGAGGACGGCGAGGTGGCGTGCACGGCGTCACCGATGATGACCATCCGGTCGTCGTGCCAGCGCGGGACGCTCGGGAAGTCGTAGGTGTTCCAGCCCGGGAAGATCTCGTCGGTGGCGGCGATGATGTCGAGCATCGGGCCCTGGTCGTCGGCGAAGAGGTCCACCAGTCGGGCGCGCCACTGCTCGGACGCGATGGCCAGCAGCTGCTCACGCGTCGGCTCGCGCCGGCTCGGCGGGTTGGCGAACCACCAGACGTCGTCGCCCGGGTGGATGAAGTAGCCGAAGAAGCACCGCCGGCCGAAGACGAAGTGGGCCACGCCCGGGTCACCGGGAAGCCGCAACCCGCGGGCGTAGCCACCGGTGTTGAGCAGCCCGATGTGCCGGGCGGCGGGTGCCCCGGGGTCGATGATGCTGCGCGTCCGTGAGCGCAGCCCGTCGGCACCGACCAGCACGTCGCCATCGGCCGAGGTGCCATCACTGAAGACCGCGCGCACGCCGCTGTCGGTCGTCTCCGCGTCGACGAGCCGCTTGCCGTACTCGATGACCACCCCTCGGCGAACCGCTTCGTCACGGAGCACCTGGTAGAGCTCGCTCCGTGAGACGGTGCGCGCCTGCATGGGAAGCGTCCCCAGGTGCTTGCCACGCCCGCTGACCATGGTCATGCCGGGCGTCTCCATGCCCAGCCGCTCGACGGGCTCACGCAGACCGACGGCTCCCAGCGCGTCGATGCCGTTGACGGCCAGCGTCAGGAAGGCGCCGACGCCGTCCGACCCCCTGCCGTACGCCTCGTAGAGGACGGGCTGCAGCCCGGCCTGCAGCAGCGCGACGGCGGTGACGGGGCCGGCGATGCCGCCGCCGATGACGAGGACTCTGTTATCCATGCTATGACTATACATGAGGTGACTAGAGTGGCAACCCACTACCCTCGGCGCGTGCCGACGCCGCGCCGCTCCGTCCTCGCGATGGCGGTGCTGTCGATGCTCGGCGAGGAACCGATGCACGCGTACCGGATGCAGCAGCTGATCAAGGAGCGGCACAAGGACGACGTCGTCAACGTGACGCAGCGGAACAGCGTCTACCAGACGGTCCAGCGGCTCGTCCGGGACGGCCTCGTCGTGGTGGAGTCGACCAGCCGGCCGTCCAACCGACCCGAACGGACGACGTACCGGATCACCCCCGAGGGGCGCGCGACCCTGCGCGAGTGGCTGCGGACCATGCTCTCGGCCCCGGCGCAGGAATACCCCGAGCTCCCCGCGGCCCTGGCCTTCCTGCCCAGCCTCGCCCCCGACGAGGTCCTGGAGGCGCTGGCCACCCGGGTGACACGTCTGGAGGAGAGACTCGCGGCCTTCGACGCCGACGTCGCTCAGGGGCGCACGTTCCTGCCGCGCCTGTTCCTCGTGGAGACCGAGCTGCAGCGCGAGCTCGCCGCGACCGAGCTCGCGTACGTACGGGGGCTGGTCGACGACCTGCGAGCCGGGCGGCTCGGCTGGCCCGCGCCTTCGACGAGCGGCCGCGGTTGACCACGTTCACCACCCTGGTGGGGGCTTCACCAGGCGTCGGTGCCTGGGGGTGACCCGACCGGCCTGGTGATGGCCCGGCGGTGGCCGCCGGTGGCCCCGGTCGCCGGCCCCCGCCCTCTGGGTCGGGTCCGTCGCGAGGTGACCCACGGTGCATGCCGGGTGGCGGAAACCGTTGGTGGACAACGGTTCCGGCCCGACCGGTTCCGTCGCCAACCCCGCGGGCCCGGCCGAGCAGGCCGCGGGCGGCGCCGCCACCGGGTGCGCGCACCCGGTGGCCCACGCCCTGGACGGGATCAGCGACCTGCTGGCCGGGGTGGCCGGTGTGCCGCTGTGGTCCCTGGACGCCGC
>DASTQL010000131.1:0-20591 GCA_035761805.1 Jiangellales bacterium | reverse complement strand
GGGTGAGGTAGTGCCTGCCCAGGGGGCTGGTCTGGGCCAGCCCGCCGCGGCGCAGGGCGTGCTGCCAGCGGCCGTGGGTCTTGGCGTTGTGGTCCGGGGTGCACTCCGGGTCCAGGTTGGTGCCTGACGTGGGCCCGTGAGGGAAGGCGTCCACGTGGTCGATCTGCACCCCTCGCCGGTTGCCGCAGCCGCGCGCGGAGCACACCCCGCCGGTGCGCGCCAAGACGTAGTCGCGCATCGCCTGGGTGGGGCGGTAGGAGCGCACCACCTGGGTGATCAGGTGCCCGTCTGCGGGGTCGGAGAGCAGCCGACGCCACACGGTTGCCTGGGCCATCAGGGATCGGGCCACCGGGGCCGGTACCGGGCCGACGCCGGCGATCTCACCGGGCGCGTCGTCGAGGCCGAGCAGGGTGGACAGCGGCACGATCACCTGCCCCACCCACCCGCCGGAGGGCACCCGTCCGGTCCGCGGATCGGTCCGCGCGTCCACTGTCTCGTCGGTGTCGTCGGCTGTGCTGTCGGCGCGCGTGTCGCCACCGGTGTCCGGCCACTGGTCGGGAGAAGTCGGCCCGAAACCCGGCGCGCGCGCGTCCGATGTGGCGTCGTCGTCGTCCCCGCCGCGGGTCGGTGGGCTGTCGGTCTGCCGGTTATCGGCGTGGTGAGTGCCTGGTCGGGTGGTGAGCAGGTGGTGGGCGGCGTCGAAGCGCAGCTGGTCGAGGGTGCCGGGGACACCCGCTGCCCGCCAGGCGCGGGCCAGGGCGTCAACGGCGCCCTCGCACTCGGTGGTGCGTTCGACCGGACCGGCCAGCGTGAACCCGCCCTCGGCGTGCGCCGGGTCGGGTTGGTGCCAGACCCGCCGTTCGCGGCGGGCCCGCTCGGCCTGGCGTTCGGCCCGGTCCGGGTCGGCGGCCAGCACGGCACGGCGGATCCGCAGGGTGACCTGGCGCACGGTCAGCCCGGACCCGCCGGAGTCCAGGTCGGCCTGGTGGGCGTCCAGCACCGTGTCGACGGCGTCCCGGCGGGCCACCGGGTCGGCGGCCAGTGGCTCGGTCTCGCGGACCAGCACCCGTACCGGGTCCAGGCCGAGGAGGCCGGTGCGCAGGGCGTGGGCCAGCCGGGGCAGGGCGCCCAGGGCGTCGGCGAAGCCGAGCTTGTGCCCGGCCGCCAGCTGGGACACCCCGAAGGCGGCGCGGATCTCGGCCACAGCGAGCCGGTCGGGGTCCAGGCCGTGGTCCACTCCCTGATCGTGCAGACCGTCGGCCGGGTAGGTGGCGTGCATGCGGGCCAGTCCGGCGGCCTCCGCAGCGGCGGCCCAGCCGGCCACCCTCGCGGCGGCCAGGGCGTAGTCCAGCGCCTCGTCCGCGGGGAGGGCGTGCGGGTCCACCGCGGCGACCGCGGCCGCCAGCCGTGCCCCACCCAGACCCTCGAACATGAACCCATCGTACACGTGTTCGAATCAGATCAAAGCGAGGCTGGCCGGTTCTCCACAAAGGTGAAACGCGTGGTCCTTCGTCGTCGCCGCACCGCAGGTGATCCTGTGGTCGACGCTGGATCAGTCTTCGGGCCCGGGATGGCGCCGCTGCACCTTGGTTCTTCCCCGGGCGCGCTTGGCGTCCAGCCTCCGTCGGCGGGCGGCCCGGGACGGGACCGTCGCACGCCGTGGTGGCCCCGGGGGGCTCAGCGCCGTGTCGAGCAGCGCCGACATGCGGGCGAGGGCCGCCTCACGGTTACGCAGCTGGGACCGGTGCTCGGAAGCGACGACGACGAGGCGCCCGTCGACCAACCGGCCGCGCAACCGCTGCAGGGCCCGGTCGCGCAGAGCGGGACGCGCCCGGAGGGCCGAGCTCGCCGCGACGTCCCAGGCCAGCTCCACACGTGAGTCGGTCGTGTTGACGGACTGACCACCCGGACCACCGGCTCGCGAGAACCGCCACGTCAGCTCGGCCTCGGGCACGACCAGCCCACGCACACGCAGGGAGCCCGGCACCCCGCCAGTGTGCTGGACCGCCGTCCGGGCATGCGATCGGGCCGGGCGCGAGGTGCACTCCCTCACGCCCGGCCCGAGTCGGAACCGGGGGTGACGCCTATCCCTCCCGCGGCACCTCACCGCGCCACGCCCCGGTCTCGACACCACGGGACTCGATGAACTCCTTGAAGTTCTTCATGTCCCGCTCGGCGGCCCGCGAGACGAAGCCGAGCTTGTCGCCGACGTTCTCGGCCAGGCCCTCGGCCTTCATGTCCAGCTGCAGCATCACCCGGGTCGTGTCGGTGTCGATCTTGTGGAAGGTGACGACGCCCGCGTGCGTAGTCCCGTCCACGGATCGCCAGGCCACGCGCTCCTCGGGGTGCTGCTCCGTGATCTCGGTGTCGAACTCCCGCTCCACTCCGGCGATCTTGACCACCCAGTGCAGCGTCCGGTCCCCGAGCTGGGTCACCGACTCCACGTCGTCCATGAATCGAGGGAACTCCTCGAACTGGGTCCACTGGTTGTAGACCGTGGGCAACGGGACGTTCACGTCGATGCTCTTCTCGGCCGTAGCCATGGATCAGCTCCTGATCTTCGGTCGGATCGGTACCCGGGTCCTCTACCCCCGGGACCTCCGGACAAACCGGGCGCAGTTAGCGTGCCGCGAGTGCGAGCCCTCGTGTACGACGCGTTCGGCGCGGCTCCCGAGGTGCGTGAGGTGCCCGACCCGGACCCGAGCGGGGACGGGGTCGTCGTCCGGGTCGAGGCGAGCGGGCTGTGCCGCAGCGACTGGCACGCCTGGGCCGGGCACGACCCGGGCGTCCGGTTGCCCCACGTCCCGGGTCACGAGCTGGCCGGCACGGTGCACGCCGTCGGAGAACGGGTCCGGCGCTGGCGGCCTGGGGACCGGGTGACGGTGCCGTTCGTGTGCGGGTGCGGGAGCTGCGAGCTGTGCCGGGCGGGCGAGCAGCAGGTCTGCCCCCACCAGACCCAGCCCGGGTTCACGCACTGGGGCTCGTTCGCCGAGCTCGTGGCGCTCGACGCGGCCGACGTCAACCTCGTCGGCCTGCCGGGCGACCTGGCCGCCGACGCAGCGGCAGGACTGGGGTGCCGGGTCGCGACCGCGTTCCGCGCGGTGCTCGACCGGGGCCGGGCCCGCCCCGGCGAGTGGGTCGCCGTGCACGGGTGCGGCGGAGTCGGGCTGTCCGCCGTGATGATCGCGGTGGCTGCGGGTGCCCGAGTCGTCGCCGTGGACGTCGCCCGGGCCGCCCTGGACCTGGCGGGCCGCCTCGGTGCGGAGACGGTCGTCGACGCCTCCACCACCCCACGTACGGCGGAAGCCGTCCGGGATGCCACCGGGGGAGGCGCGCACGTGTCGCTGGACGCAGTGGGGAGTCCGGCTGCCGCAGCGGCGTCGGTCGCCGGACTCCGACCACGCGGTCGGCACGTCCAGGTAGGGCTCCTGCCGGTGGGAGGCGGGCGGCCGCCCCTCCCCATGCACCTCGTCGTCGCGCACGAGCTCGAGCTGCTCGGCAGCCATGGCATGCCGGCCCACGACTACCCCCGACTGCTGGCCATGGTGGCCGCCGGCCGGCTGCGGCCGGACCTCCTGGTCACCACCCGGTTGGGGCTGCGGGAGGCGGGGCCGGCGCTGGCGTCCCTGGACACCCCGGGTCACCCCGCCGGGATCAGCGTCGTCGACCCGCGGCGATGACCCCGGCCGCCCTGGTTACGCTCGGGAGGTGACGCGAGGAGCCCTGCTGCGCTACCGGATCATGGCCTACGCCACCGGCGTCCTGCTCGTGGTCCTGGTGTTCGTGGCCATGCCGGTCAAGTACGTCGACGCCCTGGGGGGCGACCCCCGCCTGGTCGAGGTGATCGGTCCCGTCCACGGCTGGCTCTACCTCCTCTACCTCGTCACGGCGTTCTGGCTGGCGGTGAAGGCACGCTGGGGACTGTGGTTCTCCGCGGGCGTGCTCCTGGCCGGCACCATCCCGTTCGCGTCGTTCGTCGCCGAGCGCAAGGTCGTGCACCGCGTCCGACCCGTCCTCGAGGTGCTCGAGCGGGAGGGCGTCAGGACCTGACGACCTCGTCCGGTACGACGCGCCCGTCCCGGCTGCGGCGTTCCCGTACGGCGGCTCGGACGAAGGCTCCCCAGAAGACGACGGCCGCCACGGCGAAGACCCACCACTGCGCGGCGTACGAGAGGTTCTGCCAGATCCCCGCGCCGGTGCGCGCCAGTTCGTCCAGCGGGACCGGCCGGGGAGGCACGCCCGAAGGCGGTTCCTCCTCGGCCAGCAGGACCCACCCGTCGAGCAGCTCGCCGGGAGCACCCGCCGCGGCCACGGCCCAGCTCGCGACCACGGGCACCTCCCGCGCGGTGAGCTCGCGGCCGAGGGTCACGGCGGCGTCCGCGGACTCGTCGGCGCGGAGCACGCCGGTGACGGTCACCGGGCCCGGCGGCAGCGCGCCCGCCGCCGGGTCGCCCGGGCCGTCGGCCCAGCCCCGGAGCACGAGGACGCTGCCGCCCCCGTCCAGCTCCAGCGGTGCCAGCACGTACGTGCCGGCGACCCCGTCCAGCAGGCGTCCGGGGACGAGGAAGGGCTCTCCGGAGACATACCGGCCCGTGGCGGTCACGTTGCGGTCCACGGCGTCGCCCGGGAGCCGCTGGCCCGGCCCGACGAGCTCCGTGACCGGTACCGCCTCCCGGGCCCGCAGGTCGCGTTCCCGGCGCTGCTCCTCGTACGAGGAGAGCTGCCACGACCCGAGCCAGGTGAAGGCCACCACCAGCACGACCACGAGCGTGTGCAGCGCGAGCCACCGCGGCGTGAGGAGGAAGCGGTACACCGGACGAGGCTAGGTCATGCGGCGGGGATCAGGCCCGACCGACCAGGTCTGCGACGATGACGGCCGACATCCCCACCAGGGGCAGGCCGCCCCCCGGGTGCGAGGAGCCTCCCACGAGGAGCAGGCCAGGGACGGGGGACTGGTTCGCCGGTCGCAGGAACGCCGCGCGCGCTCCGTTCGACGAGGTCCCGTAGATCGCGCCCCCGGGTGCCCTGGTCATCTGCTGCAGGTCGTACGGCGAGCGCACCTCCCACCAGACAACGCGGTCGCGGACGTCGAGACCGCGGTCGGCCATGACGGCGAGCACGCGGTCCGCGTAGGTCTCGACGAGCCCGGACGCGGTCCAGTCCACGGTGCCCGCTGCCCCGTCGGTGCCGTGCCGGGGCGCGTTGACGAGCACGAACCACGCCTCCGTGTCGTCCGACGGCCGGAGCGCCGGGTCGTCGGGTGCGGAGACGTAGACGGTGGGGTCCGGTACCGGACGAGCCTGCGCGCCGAAGACCGAGTCGAACTCGTCGTCGTAGTCCTGCGGGAAGAGCACGGTGTGGTGCCGCAGCCCGGGGGTCCTTCCCCGCAGGGCGAGCAGGAGGACGAAGCCGGAGAGCGACGGGGTCGCCCGCTCGATCCGGCGCAACGTGCGACGGGCGGCCGACCCCGGGACCAGGTCGCGGTAGAGGTGGGTCGCGTCGGCGTTGGCCACGACCACCTCGGCCGGCACGATCTCGCCGTCGGCCAGCCGGACCCCGGCGGCCCGGCGGCCGTCGAGGAGGACTTCGGTGACGTCGGCTCCCGTCCGTACGAGGACCCCTCGCGCCTCTGCTCGCGCGAGCACGGCCTCCGCCAGCCGGCGGAGCCCGCCCGGCACGTACCAGCACCCGAAGGTCTGTTCCACGTACGGGATGACGGCGAGCGCAGCAGGGGCCCGGCGCGGGTCCGAGCCGGTGTACGTGGCGTAGCGGTCCAGGTACATCCGCAGGCGGGGGTCGCGCAGATACTCCGCGCCGAGCCCGCGCAGCGTCCGCCCCGGGGCGACGGCACGCAGGTCACCGACCCTGCGCGAGAGGCGGAGCAGGTCCGCCGGGCCGAGCGGGGACTCCAGGAACGGCACCCTCGTCGCCCGCCAGATGCGCTCCGCCCGGTCCATCAGGGTCGACCACTGCGTCCCCGTTCCGGGCCCGAGCGCGTCGTCGAAGGCCCGCCGGATCCCTGCGCGCGACGCGTTGGGCACGTCCAGCTCGACCCCGTCCGGGAAGCGGTAGTGGCACGCGGGGTCGACGGGCACGAGCTCGAGCTCCCGCTCCAGCGGGCGGCCGGTCTTGCGGAAGAGGTCCCGGTACACGGCGGGCAGGGTCACCAGCGACGGTCCGGTGTCGAAGGTCCAGCCGTCGCGCGAGTAGGTGCCGAGCTTGCCGCCGACGGTGTCCGCCTGCTCGAGGACCGTCACGTCGTGCCCGAGCCGGGCCAGCCTGGTCGCGGCGGCCAGTCCCCCGAGGCCCGCCCCCACGACGACGACCCGCCCCACGAGCGGCGAGCCTAACGCCCGCTCAGCGGACCCGCCTGGCCGCCTGCAGCGGACCGAAGCCGGTGCCCCAGAGGTCGTCGGCGAGCGCGAGCGCGCCCACCGCGTACGGGGCGACGCTCCTGCCCGCCGGCACCAGCCCGTCTTCCGGGGCGAGCCGGACCAGCCCGCCGGGCGAGGACGGGCCGAGCTCGATCGTCGCCCGCGGCGCCTCCCCGTCGCCGGCGACCCGCAGCCGGGGGCCCGCATCGGCGACGACTCCCACCGAGACCGTGGACCCGGGGTGCACGGCGGTGGAGACGGCGTTGGCGCCGCCGCTGCGGCGGGCGTCGGTTGCGGGCAGCAGCGTGGCTTCGAGCGCGGCCGCGTCGACGCCCAGGTCCACGCCCGACACGAGTGCGGCCTGGACGAGCGCGACGGGAAGGTCGGGCAGCGTCGTGGCCAGCAGGGCGAGCCCACCGGTGAAGCGGGTGTTGATCTCCGTCGCCACGAAGCCGTCCGGGCCGAGGACGCCGTCCAGGCTGAAGCCGCCCCGGAAGCCCACCCGGGCCGCCAGCTCGGCTCCCGTCGCACGGGCGTACGACCGCATGACCTCCCGATCCGACTCGGGCGGGTCCCACCAGGTGGCCGCGCCGCCGTAGGTGAAGCGATCCGCCGCCGGCCCGCGCAGGATCACCAGCTCCACCGGCCGCAGCACGGCGACACCGTCCGGGGTGACCAGGCCGTGGATGCTGCACGGGATCCCCTCGACGAACGGGGCCACCCGCACCCGGCGGCAGTGACCGGCCAGGAACGCCGCCACGGCGGCGGCGTCGACGCCAGGACCGACCCGGCGGACCAGGTCGGCACCACCGTTCATGCCGACGCTCGCGTCGCCTGCCCAGACCGTCCCGTCGCCGTCGTCCAGCCCCGCAGCAGCTGCGCGGAGGCCGGTCTCCTCCGCAGGCACGACCGCGGACGGGGGACGCGGGACCCCGGCCGCGTCGCACAGCTCGTCCGCGAGGGTCTTGTCCTCCAGCGCCTCCCACGCTGGCAGCCGGCCGTCGAGCACGGGGCGTCCGCCGACGTGGCGCGCGGTCGTGAAGGGCCCGGCCAGGACGACCGCGTGGTTCTGCGGGTCGTAGGCCTCGACTGCCGCGAGCGCCTCCGGTGGCGGCGTGCCGACCAGCCGGCTCTCGCGGCGAACCTGCTCGCTCACCGTGGACACGGGCGGCAGGTCGAGCACGAGGACCTCGCACGACCCCGGCGGCGGGAGCGGCCCGGTCCCGATGCTGCCCGCGACGACCAGAGGGCGGTGCGCTCCGTAGGCCTCGAGCTGCGACAGGAGGGCGGTGGCGCCGGCGAGGAAGCCGCACCACACGACGACCGGCCGGTCCCGCACCAGGGCGGCTGCCAGCCGATCGGTCAGCGCGGCGACGTCGATCCCGGGAGCCACGGCTTCGACCGTACGGGAGCGGTGGTCACCCGTCCCAGGACGAGGTGGGCCCCCCGCGGGCGACCTCACGGCCGTCACCCCACCCGGCGGCCCTTCCAGGTCAGCTCGCCCCGTCGACGGCGGTGCCAGGACTGGGTGGTGAGCCACCCGAGCAGGACCACCGACACGGGATGGGCCAGGGTGTCCGGCCAGACCCGCTGACCCGTGCGCCGGGCGACGAGCACGCGTCCGGCCACCCCTGCCGCGTAGCCCAGCGCCCCGGCCCGCGACCCGGCGACCACCGCGGCTAGCGGCGGGGCGACATAGGCCAGCCAGAGCAGGGCCGTGACGGCGACAGCACCCGCGGGGGAGCCGAAGGCCGACCACAGCGACTTGGTGTAGCCCTCGCGCAGGTCGGCCCAGCCGTCGTACATCCGGCACCTGGCCAGGTGGGTGCCGTCGGCGACCGTCCCGCGACCGAGCATGCGCTTGACGACCCGCAGGAGCGCGACGTCGTCCAGCACCTCGCCGCGGACCGCGAACCAGCCGCCGGCCCGGCGCAGGCCCTTGGCGTCCACGGCGAGGAACTGCCCGTTGGCGGCCGACAGCGACTCTCGCGGGGAGCGCTCGGCGACGCCGAGAGGCAGCGTCGTCAGCCAGGACCACTGCAGCAGCGGTTGCACGAGTCGGGGCCCCAGCCCGTCGGCCAGCTGGAGGGGGTAGGGGCACACCAGGTCCAGCCGCGCCTCGCGCATCAGGCTCACCGTCGAGGCCACGGCGTGCGGCTCCAGGACCACGTCGGCGTCGACGTAGACGTAGACGGTCCCGCGCGCGGCCTCGGCGAGCTGGGCGCACGCGTGCGGCTTGCCCAGCCACCCCTCCGGGAGCGGCCGACCCTGCAGCAGGCGCACCCGGGGGTCGCCGCCGGCGATCTCCCGGACGACGTCGGGCGTGCCGTCCGTGGACCCGTCGTCGAGCACGACCACCTCCAGGTGGGCCACGCCCTGCTGGCCGAGCACCGAGCGCAGGCACGTGCCGACGCGCTCGGCCTCGTCGCGTACCGGCAGCAGCACCGACACGACCTCCGCCACCGGCGGCGGGTCGGGGGGCGGGATGCGCAACCGGGTCAGGTTCCAGGCGGTGTGAGCCGTCAGGCCCGCCGCCAGGACCGAGCCGGAGGCTGCCACCACGCGGAGCAGCGACCTCACCCCGCCCGCCCGGTCGCCGCCCGAGCCTGGACCGGGTCGCGCGCCGCACCCGGCCGGTCGTGCCGGAGGGCCAGTGCGTACGGGACCACGGTGAGGCCCATCGCCAGCCCGCCCCAGAGCGCCACCGCCGGGCTGCCGAAGAAGGCGAGGTTGGCCAGCACCTGCGAGCCGTAGGTCCACAGCAGCGTCGTGGCGGGCGCGCCGTCGACCGGTAGCCGGCCGTCCCCGGGTGTCCGCGGCAGCCGGTCGAGCAGCAGCATCATCACGGTCGCGGTCACCAGCCAGCCGGCGTAGTTGGTCAGCGGCACGTCCGGGATGCCGGGGAGACCAGGCTCGGGATGGGCCCAGGACCAGTGCCCCGCCGCCACCATCTGCGGGTCGAGGAACAGGTCCCACGCCGCCAGGGTCCACGCGGCCACCGCCCAGGACGCCCACGTCCGGCCGCCGGCCAGGCGGCGCCCGGCGAGCAGGCACGGGTAGGCGAGCATCAGCCACGCGAGCGGGACGAGCAGCGGGACGCCCCACAGCTGCCAGCCCAACGACGACTCGTAGCCGTAGCTGCCGAACGGGTAGCCGGTCGCCACCCCCACGGCCTCGACGACGAGGCCGGTCCCCATGGCGATGCCGACCAGACCGGCCGCCCATCCCGCGCCCCTGGTCGCAGCGGCGTGCGCGACCGCGGCGGCGGCGAAACACACCACGCTGGCGACGGTCACGACGCGGAGGGCCGGGTCGTCCAGGAGCGGGTACGTGACCTGCAGCGCGACGCCGGCGCCGGTCAGCACCCACGCCGGGGTCGTCGTCCGGTCGGCACGAGGAGTTCGCGACGGAGGTTCGGAGACGGCGGGCGCGGCGTCGGTCACGGGACCAGCCTGCCGTAGCCGGCCCCGTCCGGCGCGCAGAGCGCCGGGTGCCTCATGGAACCGGGGGCGGGGCCGGTGGTCCCACGCCGAGCCGCTCCCACAGCCGCCGCCAGCCTCGGCGGACCCTGGACAGCAGCCACCAGGCGAGCCCGAGGCCGATGGCGAGCAGGAGCATCGCGATGGCCGCCGCGAGCCAGGGCGCCTGGGTGGCCAGCAGGAGGACGCCGACCAGGGAGAGGTCCTCGGCGGCGCTGACCGCGACGTTGCTCGCGGGCTCGGGGGAGGTGTTCACGGCGAGTCGGAGGCCGGCCTTGGCCGAGTGCGAGAGCAGGGCGACCCCGGCCGTGAGCGCGGCGGTCGCGGCCTGGGTGAGGGTCTCCGCCTCGCCCGCGAGCAGCGCACCGAGGCCGGCCGCGACGAGCGGGCGGATCACCGTGTGGACCGAGTCCCAGACGCTGTCCAACCACGCGATCTTGTCGGCGAAGAACTCCACCGCGGTGAGCAGCCCGACCACGACGAGCACGTCGGTGCGCTCCAAGCCGTCGGGGACGTCGGCGAGACCGGCGCGCCCGGCCAGGCCGATGACCAGGACCGTGGCGTAGGAACTGATGCCCGACGCCCAGCCGCCGGCCAGCGCGAGGGGGAGGACGTCCACCCGCTCACACCTCCCAGGTCGAGCCGGCGAAGGTGCCGGTCACCTCGAGCACGCCGAGGCGCGCGAAGAGCTCCTCGACGTACCATCCCACCTCGCCGGTCCGTCGGATGGCGTCGACGTGCCGTGGGCCTCGGTAGGCGAAGTTGCTCAGCGCTGCAGCGGACTCCCACAGGGAGAACGTCCCCTGCAGGCCCACCGGTGCCTCACCGATCCCCGTGGCCAGCAGGAGGCCGGGACTGGCCTGGAGCTCGCGGGTCACCGGCGGTGCCGCGCGCCAGAAGGTCGGGGTGGTCCGCGTACGCAGGCGGGCCCGGGTCACGGCGGCGACGCGGCCGTCCCACGGCCGGGGTGTGGGGCCACCGAAGGGTTCCCGCCCCGACCACCGGCCGCGGCTGGACAGGGGGACCATGCGGACCCGCAGTGCCTCCTCGCAGATCCGGCCCCAGGACCGCGCGGTCGGGGTGTCCTCGAACCGTCCGGCGGCCTCGTCGGACTCCCAGGTGGCCAGCAGACCCCAGTGCCGTGGGTCAGCGTCCCGCACCGTGAAGGTCGGGCCGCCGCCGGTGCCGAGCAGCTTGGCGAAGCGCAGGCCCGGCATCGCCCGGATCCGCCGGTCCAGGGCCATCCGGGCGACGGCGGTGGGCACGTGGCGCCTTGGCACACCCCACAGGTGCAGGGTGACCAGGGCAGGGACGGGGGGAGTCAGCCGCCCACCTCGGCCGTCGTGCCGCCGGTGATGCGCAGCAGCTCGTCGTACGTGGTGGGGAAGACCGTGCTGGGGTGGCCGCCGGCCGCCCACACCCGAGCATGGCGGGCCAGCCAGACGTCGACCACCGTGGGCACCGGCGTGGGGTGGCCCACCGGGGCCACGCCGCCGATCGCCTGGCCGGTGTGCCGGCGGACGAACTCGGGATCGGCGCGGTCGATCCGGGCCACCCCGAGCAGGGCTGCCACCCGGGCCGTGTCGACGCGGTGCGCTCCGCTGGTCAGCACCAGGAGGGGCCGGTGGTCGGCCCGGAAGACCAGCGAGTTGGCGATGGCACCGACCTCGCACCCGAGCTGGGCAGCCGCCGCTGCGGCGGTGGGCGCGGGCTCGGGGAGGACGACCAGCCGGCCGGTGACGCCCCCGTCGCGCAGGGCCTCGGCCACCCGCACCGCCGCCGGCGGGAGCGTCGCTTCGGTCACGGCGGGACTCTAGCCCGCGGGCCCCCGTCCCCCGCCTGCCCAGTCTGCGGGACGTTGACGTGCTGTCGGGGCAGGGGTGTACTGTGGAGGGTGTTCGAACAGATGTTCGATCATCTCCGGTGGTGCGGAGCGTCATGACCCGGCCACCGGGGAGGCGGGTCTCCCGCCGGGCGCGGTCCTCGACCCCCGCGCCCGACGGGTCCGCCGGGCGGTCGGGGTGTGGGGAAGCGCCTCGGCCGGCCGGCGGACCCGCGACCACCAGCACCGCCTTCCTCCGGTGCGCCCTCGGCGCGGCCACCCGGCCGCACGGTGACGAGACGGAGGCGGCGATGTCCCGACGGTACGACGAGCAGGTCGAGGTCCGGCGCGGGCTGGTCGCCGGGGCCGAGGCACCTGCCCAGTTCCTGTGGCGCGACCGGCTCTTCCTGGTACGGGCGGTGCTCGCCCACTGGGTGGAGACCGGGCCGTGGTGGCGTTCCGCGGCGGCCCGGGCGGTCCAGGGGGTGGAGGCCGAGGGCACCGTGGACCCGCCCGGCCGGCGCCTCGGTGGTCCCGGTGCCGGTGGTCCCGGTGCCGGTCCCGATGGTGCCCTGGGCGTCCTCGACGACGGCGAGCGGGAGATCTGGCGGGTCGAGGCCGGAGCCGGGCGGTGGTCCCCGTCGGGGGTCTTCGACCTGGCCACGGACATGGCGGACGGCACCTGGGTCCTCCGGCGCGCGCACGACTGACACCCACCCACCACCACCACTCACCCTCGAGGAGTTCTCCGATGCCCTCCCTTCCTCCGCCACCTCGCGCACCGCTGGGGCACTGCGTGCTCGACCTGCTCGCCCACGCCCGTGACTGTCTGGGGGAGTCGGCCACCGCGACGACGCCCGCCGATCGCTACGTCGCCGCGCACCTGGCCGCCCTGCGGGCCGGGGCGGCGGTGCTCGCCGCCCGCACCCGAGCGCCGCGCCGTCGCCGCTCGGGACCCCGCGACGTCTGGACCGTCCTGACCGAGGTGGCCCCCGAGCTGGGGGAGTGGGCGGCCTTCTTCGCCGCGGGGGCGGACAAGCGAGCGGCGGCCGAGGCCGGGCTGGGGCGCGCCGTCACCGCGCGGGAGGCCGACGACCTGCTCCGACAGGCCGAGGCCTTCCTCGGCACGGTCATCGCCGTGCTGGGCCTGCCCCGCCAGGAGGCGCTCGACCCGCTCGTCGACCTCACGGCTCCCCTCCGGGCCGGGTGAGCGCGACCGGCCGAGCACCGGTGACCGGTCTCGGGACTCCTCATGACCAGCGATCCCTTCGTCCACCTCCACGTCGCCTCCGGCTACTCGCTCCGGCACGGTGCATCCTCGCCCGCGACCCTGGTCGAGCGGGCCGGCGAGCACGGCATGGACGTCCTCGGTCTCACCGACCGTGACGGCGTCTACGGCGCCGTCCGCTTCGCCAAGGCCTGCTCCACGGCCGGGATCCGGCCGGTGATCGGAGCCGACCTGGCCGTCCACCCGTCCGGCCTGCTGCCGTCCCCCGATCGGCGTGGGCGCGGGGTGGCCGGTCGGGCGGGTGGCCCACGCACCCCCGCCCGCGGCGGTGCGCAGGTCGACCTGCGGCTACCCCGGGTGACCGTGCTGGCCCAGGGGCGGGCCGGGTGGGCGGCGCTGTGCCGCCTGGTCTCGGCCACGCATCTCGCCGGCGAGCGGGGCGAACCGGTGACCAGCCTGGACCTCGTTGCCGAGCACGCCTCCGGCGGGGACCTGCTCGTCCTGCTCGGCCCGGCGTCGGAGGTGGGGACGGCCCTGGCCCACCGCCGCCTCGACCTGGCCGGCGCCGTGCTGAGGTCCTGGCGCGAGGTCCTGGGCACCGGTGACCTGGTCGTGGAGGTGGTCTCCCACCGGGCGGCCGGCAGTGGTCCCGGGGCGACCTCCCACGCCGCCCGGTTGCTCGCCCTGGCGGGGGCGGCCGGGGTGCCGGCCGTCCTGACCAACGCAGTGCGCTACGCCGACCGGAGGGACGCCCCGGTCACTGACGTCCTCGACGCCGCCCGGCGGCTGGTGGCCCTCGACGTCCGGCACGTCGACCGGGCCAACGCCGAGGGCTACCTCAAGTCGGGCAAGGAGATCGCCGAGGTCGCCGACGACGTCGTCCGGGCCGCCGGCCTCGAGCCGGGGGCCACCCGGCGGCTGCTGGCGGCGACCCGGAGAGTGGGCGAGCGCTGCGTCCTCGACCCGCGTGCCGACCTCGGCATCGGCGAGGTGCACTTCCCGGAGTTCGAGGTGCTCACCGGGGGTGGCGCCGCCCGGCCCGCCGACACGGTGCTGCGCGAGCGGTGCGAGGCCGGGTTGTCGGCCCGCTACGGCCCACGCCCCGGCCGTGAGGTCCTCGACCGCCTGGACGCCGAGCTCGGGACCGTCCACCGGCTCGGCTACCCGACCTACTTCCTCACCGTCGCCGACGTCTGCGACCTCGTCCGTGACCTCGGGGTCAGGGTCGCCGCGCGGGGATCCAGCGCGGGCAGCCTGGTCTGCTACCTGCTCGGGATCTCCGGGGTGGATCCCGTCCGCCACGGACTGCTCATGGAGCGCTTCCTGTCCCCCCTGCGGCAGGCACTGCCGGACGTCGACGTCGACGTGGAGTCGGCGCGCCGCGAGGAGGTCTACGAGGCGGTCCTGGAGCGTTTCGGGACCGACCGGGTGGCCTGCGTGTCCATGATGGACACCTACCGGGTCCGCCACGCCGTCCGGGACGTCGGTGCCGCCCTGGGCATGCCGGTGGGAGAGGTCGACGCCCTGGCCAAGTCCTTCCCGCACATCCGGGCCCGCGACGTGCGGCCGGCGCTGGCCGAGCTGCCCGAGCTGCGGGCCAGCCACATCTCGGCGGCCCGCCTGGACCTCCTGCTCACCCTGGTCGAGCGGCTCGACGGCCTGCCCCGGCACATCGCGCTGCACCCCTGCGGCGTGCTGCTCTCCGACACCACCCTGCTCGACCGCACCCCGGTCGAGCGCAGCTTCGCCGGGTTCCCGATGAGCCAGTTCGACAAGGACGACGTCGAGGACCTCGGGCTGCTCAAGCTCGACGTGCTGGGCGTCCGGATGCAGTCGGCGATGGCCCACGCCGTCGACGAGGTCCGCCGGGTCGACGGCGACGCGATCGACCTCGACGACCGGGCCGACGTCCCGCTCGACGACCCGGCGACCTTCCGGTTGATCCAGAGCACCCGCACCCTGGGCTGCTTCCAGATCGAGTCACCCGGGCAGCGGGAGCTGGTCGGCAAGTTCGCCCCCGAGACCTTCGACGACATCGTCGTCGACATCTCGCTGTTCCGGCCGGGACCGGTCAAGAGCGACATGGTCACCCCGTTCCTGCGCGCCCGCCAGGGGTGGGCGGAGCCCGAGTACCTCCACCCCGACCTGGAACAGGTGCTCCGCCAGACCTGCGGGGTCGTGGTCTTCCACGAGCAGGTGGTCGAGATGATCGCGGTCCTCACCGGGTGCGACCACGCCGAGGCCGACGAGGCGCGCCGGGCCCTGGGGGACCGCGTCGGCAAGGAGGAGGTGCGCACCTGGTTCCCCGCCCGGGCGCTGGCCCGCGGCTACGACCGGGCCACGGTGGAGCGGGTCTGGGCGGTGCTGGAGGCCTTCGCCTCCTTCGGCTTCTGCAAGGCCCACGCCGCAGCCTTCGCCCTGCCGACCTACCAGTCCGCCTGGCTCAAGGCGCACCATCCGGCGGCCTTCCTGGCCGGGGTGCTCACCCACGACCCGGGCATGTACCCCCGCCGGCTGATCCTCGACGACGCCCGCAACTTCGGCATCGCCGTCCTCCCGCTCGACGTCAACGCCTCCGACGAGGTCTACCGGGTCGAGCGGGTGGACCCCCTCGGCGAGCCCCCGCCGGAGGTCCTCGGCCGGCCCCCTCGGACGGCTCCACCTCCCGGCCTGCCCGACGGCCGTGCCTACGGCATCCGGCTCTCCCTCGCCGACGTCAAGGGCATCTCCGACGCCGAGGTGGCTAGGGTCGTCGCCGGCCGGCCCTACCACTCGCTCACCGACTTCTGGCACCGGGCCCGCGTCTCCCGCCCGGTGGTCGAGCGGCTCGTCGTGGCGGGGGCCTTCGACAGCATCTACGGCCTGGGCGTGGCGCCGCCCGTGCGTCGGCGGGGCCGGGTGACCCGGCGCGACCTGCTGCTCCAGGTTGCCGACCTCGACCGGTGGAGCCGAGCGGTGGCCCGCTCCGGCAGGAGCAGTCCCGCCGGCCGCCCCGCACCCTCGTCACGGGGCCGCCACACCTCCCCGCCGCCCGCCGTCCAGCTGACCCTCGACCTCGGTGACACACCCGCGGAGGAGGCGGGGTCGGGGCTGCCCGAGATGGACGACGCCGAGCGGGTACGGGCCGAGCTCGACGTGCTCGGCCTGGACGCCAGCCGTCACGTGCTCGACTTCTACGCGCCGATGCTCGACGACCTGGGGGTGACCCGCTCGGCCGAGATGCTGCACCGCCGCTCCCGTTCCGAGCTGCTGGTGGCCGGGGTCAAGGTGGCGACCCAGACCCCGCCGATCAGGTCCGGCCGGCGGGTCGTCTTCCTCACCCTCGACGACGCCACCGGGCCGGTCGACGCCACCTTCTTCGACGACGCCCAGGGCCCCTACGCCGCCACCCTCTTCCACTCCTGGCTGCTCGTCGTCCGCGGCGTCCTGCGTCGCACCGGACCACGGGGGGTCTCCCTGCGGGCGACGGGTTGCTGGGAGCTCACCGGGCTGCACGCCGCCTGGTCGGCGGGCGGGGCCGAGGCCGTCCGGGCCGTGCTCACCGAGCCTCCGGGGTTCACCGAGGAGGCGGTCGCCGGGGCCGCGGCCAGCCGGTCGTCCCGGCCGGTGATGGCCCGGCCGCCCACCGGGGCCGCGGCCCAGACCTACGAGTCCTTTGAAAGACTCGGCAGATTCGGCGGCGGGGAGGACGAGAACGGTCCGACGGCCGGCGGGATGGGGCGCCGCCGGGTGCTGGTCCACCCCAGCGGGTTCCGCCAGTCGCCCTACGCCGACGTGCGGCCGCCCGGCCAGGATCCCAAGGCGCCGCCACGCAAGCTCTGGCACGCCAGCCCGGGCAGCTCCGGGCGGTGAGGCAAGTGTCCGAGCGCCGGTCGACCCGCCCCGACGGAGGAGCCCACGTCCTAGGGTGTGGCCCGACCGCCCGCACTCCTCGAGGAGGCACCGCGTGGCCGACCGCCCACGCCGACCGGTGCGCACCGCCGTCGTGCACGACCTGCTGTCCACCGCGCTGGTCGGGCACGCCAGGGGCGGTGAGGGGCTCGACGTCGTCGACGCCGGCGGGGGGACAGGCGGGGTCGCCGTCCCGCTGGCCGAGGCAGGGCACCGGGTCACCGTCGTCGACCCCAGCCCCGACGCCCTCGCCGCGCTGGAGCGCCGAGCCGCCGAGGCCGGGGTCACGGACCGGGTCAGGGCCGTCCAGGGCGACGCCGCGGACCTGCTCGACGTCGTCTCGGCGGCCAGCGCCGACGCGGTGCTCGGGCACGGCGTACTCGAGCTGGTCGACGACCCGGCCGCGGCCGTGCGGGGCATGGCGGCCGTGCTGCGACCCGACGGTCTGGCCAGTGTGCTCGCTGCGCAGCGCCATGCCGCCGTGCTCTCCCGGGCCGCTGCGGGCCACCTGCTGGACGCCCGGCACGCCCTCACCGACCCCGACGGTCGGTGGGGAGCCGCCGACCCGCTGCCACGACGCTTCGACGAGGCCGGCCTGGTCGCCCTGCTGGCCTCCGTGGGGCTGCAGGTCCGTGAGGTCCACGGCGTCCGGGTGTTCACCGACCTGGTCCCCGGCACCCTCGTCGACGAGCCCGGTGCGGCCGACGCCCTGCTCGGGCTGGAGACGGCGGTCGCCTCCCACCCGGCCTTCCGCTCCATCGCCGGCCAGCTCCACCTGCTCGCCGTGCTCGGCTGAGGCCCGGCCCCGGCGGCCCGACCCCAGGGGGACCCGGTGAGCCGGGCACCCCGGCAGCTCGCCGGCGCCGGTGCCTGCACGGTCCTGCACGTCGACTTGGACGCCTTCTACGCCGCCGTCGAGCTGAGGGACCGTCCCGACCTGCGGGGTCGGCCGGTGATCGTCGGCGGGGACAGTCGCGGCGTGGTGCTCTCGGCGACCTGCGAGGCGCGCCGGCACGGCGTGCACGCGGCCATGCCGATGACCCGGGCCCGGCGGTTGTGCCCGGCGGCGGAGGTGCTGCGGCCTCGGTTCTCCCTCTACACCCGGGTGTCGGCCGGGGTCATGGAGATCTTCCGCTCGGTGACCCCCGTCGTCGAGCCGCTGTCGCTGGACGAGGCGTTCCTCGACATCGGCGGGTCGGTCCGCCGGCTCGGCCCGCCGGGCAACATCGCGGCCGCCCTGCGGGACCGGGTGGCCGACGAGCAGGGGATCACCTGCTCGGTGGGAGCTGCCGCCACTCCCTTCGTCGCCAAGCTCGCCTCCACCCGATGCAAGCCCGACGGTTTGCTGCTGGTCCCGCCCCGATCCGTCGTGTCGTTCCTCCACCCGTTGCCGGTGGGAGAGCTGTGGGGAGTAGGGGAGCGGACCGAGGAGCAACTGCTCCGGCTGGGGCTGCGGACCGTGGGAGACCTGGCCCAGGTGCCCGAGGCGACCCTGTGCCGGGCGCTCGGCCCGGGCCTGGGTGCCCGGCTGGCCGCGCTGGCCTGGGGCAGGGACGAGCGCCGGGTCGTCGGCACCGAGCCGGAGCGCTCCGTCGGTGCCCAGCAGACCTTCCCGTACGACGTCGACGACCCCGCCCACGTCCACCGCGAGCTGCTCCGGCTGGCCGAGCGCACCACGGCGCGGATGCGGGCCGCCGGGACGGAAGGCCGCACGGTCGTCCTCACCGTCCGGTTCGCCGACTTCGCCACCATCACCCGGTCGCGGACCCTGCCCGATGCCACGGACGTCGGCCAGGAGGTCTACGCCACAGCCCGCGGCCTCTTCGACGCCCTCGGCCTGCAGCGGGCCCGGTTGCGGTTGGTGGGAGTGCGGGTCGAGCGCCTGGCACCGGCCGGCACCCGGCCGCGCCAGCTCGCCCTCGACGACCGGGAGCACGGTCGGCGGGAGGCCGAGCAGGCCGTGGACCGGGCGGTCCGCCGGTTCGGCTGGGGCGTCGTACGCCCGGCGACCCTGGTGGGTCCACCGGACCGATCCGGCACGACAGCCCGCGACCAGCGAGACCGGAGGCGAGGGTCTTCGGTCCCGGGCTCGGAGTCCGGCGGTCGGGTTTCGCGGGCCCGGTCGCGTGCTTATGCTTGACACGAGCACGACCACGCCAGCGACCACGCCCCTGTGGAGGGACCGGTGCCTCTCTCCGAGAACGAGCAGCGCCTGCTCGAGCAGATGGAGCGGGCGCTCCACGCCGAGGACCCCAAGTTCGCCACCACGATGAGTGGGGCGGACCTGCGCTCGCACTACCGGCGGCGCGCGCTGCTGGCCTCGGTCGCCTTCGTCCTCGGCGTCGTCGTGCTCATGACCGGAGCCGTCAGCGAGGTCATCCCGCTCGGTGTCGCCGGTTTCGTCGTGATGCTCACCGCGGCGTGGTTCGCCGTGACCTCCTGGCGGCGGATGCCGGGTCCCGGCGAGATCGGCACCTTCGGCCCACCCGCCTCGACCGGGCGCAGCAAGCGGGCTCGCCAGGGCGGTGGCTTCATGGACCGGGTCGAGGAGCGCTGGCGCCGGCGCCGCGAGCAAGGTCCCGGGCGCTGAGGCCCGGCCGGGCCCGCCGCGCACGCCCCCTCCGTCGCCCTACGCCGTCCGTCGCCGCAGCAGCGCGCCCGCCCTGGTCCTGACCCGTTCCCCGGTGGAGTCCACCCAGTCCAGCCCGTCCGCAACCCGCTCGGCGGACACCGCCACCAGGTCCCGGGTCGCGGCCGGCCACATCCGCGCCCGCAGCCGACGCAGTCGGGAAGTGCGACGGAGCACCGTACGGCGCAGCAGGTCCGAGTCACCGCGCAGCCCCTCGACCGGCGGGGCCACCCGGGCGTAGCGGGCGCGTTCCGCAGCGCCGACCACGTGGGTGAGGAGGTCCCGGGAGTCATCGTCCAGGTGGATGCGCTCCGCGACGTCGTGACCGGCCGAGCGCGGCGTGGTCGCCGGGTCCCACGGCAGACCGGCGTCCCGTGCTGCGTCGCGCAGGTCCGCCCAGGCGGCCTCGGCCTGTCGGCCGGGATCCGCGCCCGCACGGCGCCAACGCAACCCGCGCCGCAACCACGCGACGGCGGCGGGCATCGCGAGCACCGCCATGACGGCGAGGCCCCCCACGCCCAGCGGCCACCACGGGGTCCCGGCGGCCACCCCCTGAGCCGAGGTCTCCTCCCCCTCGAGCAGCTGCTGGTCGGCCATCCGGGGGTTGGTGGGCGGCACCGCTCCGCCCGGCCCGCCCGGCGCCGGGGCCTGGGTGGCATCGCCGGCGTCGCGCTCGACCGGAGGGACCGTCCACGACGGCGCACCACCGGTCCGCTGCCCGGGGGTGGGCTCGAAGGGGACCCAACCCACACCGGTGAACCACAGCTCCGGCCAGGCGTGGGCGTCGTGGGCGTGCACGCGGTACGTGTCCGAGGCACCGCGCGCCTCCCCGGGCAGGAACCCGACCGCGACGCGGGCCGGGATGTCCAGCGCCCTGGCCATCACCGCCATGGAGGCGGCGAACTGCTCGCAGTAGCCGCGGCGCTCCTGCAGGAAGTCGGCCAGGGCGGTGCTGGAGTGTCCCGGGACCGTCTGGACGTCGTACTCGAAGCCACCCGCGGAGCGGAAGAAGGCCTGCAGGGCTGCCGCGCGTCCGAAGGCGTCTTCGGCCTCCGCCGTGACCTCGCTGGCCAGCTCGGTCACCAGGGAGGGCAGGTCCTCGGGCAACGCCAGCTGGCCCTGCAGGTCCTCGGGCACGGGTCCGGATGCCTGCAGGGCGGCCACCGAC
>DASTQL010000130.1:0-13607 GCA_035761805.1 Jiangellales bacterium | reverse complement strand
GGCGTACGCGGCGTGGGTGTCGATCAGCGTTGGTTGCAACAACACGTGTACTTTCTGCATCGTCCCGTCGCTGCGTGGTCGTGAGACGGACCGCAGACCGGGTGAAATCCTGGCTGAAATTCGGGCGCTGGTGGCCGAAGGAGTTCAGGAGGTGACGCTCCTCGGTCAAAACGTCAACGCGTACGGGGTGGAGTTCGGCGACCGCCACGCCTTCGGCAAGCTCTTGCACGCTGTGGGAGCGGTCGAGAAGCTGGAGCGGCTGCGCTTCACCAGCCCGCACCCGAGGGACTTCACGCCCGACGTCATCGAGGCGATGGCGGACACTCCCGCCGTGATGCCGCAGCTGCACATGCCCCTGCAGTCCGGCTCCGACGCGGTGTTGCGCGCGATGCGCCGCTCGTACCGGCAGGACCGCTACCTGCGCATCGTCGAGCAGGTCCGGGCCGCCATCCCCGAGGCCGCGATCACGACCGACATCATCGTGGGCTTTCCCGGCGAGACAGAGGAGGACTTCGAGCAGACCCTGCACGTGGTGCGCGCGGCCCGCTTCGCCTCGGCCTTCACCTTCCAGTACTCCAGACGGCCGGGGACCCCAGCCGCCGAACTCCCCGACCAGGTGCCCAGGGACATCGTGCAGGATCGGTACGAGCGACTGGTGGCGACGGTGGAGGACGTGGCCTGGGCCGGCAACCGGGCGCTCGTCGGCAGCGAGGTCGAGGTGCTCGTCGCCGAGGGGGAGGGCCGCAAGGACGCCGCGACCCACCGGGTCTCCGGCCGGGCCCGGGACAACCGGCTGGTGCACGTGGGGGTGCCGAGCGGAGCCGCCACGCCGCGGCCGGGAGACCTGGTGACCACGCGCGTGACCTACGCGGCTCCCCACCACCTGGTCGCTGACGCGGACGACTCCACGTACGGGCTGCGGCGCACCCGCGCCGGGGATGCCTGGGAGGAGCACGACCGTAACCCGTCGGCGACAGGTCGGGCAGCGGGTGTGCTGCTCGGGATGCCCACGGTCGGTGCCCCCCGCTGAGGGGGCGGCCGCCAGCCGGCGCCGGGACGCCGAGGTGGGTCACGCAGGTGGACTGTGCCGGAGCAGCGCCTCCCGGAAGTGGACCCGCTCCCTGTCGGCGATCGCGAGGGTGGCCAGAGCTCCCACCGCCCCGAGACCCAGCGAGACCCACACCCGGGCGACATCCGGGACCGCGTCGAGGAACCACCAGCCGCGGTCCGCGGCGATGACGAGGAGAGCACTCACGAGCGCAGCGGCGACGATGCCGCCTCGGCCCGGACGGGGCAGGTCGGGGGGCGGCCGCGCCTGCCAGCCCGCGACCCCACCCAGGGCGGCGAGGGCGAGGCCGAGGACCGTGCCCAGTCCGATGCCGTCGAGCACGGCTGCGGCCAACCCCGCGAAGACCAGCACGCGCGGGAACATCGAGGTCCAGCCCTCGACGCGCACCACGGGCAGCCACGCGATGCTGAGCCCAGCCCCGGTGAGCAGGAGGGACACTGCGACGGCGACCCTGGTGACGTCCAGCCCCTCGAGCACGGGAACCATCCCACCATGTCGAGGCGGACCGGCCCGGGACCCCCTCACCCCGGGCCGGCGGCGCAGACGTGCGCGTGCCGGCAGCGGTCAGCGACCGCCCGGCACACGCACGTCGACCCAGACCAGCCGGTGGTCGCTCGACGGGAAGGGGAACACCCCCGTGAGGCGGGACAGCGGGTCGGCGAGCGTCGGCCAGAAGACGGCGGCGTCCAGGACGCGCAGGGACCGGCTGGGCAGGACGTAGTCGGCCCGCAGGTTGCCCGGCGCCGTGTCGCTGAAGTCGGCCGTGTCGAAGCGGGGATCGGACCGGTGGGTCAGGTTGGCCCCGCCCTGGAGTGCCGACGCCTCGACGGCGCCCTCGCTGTCCGGCGTCACCGACGTGTCGACCCGCGGGTGGTCGAGCAGCTGCTGGATGGCCCCGGGCACGCTGTCCCCGTCCAGCGGGTCGGAGTTCTGGTCCCCGGCGATGACGAAGGCCGCGCCGGGCGCCAGGCCGCCGCGCCCGCCCGCGTCGTCGTAGATGTAGGCCGACCGTGGCCCCGGGCTGACGTAGTCGGCCCAGAACCGGATCTCGTCGGCGTTGCGCAGGCCGTTGCGGTCTTCCGGTCCGTCGAAGACCGGCGGTGTCGGGTGCGATGCGAGGAAGTGCACCGTCCGCCCGCCGATCCGCACGGGCACGTCCCAGTGGCTCTTGCTGGACAGCCGGAACACCTCGAGCTCCTCGGGGGAGTACCAGTCGGCGGGCTCGGGTGTGCTCGGGTCGTCGGGCAGCCGGGCGCCGGGCATGTCCTGCCAGCGGAAGAGCTGGAAGGTGCGCACGTCGTCCGTGTCGATCGGGTGCTGGGAGAGCACGAGCATCCCGAACTGCCCGGGGAAGAACCCGAAGCCGAAGGCGTCGTCCGGTCCGCCGATCACGCCGTTGTTGTTGAGGTCGAAGCCCGACGGGACGCCGGTGTTGGAGGGAGCGATGAACAGGTGGTCGTAGCGGATCGCATCCGCGCCGCCTCGCGGCACCTCCAGGTAGTTGGTCCGGAAGAGCTCGGCGGCCAAGGGGTCGAAGTCGAACTCGTTGATCAGCAGGACCTCAGGGCGGGTGCGCTGAACGATCTCGGCGACGGCCCCCGCCTGGGCGTTGCCGGGCGTGGACAGGTCGCTGCGCAGCTGGCCGGCGAAGTTCCGGTTGAGGGAGGCGTTGAACGTCGCGAACCGGACGGTCGGTGCCCCGGGAGGGCCCGAGGAGGGCGGGGCCGCGGCGGCCGGGAGCAGGGCGGCGGCCAGCGCGGCGCTCGCGGCGAGCACACCGGCCGCGACGACGGCAGGAGCGGGACGGACGGGCACGATGCCTCCTCGGGGCCTCCTCGGGACGGGGCCGACGCCGACGCTAGACCCGTGCCCGGACGCAATCCAGCCCCGGACGGGGAACGCTGCGTGACAGGGCGACAGCGGACGGGCCCCCGCCCGGTACGGTCGGCATGTGCTGGTCGCCGCCGCCGTCTGCCCCCACCCGCCGGCCCTGGTGCCGGACGTGGCGGCGGGGGCTGCCCCTGAGCTCGACGACCTGCGGGCCGCGTGCGACCGGGCGGTCGAGTCGCTGGTGGCGACCGAGCCGCAGCTGCTCGTGGTGGTGGGCGGCGGTCAGGCCACGCGGCCGCACCCGTCCGGCTCGGTCGGCTCCTTCCGTCCGTACGGGGTGGACGTGAGCGTGATCCTGGGCCGCGACCCGATCGACGACGTCGGCGAGCCCGAGCTGCCTCTCTCGCTGTCGGTGGGTGCGTGGTTGCTGGGGCGGGTGCGGCCCACCGGGACGGTCAGCGGCTACGAGGTGGCGGCCGACTCGAGTCCCGAGGCGTGCCGGGTGCTCGGCGAGGCCATCGCCGCCTCGGCCGACCGGGTGGCCCTCCTGGTGATGGGGGACGGGTCGGCGAGGCGGTCCCGCCAGGCGCCCGGGTACGAGGACCCGCGGGCGGCCCCGTTCGACGCTGCGGCCGTCCGGGCGCTGGCCGACGGCGACGTCAACGCTCTCCTGGCGATCGACCCGGAGGAGGCGCGGGAGCTCATGGTCGCGGGGCGGGTGGCGTGGCAGGTGCTGGCCGGTGCGGCCGGCGACGACCTGCCCGACACCGCGGTGCTCTACGACGCCGCTCCGTACGGGGTGGAGTACGTCGTGGTGCTGTGGGAGCACCACGGCTGACCGTGCGGCTGCGAGAGTGGGGCGCGTGCCCTGGTCCCGCAGCTCCGCGAGCCCTGTCGTGGCGGTGGTCGGGCCGACGGCGGCGGGCAAGAGCGACCTTGCGGTGGACCTCGCCCTCCGGCTGGGCGGCGAGGTCGTCAACGCCGACTCCATGCAGGTCTACCGGGGCATGGACATCGGCACGGCGAAGCTGTCAGTGGCGGAGCGCCGCGGGATCCCCCACCACCTGCTCGACGTCCTGGACGTCACCGAGCCGGCCACCGTGGCGGAGTTCCAGGCGATGGCGCGGGCTGCGGTCGAGGACTGCCTGGCCCGCGGCGCCGTGCCGGTTGTGGTGGGCGGTAGCGCGCTGTACGTGCGGGCGGTGCTCGACCGGTTCGACTTCCCCGGGACGGACCCTGCTGTCCGGGCCCGGCTGGAGGCCGAGCTCGCCGAGATCGGGCCGGAGAGGATGCACGAGCGCCTGGCCGCGTCCGACCCCGAGGTCGCCGCCCGCATCCTGCCGAGCAATGCGCGTCGCGTCGTCCGGGCGCTCGAGGTCCGGGAGATCACCGGCGAGGCATACCGCGCGTCCCTGCCGCCGCGCACCTACGCGTACCAGGGGACGGTGCAGGTGGGTGTCGACGTGCCCGGGGACGTCCTGGACCGGCGGATCGAGCAGCGGGTCGACCTGATGTGGCGGGCGGGCCTCGTCGCCGAGGTCCGCGGGCTCGTGGTGCGCGGGCTGCGCGAGGGGCGGACGGCATCGAGGGCCCTCGGCTACGCCCAGGTGCTGCAGCATCTGGACGGGCAGGTCACCGAGCAGGAGGCCCGGGCCGAGACGGTGCGAGCCACCCGGCGGTTCGCGCGACGGCAGGACTCGTGGTTCCGCAAGGACCCGCGGATCCACTGGATCCCGTACGACGCGGCGGACGGCGTGGAGCGCGCGCTGGCGCTCGTCGCCTGACGGGGATGCGTGCCATTTGTCACCTTCACCGGTAGGTTGCGGAGGGTTCGACACCTCACCCCGGAGGTCCGTCATGCGCCGATCGTCGGTCGCCGTCCTCGCCGCCGCGACGCTGCCCGCCGCGCTCGCCGTGGCGTCCCTGCCCCCCGCCGCCCAGGCCGCGCCCCGGGCGACCGAGAAGGTCGCGACGGCCAAGGGGACGGGCGGTGCCGTCGCGACGGTCGATGCCGATGCCACGCGGGTCGGGCTGGAGGTGCTGCGCAAGGGCGGCAACGCGGTCGACGCCGCCGTCGCCGCAGCGGCGACGTTGGGCGTCACCGAGCCGTACTCCGCCGGCATCGGCGGCGGGGGCTTCTTCGTCTACCACGATGCCGCCAGCGGTGAGGTGCACACGATCGACGGCCGCGAGACGGCCCCCGCGGCCATGGGCCCGGGTTCCTTCGTCGAGAACGGCGACCCGATCCCGTTCGCGGAGGCGGTGACCAGCGGCCTGTCGGTCGGCGTCCCGGGCACTCCGCTGACCTGGCAGGAGGCCCTCGGCCGCTGGGGGTCGATCTCGCTCGCCGAGGCCCTGCGGCCCGCGACCCAGGTGGCCTCGCGCGGCTTCGTCGTCGACCAGACCTTCCACGACCAGACCGCGGCCAACGCCGATCGCTTCGGCGACTTCACCTCGACCGCGGAGCTCTTCCTTCCCGGCGGCGACCCGCCGCCGGTCGGCTCGGTGTTCCGCAACCTCGACCTCGCCCACACCTACCGGCTGCTCGGCCGCGAGGGCCTCGGCGTCCTGTACGGCGGGCGGCTCGGCGGCGAGGTGGTCGCCACCGTCCAGGACCCGCCGGTGGTTCAGGATCCGAACCGCGTCGTGCGCTCGGGGCTCATGGAGCTGTCCGACCTGCGCGCCTACAGGGCACCCCTGCGTGAGCCCACGTTCTCCTCATACCGTGGCCTCGACCTGTACGGGATGAGCGTGCCCTCCTCGGGTGGGATCGCCGTCGGTGAGACGCTCAACATCCTCGAGGGCTACGACCTGGGGTCGCTCGACCGCACCACGGCGCTGCACGCCTGGTTCGAGGCGAGCGCGCTGGCCTTCGCCGACCGCAACCGCTACGTGGGCGACGTCCCCGGCGTCCCGGTCGACGAGCTGCTGTCGCAGGAGTTCGCGGACGAGCGTCGCTGCGAGATCGACCTCGACGCGGCGGCCGGGAAGCCGGTGCCCCCGGGTGTGCCCGACGGCGCCTACGCCGGGTGCGGTACGGCGGTCCCGGTCGGAGCCGGTGTCGCTGCCGGGGGCTCCACGACGCACCTGTCCACAGCGGACCGCTGGGGCAACGTCGTCTCGTACACGCTCACCATCGAGCAGACCGGCGGCAGCGGGATCGTCGTGCCGGGACGCGGGTTCCTGCTCAACAACGAGCTGACCGACTTCAACTTCACGCCGACGCACCCCGATGACCCCAACCTCCCGGGTCCGGGCAAGCGCCCGCGGTCGTCGATGAGCCCGACCATCGTGCTGGACGACGGGCAGCCGCTGCTCGCAGTCGGCTCGCCCGGTGGCGCGACCATCATCACGACCGTGGAGCAGGTGCTCCTCAACCGCATCGACTTCGGCATGACGCTGCCGGAGGCCGTCGCCGCGCCGCGGGCGTCCCAACGCAACGTGGTCACCACCAACGCCGAGCCACTGTTCGTCGAGAAGTACGGGGCGGCGTTGTCCGACCGGGGCCACTCGCTCGTCACCACGGCCGAGATCGGCGCGGTGGCTGCGATCGAGTTCCTGCCCGACGGTCGCCTGCTGGCCGCGGCGGAGCCCGTACGGCGGGGCGGTGGTTCGGCAGGGGTGGTCCGCCCGGGCTGACCGAGCGGGGTGCCCGGAGCGCTCCACGCGGGTCCTACGATCCCCGAGTGGAGCGCTCCTTCCCGTGGGTCAAGGGCCACGGCACCCGCAACGACTTCGTGCTGCTGCCGGACCCCGACGGGTCCGTCCACGGCGAGCTGGACCCGGCGCTCGTCCGATGGCTGTGCGACCGCCGCGCCGGCATCGGGGCGGACGGCGTCATCCGGGTGGTCCGCACAGACTCGTACCTCCCGGCGCAGACCCAGGCCACCGAGGCCGAGTGGTTCATGGACTACCACAACGCGGACGGCTCGGTGTCGGAGATGTGCGGCAACGGCATCCGCGTGCTCGGCCGCTACCTGTGGGACGAAGGGCTCGCCGGCGACGACGTGCTGGGGATCGCGACCCGGGGCGGGGTCCGGACGCTCCACCGCGGCCCCGGCGGGTCGTCCACCGTCGAGATGGGCGTGCCGTCGGGCGGGCACGCCATGGCGGAGGTCACCGTCCCCGGCAGGACCTGGCCGGCGACGCCGGTCACGATCCCCAACCCGCACGCGGTCGCCGTCGTCGAGGACCTGACCGACGCCGGCCCCCTGCTCGAGCCTCCGCGGCTCGAACCCCCGGACGCCTTTCCCGCCGGTGCCAACGTCGAGTTCGTCGTACGGCGGGGGCCGCGCCACATCGCGCTGCGGGTATGGGAGCGAGGGGTGGGGGAGACGCCCTCGTGCGGGACGGGTGCCTGCGCGGCCGCCTGGGCTCTGATGCGGGCCGACGGCCTGCCTCCCGGGTGGACCTGTGCGGTCGACGTGCCCGGCGGGACCCTGACGGTCGCCGAGCGCGGGGACGGCGAGGTGCTCCTCGGCGGGCCCGCCGAGCTGGTGGTGCGGGGGCTGGTCAACCCGTGGGCGGCGGGGCTGCTGCCCGTCTGGACCCCGAGCTGACGTCGGGGTCCTCGTCCTGACGGAGGATCACAGGTCGAGCCGAACGGGGGATCCGCGGCGGTCCTCCGATCACTACCGTGAGGATCACCGGGTGAGGGGCCCGGGGCTGCCGTCTCGGCGGCCACGTGGGGGGAGCGGCGGGAGCCATGACGATGACCCGGACCGAGCGCGCGCGTCGCGAGGTGGTGTTGCGGGAGGCCGCGCTGCGGGCGCGGGAACGGGCCCGGAGCAGCGGGGCCCGGCGCGCCGCCCTGCTCCGCGCCGCAGCCGACCTGCACAGGGCCACCACCGGCGGTTAACCTGGTGCTGGCCGCCCTCGACGCATGCCACCCTGGTCGGGATGATCCCGGCCCTCGGCGGCGTTGAGAGCAGGAGTATGACGAACGAACCCGCACTGTCCCGAGACCGCGACGATGCCGCTGCGGTGCACCTCGACCTCGTGGTCGAGCCGGACGACGCCAGCGCCGGCGACCTGGACCTCGAGCAGCGCCAGTCGCTGCGCCGCGTCGTAGGGCTGTCCACCGAGCTCGAGGACGTCAGCGAGGTCGAGTACCGGCGGCTCCGTCTCGAGCGTGTCGTGCTGGTCGGGGTCTGGACCGAGGGAACCGCGACCGACGCCGAGAACTCGCTGGCCGAGCTCGCCGCCCTCGCGGAGACGGCGGGCTCGCAGGTCCTCGAGGGGCTGGTGCAGCGGCGCTCCCGACCCGACGCGGCGACCTACATCGGCTCCGGCAAGGTCGCCGAGCTGCGTGACGTGGTGCTCGCGCACGGCGCCGACACGGTCATCTGTGACGGCGAACTGTCGCCCGCACAGCTGCGCAACCTCGAGGACCGCGTCAAGGTCAAGGTCGTCGACCGGACCGCGCTGATCCTCGACATCTTCGCGCAGCACGCCAAGAGCAAGGAGGGCAAGACCCAGGTCGAGCTCGCGCAGCTCCGCTACCTGACCCAGCGCCTCCGCGGCTGGGGCGGCAACCTGTCCCGCCAGGTGGGCGGACGCGCCGCGGGCGGGGTGGGCATCGGTGGTCGCGGACCGGGCGAGACCAAGCTCGAGACCGACCGGCGGCGCATCCACCAGCGCATCGCCAGGCTGCGTCGCGAGCTGGTCGAGATGCGGACGACGCGCGACACCAAGCGTGGCGAGCGCAGGCGCAACTCCGTCCCCGCCGTCGCGATCGCCGGCTACACCAACGCCGGCAAGTCCTCGCTGCTCAACCGGCTCACCGGGGCGGGCGTCCTGGTCGAGGACTCGCTCTTCGCGACCCTCGACCCGACCGTCCGACGGGCCCGCACCTCCGACGGCCGGGTCTTCACCCTGGCCGACACCGTCGGCTTCGTACGGCACCTCCCGCACCAGCTGGTCGACGCCTTCCGCTCGACGCTGGAGGAGGTCGCCGACGCCGACCTCGTCCTGCACGTGGTGGACGGCTCGCACCCGGACCCGGAGGGCCAGCTCTCCGCCGTACGGGGGGTTCTGGCCGACATCGGCGCCGCCGACGTGCCGGAGATCGTGGTGGTCAACAAGATCGACGCCGCCGACCCCCTCGTGGTGTCCCGGCTGCTCCGGCAGGAACCGCACGCGGTCGCAGTGTCGGCGCGGACGGGCGACGGTCTCGGGGCCCTGTCGGCGGCCGTCGAGGCCGAGCTCCCGCGACCGCCGGTCGAGGTGGACGTCGTGGTGCCCTACGACCGGGGCGACCTCGTGTCGCAGGTCCACGACACCGGTGAGGTGCTGCACGTCGACCACCGCGCGGCCGGGACGCATGTCCGGGCTCGCGTCTCGCAGGGCCTGGCCGCGGCGCTCGAACGTTTCGAATCCCCAGGTCCCTGACGCCGTGCTCGGCTACGCTCGGCTGCTCGCCGACGTCGACGGCCGGGGAGGGGACCGCATGGGCGCGGTGCACGCGATGGACAACCCTGTCCGCGACTACGCGTGGGGGTCCCCGACCGCCTTGCCGGAGCTCGCCGGGCGGCAGCCGACCGGTGCCCCCGAGGCCGAGCTGTGGATGGGCGCACACCCGGGTGCACCCTCGTTCGTCGGCGGCCGCCCCCTCGGTGCGCTCCTCGCCGACGACCCCGACCGGGTGCTGGGTCCCGACCTGGTCGCACGGGGTGGGCACCACCTGCCCTTCCTGCTCAAGATCCTCGGCGTGGGCAGTCCGCTGTCGCTCCAGGTCCACCCCTCCGCCGAGCAGGCCCGAACCGGGTTCGCGGCCGAGGAGGAGTCCGGCATCCTCTGGGACGCTCCCGAGCGGAGCTACCGGGATCCCTACGCGAAGCCCGAGATGATCGTCGCCCTCAGCGACTTCGACGCTGTCTGCGGCTTCCGCCGGCCGCTCGAGGCCCGAGAGCTGGTCACCCGGCTGGGGACGCCTCGGCTGTGCCGCCTGCTCGACGACCTGGGCGGCGACGACGTCTCGGCCGGCCTTGGCGCCGCCTTCGCCCGGCTCGTCACCTGGCCGGTGGCGGACCGCCCGGCCCTGGTGGCGGAGGCCGCCACGGCGGCACGGTCGGCCTACGGCTGCGAGGCGTACTCCTGGTTGGTGCACCTCGCCCGGCTCTACCCCGCCGACCCAGGGGCCCTGGCCCCGCTGCTGCTGTCGACCGTCAAGCTGGCCCCGGGCCAGGGCCTCCTGCTCGGGCCGGGCGTCCCCCACGCGTACCTGCGGGGTACTGCGATCGAGATCATGGGTGCGTCGGACAACGTGCTGCGGGCGGGGCTCACGACCAAGCACGTGGACGTCGACGGTCTGCTCGCCACGGTGCGGGTCAACGTCGAGCCGGTCCCGGTGCTCAAGCCGCAGCCGGCCGGGCCCGAGGAGGTGTGGCCCTCCGACGACATCCCCGACTTCCGGCTGTCCCGGATCCGGGTCGTCCCGGGCGAGCAGCCGGCTCGGCTCGACCGCCGAGGGCCCCAGGTGCTCGTGTGCGTCGACGGCATCGTCGAGGTGACGGACGGCCTGACGACCCTCGCCCTGCGATCTGGGGCGTCGGCCTTCGTCGAGGCGGTCGCGCCGGAGGTGGTCGTCCGCGGCCGTGGCGAGGTGTTCCGCGCGACGGCCGGTCTGCGGCCCTGAGCGGTCAGCCCTCCGAGCGCCCGCCCAGGTGGGTGGCGAGGAAGCGCTCGGCAGCGGCGTAGAAGCGCTCCCGGTTCTCCGGACGGGCCAGGCCGTGGCCCTCGTCCTCGAACAGCAGGTACTCGTGGTCGATGCCCTTCTCCCGCAGGGCTCCGACGATCTGCTCGGCCTCGGCCACCTTGACCCGCGGATCGTTGCGGCCTTGGGCCACGAGGACGGGGATGCGGATGTCGTCGACCCGGGAGAGCGGGGAGCGCTCCCACAGCATGTCGCGCTCGGTCTCCGGGTCACCGACCTTGGTGTGCATGAAGGCGATCTGTGGCTTCCAGTACTCGGGCACGGAGGCCAACAGGGTCAGCAGGTTCGAGGGCCCCACGATGTCGACGGCGCACCGGAAGACGTCGGGCGAGAAGGCGGCGCCCGCCAGCGCGGCGTAGCCGCCGTACGACCCCCCGTAGATGGCGACCCGCGATCGGTCCACCCACCCCCGGGCCACGACGTCGTCCACGGCGTCCAGCAGGTCGGTGTGCATCGCCCGGCCCCACTGCTTGTCGCCGGCGTTGCCGAACGCCTTGCCGTAGCCGGTGGAACCCCGGAAGTTGACCTGGATGCAGACGTAGCCCCGGTTGGTCATCCACTGCGCCTCCGGGTCGTAGCCCCAGTCGTCCCGGGCCCACGGCCCGCCGTGCACGTCGAGCACCGCGGGGAGGTCGCGGCGCTCGACGCCGGGCGGGAATGTCACGTAGCCGTGGACCTGCAGCCCGTCCCGAGCTGTGTACGAGAAGGGCTCCATCGGGGCGAGGCGGTAGTCGTCCAGCGCCGGCTTGTGGGCGAAGAGGAAGGTCAGCTCCCCCGTGTCACGGTCGAGCACGTGATAGTGGACCGCGCCGTCGGACGGCATGTCGGTGACCAGCCAGCGCCGGTCGTCGCGGACCGAGCGGCTGATCCCCACGTCGCCGCGCAGCCGCGCGCGCAGGGCGTCGACCTCGCGACCGAGGTCCTGGTCGAGGTGCCACCACTCGTCGCGTTCCTTCGCGAAGACCACGGACTGCGGCTCCAGCGTCTCGGGGTGCAGGACGACTCCGGACACGTCGTAGACCGGGTCCTCGGCGAGCACTGACTCCGCGCCGGACGCGAGGTCGAGGCGGACGAGACGAGCCGTGTTGGCATCCACCGACGACAGCATCAGCAGGGCCGAGCCGTCCCGGGTGTAGCCGAGCACGTCGGTGGTCGCCACGTCCTCGGGCGCGACCATCAACCAGGGGGAGTAGGAGCCGTCGGCGTCCCGGAGCTGCACGACGGCGCCGCCGTCCTCGGTCATCGCCACGCCACCGCGGATCTGCAGGTCGGAGTCGACGATCCAGCCCGCGAAGCCGGGGTTGGTCTCGACCTTGTCCAGCGAGCCGGACCTGAGGTCGAGACGGTAGACGTCGTGCAGCTGGGGGTTGTCGGCGTTGAGGCCCGCGAGCACCGTCGTGGGGTTCCACCTGTTGTGTCCGAGGAGCATCGCGTGGACGCCCTCCCCGGGGGTGACCAGGCGCGCGTCGCCTCCTGCATCGAGGTCGAGCGCGTAGAGCCGCCAGTCCTCGTCCCCGTCGGTGTCCTGCAGGTAGAGCAGCGTGCGGTCGTCGTGGCAGAAGGCGAACAGCCGGATCCCTCGCCCCCGGTCGTCGGTCACCGGACGCGCCTCCCCGGGCGCGTCGGCAGGTCCGACCCAGACGTTGAGGACCCCGTCCACGGGAGCGATGAAGCCCAGTCGCCGGCCGTCCGGGCTCAACGCGGGCGAGACCCGCTCGGGGTTGCCGAACAGGACGTCACGAGGGATCAGCGGTACGGCGTCGTAGGTCACCCGACGATCCCATCACACCGCCCACAGGCGTCGGCGCTACTGGTAGGTCAGCGCGGCACGGGCATCCTTGCCGCGGTGGAAGAGGGCGTCCAAGCAGGACAGCCCCGGGACGAAGGGCCACCCCGAACGCTCGTACGGCACGGGTTCGTACACTCGCACGTCGAGCTCGAGCCCGCGCTCGGCGTACGTCGCGGCCGACTGGTAGTTCTCTCCACCGGCGCCCGAGACGTACACCTGCCCGCCCACAGCTGCGACCAGTTCGGCGATGCGCGCGTCGGCCTTCTCCTCGCTGGGGTGATCGCTGCTGCGGTGGAAGGTGCCCTGCCAGCCCAGGTGGTCCGCGACGGATCGGATCAGAGCCATGTTGAAGTCCGCGAGACCCGCCCCCGCGGCTTCGTAGACGGGGGTCACCAGCTCCAGGACCTCCTGGGCACACGCGGCCCGCGCATAGGTGTGTCGCAGCGTCATGAGGTGCCGCTCGGCCCAGTCCGGCTCGGCGATGGTCACCTGGTTGATCGCCGGTCTGCCCGACTTGCTCACCGGTACGGTCAGCCACGCCTCACCGTCGTGTCCTCGGGCGATCTTCGTCCGAGTGACATAGCTGCGGCCCTGGGGGAGCTGGATGTCGTCGAAGAACACGAACGCGTCGCACTGGAAGAGCTTGGCGAGATACCCGCACCAGGGCGCGTAGTTCGGCTGGTGGACCGCGACCCTCACGTCGGACCTCCTGCCTCGTCACCCGTGGCCTCGGAGGTGAAGCACAGGTAGCCGCTCGGAGCAGTCCCCGTCTCGCGAAAGCCGAGCCGTCGGTAGAAGCGGGTGGCGGGCTCGTTCCCGGGATGCACCTTGAGTGTCAACGGCGTCGGTCCGGACGACCTCAGGAGCTGCTGCACGAGCAGGCTCCCGATCCCTGCCGAGCGGTGCTGCGGAGCGACCACGAGGTGGTGGAGGTGGACGCTGTCGGCGGTGCGCGAGGCGATGGCCCAGCCCACCGGTCGGCCGTCGTCGAGTGCCAGGAGGCTCAGCGCCCACTTCTCGGGTCGCCCGGACAGCAGGTTCTGGCGGTCCCAGTCGTCCCACGCGGCGTCGGCCGTCATCGCCAGGAGCTCGTCCGCCAGCTGCTCGGCTCGGGCCTCGGTGAGCACCTCGACGACGATGCCGTCGTCGGTACCACTCACAGGACCCATCGCAGCACGTCGAACGTCTCGGCGAACTGCACGCCC
>DASTQL010000129.1:0-18967 GCA_035761805.1 Jiangellales bacterium | reverse complement strand
CGCGCTGCTGCGGGACCGGCTCCCGGCGTGGCACGCCCGCCGGCCGGACGGCGGGCTCGTGCTGTGGTGCGACCTCGGGGCGCCCCGCAGCAGCGCCCTGGCCGGCGCGGCCGGCGGTCACAGCCTTCGGCTGGCGGCCGGGCCGCGCTTCGGCGTCGACGGGGCCTTCGAGCGCCGGCTGCGCCTCCCGTACTCCCTGGGGCCCGAGACGCTCACCGACGCCGTCGAGCGGCTGCGGGCCGCCTGGGCGGCGGTCAGCGGTGACGGGGTCGCCGGGACCCCCGGTGTGGCGGGCGGCGACGCCTTCGTGGCGTGAGGTCAGTCGCCGGCCGGACGCACGCCGACGTGGACGATGCCGGGCATCGGCAGGTCCAGCTCCACGGTCACCTCGCCGTGCGCCACCTCGACCACACCGCAGTCCTGCTCGGCCAGCACGTCGGCGTCGCGCAACACCGCCCACTGGGCCTCGTCCGGCCAGTCCGCCCCCCCGCCCACGGCCCGCCAGACGGCCGCCACGTTGGAGTGGTGCGCGTCCACGCGGGCCACGGACAGCCTGTAGGCGTCCTCGGGGAGCCCTTCGACGACGAGCGTCAACGACCGGTCCAGATCGGCGGCACCGCCGGCCTTGGACTGGTCCAGGGTCCCGTTCCAGACGACGATGTCGACCCCGCCCGCACCGTCGGAGGCCGCCCAGGCCTCGACCATGCCCCGGGCCCCGTCCCCGTCGAGCCGCACGGCGAGCTCACGGTCGCCGAGCCGCTCGAGCAGCTGAAGGGCACGGAAGCGCGGCTTGCTGAGGTTCCCGACGAACAGCAGACCGAAGCCGCCGTGCAGCAGCGCCGACGGCCGACCCAGCTCCTCGAAGTGGTCCGAGGCCACCCAGTGGGACAAGGCTTCGAGCCGGCCCGCCGCGGAGCGCATGCCCCGGAGCAGGAACGCGGCAGCGAAGGCCTCGTCGCCCACCCGGTTGAAGTGGGTGGGCGTCGCCCCCCACTCCGTCCACCACAGCGGCACCCCGTCCCGTCCGTGACGGGCGAGGACCGGCCGGAGGTCCAGCGGCGGGCAGCCGTAGGTGTGCGTGGAGACGAAGTCGACGGGTGCACCGGACTCGTCCGCGTAGGTCAGCAGCTCGCCCACCCAGCCGGCGGCCGCTGACGAGGGGCCACCGACGCGGAGCCGGCGATCGACGTCCTTGACCGCCCGCGCGGAGACCTCGTACAGCCGGAGGTACTCCTCCGTGGTCCCGGACCAGAACGCCTCGAGGTTGGCCTCGTTCCACACCTCGAAGGACCAGTGCTCCCGCACCTCGTCGAGCCCGTAGCGCCGGACGAGGTGGTCCGCCAGCGCACGTACGAGGTCACCCCAGCGGTCCCAGTCCCGTGGGGGCGACACGACGGCCTCGTAGGCGAAGACCGTCTTCGTCGGGTCGGCGGCCAGGTCGCGCGGCATGAAGGACAGCTCGACCACCGGGCGTAGCCCCGTGTCGAGGACGGCGTCGTAGACGCGGTCCACCCCGGAGAAGTCGTGCACCGGTCGGCCGCCCACCTCGCGGTAGACCCCGAGGTCGTCGCAGAGGATGCCGTGGGCCCGCACGGACTCGACCCCCAGCTCCTCGTGGCAGGTGCGCAGGGCGTCGGCCAGCTCGGCCCCGATCGGGCGGCCCCCGGTCGTCGCAGGTTCGAGGACGTGGGACAGGTGCTCGGACCCCACCATGGGCCGCCATGGCCGGTCCACCGGGCCGACGACGTCGTCGGCCCGGACGACCGCCGTGACCCCGGGCGGGTCCTCGCCGGACGGCTCGGGCGTGGCCGGAACTGCCTCCGAGCGGGGTCCCACCACCGACACCTCGCTGACCGAGGCGACGGCGTACCAGGCCGGGTCACCGGGGGAACCCGTGGTGTCGGTGAACGGCGGGTGCGGTACGGCGAGCACGTCGTTCCCACCGAAGTCCACGGGCTCCCACGCGCCGTCGGGTGCGGAAGCGCGGTGAACCAGGTAGCCGGCCGCCCCCTCCACCGGCTCCCAGTCCAGCGTCACCTGGGCGACGCCGGCGGTGGCGCGGAGTCCACCTGGCGGGTCCAGCGATGGCGCGCGTCCCCGCTCCGCCCGGCGTCGGGCGCTCCGCTCCTGCCAGTCCGCACGCGCGGCTTCGGCGTCGCGGGTCGCGGGGGTGTCCACGGCCGTCAGTCCGCAGGCCCGGCCACGAACTCCTCCATGGCCATGACCGGACGCAACACCTGGGAGACCTCGCCGCGGACGAAGTACCGCTTGAGCGAGTCGTTGTGCAGCATGTTGCCGAGCGCCGCCATGATCATCCCCTGGTCGAGCGAGAGGTACCGCTCGGCGACCTCACCGCTCACAACGGCCACGGCGTCGTAGAACCCGCCGGGACCGTAGGCGCCGAGGTCCCGCCGCAGGTTTGCGAGGTTGTCCAGCGCCTCCCGCGGCGCGTAGGGCAGGGCGAGGAAGACCGCGTGCGGCGTGACCACGCCGTCGCCGTACTCCTCGGGGACTGACTGCGGGGGCCGGCACTCGACGCCGTCGACGGTGTAGTAGCCGATGTCGACGTTCGTGCGCTCCTGGTCGCTGGTGTAGCCCGGCTCGTCCATGCCCATGAGGTCCACGCCGTACTCGCGGTAGCCACCCGCGGGATCGCTGGACGGCGAGAAGCCCCAGTAGCCGTAGCCGGCCTCGACCAGACCGTGCTCGATCTGGCCCTGGACGAAGAGCGGGTGGTTGACGCCCCAGGACCGAGCACCCCACTGCGCCTCTGGAACGAACAGGTCGGGCATGAGCGCCTCGAACATCGAACCGCCCCAGGTCGGCACGACGTGGAAGCCGCGGTACGCGTATGCGCCTTCCCAGACGTCGACGCCGAGGTACTCCCGCCACTCACCGATGCCGCCCTGCTCGCTCCACGACCAGTCGCAGGTGTCCGCAGGGAAGGTCCGCCACGGGCCGAAGTAGTGCTCGGGCGGGATCTGGCCGAGGGCGATGCCGATGTACGAGGCGATGCGCGGTTCGGAGTTGAAGGCGCCGTAGTGGTGACAGGTGTAGTAGACGTCCGGTCCGCGGTCCCGGTAGTTGTCGGTGATCGAGCAGCCCGGCGGCGGCTCGTCCCAGAAGCCGCCCCGGATCAGCCCCACGTCCGCCTTGGCGGCCGGGTCGTAGTAGAAGCCGAAGTCCATCGGCGCCAGCGCCGCCTCCGCCTCCCCGCGCAGCCTCGGCTCCGCGTTGCGCACGACCATGAGGGCCGCCGCCATCCAGCCGTTGTCGACGCTGGAGAGGAAGGGGTAGACGGTGTTGCCGTCCTCCGGCCAGATCCGCAGCACGTCCAGCGTCAGCGGGTCGTACCAGTTGTAGAACATGCCGCTGTCGTCGTGCCGGTCGAGTCGGGAGATCGTCTCGAGGGTCTGCGCCATCCGTTCGTACGCCTCGGTACGGGAGATCAGCCGGAGGTCGCGGGCGACGACGGTGGACCACAGGTACGCCCCGATGTTCGTCGGGCTCGTGTAGCCGCCGCGGGTCTCGGGGTCGAGGCCGCCCTCGATGTTGTCGTCGGGCAGGCCGGTCTCTTCGTACACCATGGCGGTGAACGACAGCCACGTGTCGGCGGCGTAGGTCTCCAGCGTCTCGCGGTCGGAGACGCGCACCGGTGGGCCTGGCTGGCCCGCCGCCACGGTGGCCACCGAGCCGGTGGCGGCCAGGACCGCAGCAGCGGCCGCGCCGGCGATGAAGCGGTGCAGTGTCATGGGGTGTGCCTCCTGGGCTACTTGATGCCGGTCATCGTGATGCCGCGGACGAAGTAGCGCTGCAGCAGCAGGAAGAGGGCGATGATCGGAAGGACGACGACGACCGATCCGGCCATCAGCAGGCCGTACCGGGTGGCGTTCTGGCCGACGGCGTAGAGCGCGAGGGCGACGGGCAGCGTGTACATGTCCTCGGTCTGCGCCACGACGAGCGGCCAGAGGAAGTTGTTCCACGAGGCCAGGAAGGTCAGGATCGCCAGGGTCGCGAGGGCGGGTCCGCAGAGCGGCATCACCACCCGGCTGAAGATCCGCCACTCGCCGGCACCGTCGACCCTGGCCGCGTCGATCAGCTCGTCGGGGATGCCGGAGATGAACTGGCGCATCAGGAAGACCCCGAACGGGCCGGCCAGGTACGGCAGGATCAGGCCCGGGTAGGTGTTCGTCAGCCCCATGTTGCTGACGATGACGAACAGCGGGACGAAGATGACCATGCCGGGGACCATGAGCATCCCGAGCACGAGCACGAACAGCGCCCTGCGGCCGGGGAAGTCCAGCTTCGTCAACGCGTAGCCGAGCATCGAGCAGAACACCAGGTTGCCGACCGTGACGGTGGCCGCGACGACGACGCTGTTGGTGAAGTACGTCGCGAAGTCGAGCCGTTCGAACAGCACGCGGTAGTTGTCGAGGCTGGCCTGCTCGGGCAGCCACGTGGGCGGGACCTGGCGGAGCTCCGCGTCGGTCTTGACGGAGCCGAGGAGCATCCAGACGAAGGGCCCGACCAGGAGCACCAGACCGACGGTGAGGGCCACGTAGACCCAGGCGCGATCCCGGCCCTCGGGTCGGCCCCGGCGCGCGGCGGCCGACGGGGGCGCCGCGGGCTGGACTGCACCACCGGGGCCGGCCGGTCCCGGCGTAGTGGCATGGGTGGGAGCGGTCACGTCGGCCCCCTCACGTCTGCGGCCGCAGCAACCGGAACTGCACGGCGGTGAGTGCCACCACGGCCACGAAGAGGACGTAGCCCATGGCTGCCGCGTAGGAGTAGTTGCCGAAGCCGAACTGGTTGTAGATGTGGTACGAGACCGACAGGGTCGAGTTGAGCGGCCCGCCCTGGGTCATCACGAAGGGTTCCTCGAAGAACTGCAGGTAGCCGATCCCCGTGATCACGGCGCCGAAGAGCAGCGTCGGCCGCAGCAGCGGGACGGTGACGTGCCGGAAGCGTGCCCAGGACCCCGCGCCGTCGAGCTCGGCCGCCTCGTACAGGTGCTCGGGGATCGTCTGCAGCCCGGCGAGGAAGATCACCATGAGGTAGCCCATGTTCCGCCAGGCCGCCATCACGATGAGCGACGGCATCGCCCAGGTCGTGCTGCTCAGCCAGTCCGGCCCGTCGATGCCGACCCAGCCGAGGACGGTGTTGACGACGCCGTAGTCCGGCTGGAGGAGGAAGCGCCACACCACCGCCACGGCCACGATGCTCGTCACGACCGGGAGGTAGTAGCCGACCCGGAAGAAGGTGTTGAACCGCCGGATCCCCGAGTTGAGGCCCACGGCCGCGGCCAGGGCCAGGGCCATGGTGAGCGGGATGCCGACGAGGACGAAGTAGGCGGTGTTGAAGGCGGCCTGGTGGAAGAGCTCGTCCGACAGCAGGCGCGCGTAGTTGTCGAGGCCCACCGGCTCCACGGCCAGCGGGGTCCGGAGGTCGGAGCTGCGAAGGTCGGTGAAGCTCATCAGGAACGAGCCGAGCACCGGCCCGGCCATGAAGACCAGGAACAGCACCATGAACGGCAGGGCGAAACCCCAGGCGACCAGGGCCCGGCGGCGGCGGATCGCCCGTGGCTCGGGCGTCCGCCGACCGCGGTTTGCGGGTCGCCGGGTGGCGACCGCGGTGGCCACGACTACTACCCCCCGGTCCCGATCGACTCGGCCTGGGCCTGCATCTCGGCGACGGCGGCCGCCGGGTCGGCTCCGCCCACGACGACGGCCTCGATCTGGGCGTCGATCACGGCGGCGACCTGCTCCCACGTCGGCACGGCGGGAGGCGACTGGGCGTCCTGCAGCTGCTCACCGAAGAGGGCGAGCTTGGGATCGTCGGCCAGCTCGCCGCTCTCCCAGGCGCTCTCCACCGAGGGGAGGGCGCTGACGGTCTCGTACCACTTCTGCTGGACCTCCGGCCGGCTCACGTACTCCACGAACTTCCAGGCCGCCTCGCGGTTCTCGGCGTCGCGGAAGACCACGAGGTCACCGCCACCCACGAACGAGGTGGCGGTCTCCTGCTCGGGCATGTGGGCCAGGGTGTACTGCTCCTCGAAGCCCTCGCCACCCTGCTCCTCGACCAGGGTCACGTGCCAGGGACCGGACACGAAGGCGCCGATGCTGCCGCCGGCGAACCCCGACTCCAGCTCGCCCGGCTGGGCGAGCGCGGTCGAGGCAAGCCCCTCCTCGAAGTACGAGGCGTAGTACTCAAGCGCCTCGACCATCTCGGGGCTGTCCAGGGCGTAGTTCCCCTCGTCGTCGACGATGGCGGCGCCGTTCTGCCAGGCGAACGGCATGAAGGTCTGCCACGCGCCCGTGGCGCCGGGCTGGAGGTTCAGGCCCCAACGGGCACCCGCCTCCTGGAGACCGGTCGCCAGGGCCTTGAGGCTGTCCCAGTCGGTCGGCTCCTCGACCCCCGCCTGCTCGGCCAGGTCGCTGCGGTAGAAGACCAACCGGGTCTCCACGTACCACGGCACGCCGTAGGAGGTGCCGTCGTAGACGGTCGTGTCCCAGGCGCCGTCGAAGAACGCGTCCTCGTCGATGAGGTCGGTCGGGGTCGGGTCGAGGGCATCGGTGGCGGCGAACTCGCCCATCCACGTCGTCCCCACCAGGCTCACGTCCGGGACCTCGCCGGCGGCGATGGCCGTGGCGATCTTGTCGTGCGCGGCCTCCCACGGGACCGGGGTCACCCGGACCTCCGCCTCGGGGTTCTCCGCCATGAAGTCCTCGGCGAGGACGTCCAGGTTCTCCCCCTCCGCGCCCATCGCCCAGACCTCGACCGTCCCCGTGGCCTCCCCCTCCGCCACGGACTCGGCCTCGGCCTCGGCGCCCCCTCCCGTACCCTCTCCGTTCTCCTCCCTGCCGCAGCCGGCGACCACCAGGCCGCTTGCCAACAGCAGGACCGCACCTCGGGTCAGGGCTCTCATCACTCCTCCTGCTCGTCCGGTTCGGGGTGGCCACCGCAGCTCGCCCGGATCACGAGCCGCGTGGGGAGGACCTCGTGAGCGACGTCCGGGCGCTCGCCGGTGACGCGCTCGTGCAGCCGCCGGGCCGCCAGTGCGCCGAGCCGGCGCATGGGCTGGCGAACCGTGGTCAGGCCCGGCCGGCTGTAGCGGGCGGCCATGACGTCGTCCCAGCCGGTCAGCGCGACGTCGTCGGGGACCCGCAGCCCCGCCGCCTCGGCGGCGAGCAGGGCACCGAGCGCGATCTCGTCGTTGGCGCACACCAGGGCGTCGGGTCGGTTCGCCCCGCCGAGCAGCTGGGCGGCCGCCATCTGCCCGTTCTCCTCGTCGTAGGGGCACGGCACCTGCAGGGGAACGGGGCATCCGAGATCGGCGAACGCCTCGTTCATGCCTTGCCAGCGCTCGTGCGCGTCGAACGAGGAGTCGACGTCACCCAGGAAGTGGGCGTTGCAGTAGCCGTGGTCGACGAGGTGCGTGGCGAGTGCTCGCGCGCTCGCTCGGTTCTCGGTGCAGAGGGCGTCGATGCCGGGGAGCGGAGCACGGGCGACCGTGACCACGGGAGTCCCGTCGGCGGCGATCTCGGCGACGAGCCCGTCGTCGACCGTCCGGCCGAGCAGCACGAGCCCGTCCACTCGCGAGGCCAGGTCCACGACCAGGTCGGGGATCTCCTTCGCCCGCCCGTGGGTGGAGAGGATCAGGACGCTGCTGCCCAGCTCGGCGGCCACGCTCTCGTACCCGAGGACGACGTCGGCGTAGTAGGGGCCGGACAGGTCGGGGAAGACGATGCCGTTGGCCGCGTGCCGGCCCTCCGCCAGGGAACGGGCCGGCTGGCTGGGCCGGTAGCCCAGCTCGTCGACGGCGACCAGCACGCGCTGCCGGGTGCGCACCGCCACCGGCGCTGTGCCGCGCAGCACGCGCGACACCGTGGCGATGGACACGCCCGCGAGATCGGCGACCTGGTAGATCGTCGCCGCCACGAGGCCTCCCGGCAGTCAGGGCAGTAAGCGCTTACATAAGTGATCTGCGCCATACCCACCTGTCCATGGCTCAAACAGGCCAGCCGGTGCCCGGGCCGACCCGGGCTCTGCGCAGGGCGGGACGCTCCCGCGTTCGCGTAACAGCCTCGTAAGGCCGGTGACGGGATGCGTGGGCGCCGCCGGAATGTTGAGACTGGTGCCGGGAGTCCACCCCCGGCCAGAAAGGACAACCGTGTTCCTCTTCGACCGTCCGCTGAAGTCCCGCCTGGTCTCCGCCGAGGAGGCGCTGCCGGGCCGCGCCACCCGCCCCTTCGCCCTCGCCGGGACGCACACCGTCCTGGGCACGCCGATCGACGCCGAGGTCCCGCCGGGCCACCAGGAGGTCCTCCTGGGGCTGGGCTGCTTCTGGGGCGCCGAGCGCATCTTCTGGGAGCTGCCGGGCGTGTGGACGACCGCCGTGGGCTACGCCGGCGGGCACACGCCCAACCCCACGTACGAGGAGGTCTGCTCCGGCCGGACCGGGCACACCGAGGCGGTCCGGGTGGTCTTCGACCCCGAGCAGGTCTCGTTCGGCCGCGTTCTGCAGGCCTTCTTCGAGGGCCACGACCCGACGCAGGGCATGCGGCAGGGCAACGACATCGGCACGCAGTACCGCTCTGCGGTCTACACCACCACGCCCGAGCAGCTGGCCGAGGCCGAGGCGGCGCGCGTCGCATACGAGGAGCGGCTACGGACCGCCGGGCTGGGAGCCGTCACCACCGAGATCCGGCCGGCGGGTGAGTTCTACTACGCCGAGGACTACCACCAGCAGTACCTGTCCGACGCCAAGAACCCGTACGGCTACTGCGGGCTCGGCGGGACGGGCGTCTCGTGCCCGGTCGGCGTGCTGCCCCCGTCGCCTCCGGCGTCCTGACGGCGCAGGCCGGTCCGTGTCGGTAGGCGGGCCGGCCGATACCCCGGTCCGTACCACCGATCACCGCGAGGGGCAGGGCGGCAGTGTCGTCGACGCCGCTAGAACTCGCGCTGGGGGGGCGCGGTGCTCCGCCTCGGCACGAGGTGCGTCGGCACGGTGACCGCCCGGTCCACCTCCTGGTCCTCCAGCAGGGAGAGCAGCATCCGGGCGGCGAGCTCGCCCTGGCGTCGTACGGGCTGGTGGACCGTCGTGAGATCGGTGAGGTCGGCGACCGGGTGGTCGTCGATGCCGATGACGGAGACGTCCTCGGGGACACGGAGTCCGGCCCGCCGGACGGTACGGATCGCTCCGAGCGCGACCTCGTCGGAGTGGGCGTAGACCGCCGTCGGTGGCCGACGCAGGCTGAGGAGACGGGCCATCGCATCGGCGCCGGCCGAGCCACCCCAGTCCACGGTGACGACCAGCGCCGGATCGACCGGGACCCCAGCCTCCTCGTGGGCGAGCGTGTATGCCCGGCTGCGACCGGGCGCCTCGGGCCATCCCGGCTGGTCCGGGTCGACGGCCTCGATCATGCCGATCCGGCGGTGCCCGAGGTAGAGGAGGTGGTCGACCGCCTGGCGACCCGCTGTCTCGTCGTCGATGCACACGTACGGGTAGGCCGCGGCCTGTCCCCCGGCCGAGACGATGACGACGCCCATCAGCTCGAGGCGCTCGCGCTCGGGCTGGGCCACCGGGAAGCCGACGACGGCGAGCGCGTCGACCTTGCGCCGGGCGGGCAGGCGGTGGAAGAACTGCCGGCGGTCCGTGGCCCCACCGACGTGGTAGAGCAGCACGTCCAGTCCCGCGTCCTGGAGCACCGACTCGAGCCCGGCGACCATGGTGCCGAAGAACCACCGGTCGATGTGCGGGACGACGAGGCCGACCCGTCCCGTGCTCCCCCCGGCCAGCCGGGAGGCCTCCGGTGACACGACGTAGGCCAGCTCCTCGGCCACGGCCAGCACCCGATCGCGCGTGGCCGGGGCGACGCCGTACGCGTCGTTGAGCGCCCGGGAGGCGGTCGCGAGCGAGACCCCCGCCCGGCGGGCGACGTCCGCGAGGTTCAGCTTGCCCGGTGCCGAGGTCACCCACCGGAGACTAGCAGAAATCTCGGTAGCGCTTCCAACATTTTGGCGTTCCTATCTTGACATTGATGAGCGACTGCGCCATGGTGCTTTCGGAAGCGCTTCCGAAGCACTCGAACGCACAGAGGAGATGGACGATGAGGAACCGGACGAGAGGGTCTGCGGCCGTGGCCGCCCCCGCGATGCTGGCGCTGGTCCTGGCGGGCTGCGGCGGAGCTGCCGACGAGGGAGGCGCTGCGGCGGCCGACGTCGACTGCGCCGCCTTCGAGCAGTACGGAGACCTGAGCGGCACGACCGTGACCTTCTACACCTCGGTCGTGGCCCCGGACGACGCGCCGTACATCGCCTCCTTCGAGCCGTTCGAGCAGTGCACCGGTGCCGATGTCGTGTACGAGGGGTCCAGGGAGTTCGAGGCGCAGATCGTCGTCCGCGTGCAGAGCGGTTCGCCGCCGGACATCGCACTCTTCCCGCAGCCCGGTCTGCTGCAGACGGTCGTACGGGACACCGGTGCGGTGGTGCCCGCCCCCGAGACGGTCGTGGCCAACGTGGACGAGTACTACGGCGAGGACTGGACGCCGTACGGCACGGTCGACGGGACGTTCTACGCCGCTCCGAACGGCGCCAGCGTGAAGTCCCTCGTGTGGTACTCACCCGGCGCCTTCGCCGACGCGGGCTACGAGGTACCGCAGACCTGGGACGAGATGGTCGCGCTCTCCGACCAGATCGTGGCGGACGGCGGGAAGCCGTGGTGCGTGGGGATCGCCTCCGGCGACGCCACCGGCTGGCCGGTCACCGACTGGATGGAGGACGTCATGCTCCGGGAGAAGGGACCGGAGGTCTACGACCAGTGGGTCGCCCATGACATCCCGTTCAACGACCCCCAGGTGGCCGACGTGCTCGAGCGCACGGGGTCGATCCTCAAGAACGAGGACTACGTCAACGGTGGTTTCGGCGACGTCCGGAGCATCGCCTCCACCGCATTCCAGGACGCCGGCCTGCCGGTGCTGGACGGCAACTGCTTCATGCACAAGCAGTCGTCCTTCTACTCCTCCAGCTGGCCGGAGGGCACGACGGTGGCCGAGGACGGAGACGTGTGGGCCTTCCCGCTGCCGCCCATCGACGAGTCCCTCGGCAACCCGCTGCTCACCGGCGGCGAGTTCGTCGCCGCCTTCACCGACCGGCCCGAGGTCCAGGCGTTCCAGACCTACATGACGTCGCCCGAGTACGTGAACGCGCGTGCCGCAGGGGGCAACTGGACGGCTCCGAGCACCGCGCTGGACCCGGAGAACGTGCCCGACCCGATCGCGCGGCTCGGTCTGGAGCTGTTGCAGGCGCCCGACGCCACCCTGCGCTTCGACGGCTCGGACCTGATGCCGGCGGAGGTGGGCTCGGCCTCGTTCTGGACCGAGATGACGAGCTGGATCGCCAGCGACAAGGCGGACGACGAGGTCCTCGACGCGATCGAGGCCTCCTGGCCCGGCCCGTGAGGCCCGTCCAGCCCGGTCCCGCCACCCGGTCGCCGGATGTCCGCCGGCCGTGGTGGCGGGACGCCGTCGTGTACGAGGTGTACCTGCGGAGCTTCGCCGACGCGGACGGTGACGGGATCGGGGATCTCGGGGGCCTGCGCGACCGCCTGCCCTATCTGGCCGACCTGGGCGTCGACGCACTGTGGATCGCACCGTGGTACCCGTCCCCGATGGCCGACGGCGGCTACGACGTCAGCGACTACTGCGACATCCACCCGGTGTTCGGGACACTGGCAGACGCCGACGCGCTGCTCAGCGAGGCCCACGCGCTCGGGCTCCGGGTGATCATCGACCTCGTCGCCAACCACACGTCGGCCGAGCACCCGTGGTTCGCCAGGGCGCTTGCTGGCGGCCCCGGTTCTCCGGAGCGAGCCCGCTACTTCTTCCGGGACGGCCGCGGGCCCGGCGGGGAACGGCCGCCGAACGACTGGATCAGTGCCTTCGGCGGTCCCGCCTGGACCCGCGTCGTCGAGCCGGACGGCCGCCCCGGCCAGTGGTACCTGCACCTGTTCGCCCCGGAGCAGCCCGACCTCGACTGGACCCACCCCGGAGTGGCCGACGACGTCGACGAGGTGCTGCGCTTCTGGTTGGACCGCGGAGTGGACGGCATCCGGGTCGACGCCGCCCCCGCGATGGCGAAGCATCCAGGGCTCCCCGACGCCGGCCACCACGCCGGTGCAGGCTTCGACTCACACCTCTGGGAGGACAGCCCGCACTGGGACGTCGAGGCCGTGCACGACATCCTGCGGCGTTGGCGGGCGCTCGTCGACGGCTACGACGGGGACCGCGTGTTCGTCGCCGAGGCGGTGGTCAGCTCCCCGGAGCGGCTCAGCCGGTACCTGCGACCGGACGAGATGCACACGGCCTTCAACTTCGACTTCCTCAAGGCCCCGTGGGACGGCCCGTCGCTCCGCCGGGTCGTCGACGCGACCCTCGAGGCCCTCACCCCGGTCGGTGCACCGCCGACCTGGGTGCTGTCCAGCCACGACGAGACCCGGCACGTCACCCGGTACGGGCGAGTGCACACCGCCGCCGCCACCATGGGCCACGACCGCACCGGCGGGGCCAGCGACGTGGCGCTGGGCACCCGCCGGGCTCGCGCCGCCACCCTGCTAGCCCTGGCCCTGCCCGGCTCCGCCTACCTCTACCAGGGCGAGGAGCTCGGCCTGCCCGAGGTGGAGGACCTGCCCCCGCACGTACGCCGAGACCCCACGTGGCGGCGCTCCCGCGGTGCCGCGCCTGGGCGCGACGGCTGCCGGGTGCCAATCCCGTGGGGCGGGGACAAGCCCCCGTACGGCTTCGGCCCGGAGGGATCGACACCGTGGTTGCCCCAACCGGCGGAGTGGGCGCGGCTGTCGGTGGAGGTGCAGACGGCCGACCCCGAGGCCATGCTCACCCTCTACCTGGCCGCGCTGCGGCACCGCCGGCACCTGCCGGACCTGCGGACCGACGGCCTGACCTGGGTCCCCGCACCAGGGCAGGTCCTGGGCTTCGACCGCGGCGAGACGTTCCGCTGCCTGGTGAACTTCGGCGACCAGCCAGTCGACCTTCGTGACCACGGCAGGCCCTTGCTGTCGAGCTCCCCCTTGGACGGTCACCGGCTGCCGCGTGATTGCGCCGTGTGGCTACATCGGCTCCGATAGCGGTGACGGCCTCCGATTGACCATCGGTGTCCGACCGGACCCGCTCGCGGTGCCCGGGCGAACACCGGTGATCAACGAGGCGGAGACGACGGTGCCGAGATCGAGGCCGGAAGCACGTCGGGCAACCCGAGCGCCGTGAACAGCTCCGGCCCGAACGTCGTGATCTCGACGATGGCCCCATCGTGCACGCGCAGCACGTCGAGCTTGAACGCGCGGAACCGGCTGTCTCCCGGTCGCCGCAGGTAGCTGGCGGCGGTGGGCATCCGGTTGGCGAAGGTTGGGACCAGCCGCCAGTCGCCGTCCCGGTCGCGGCCGAGTGCCCGCTCGATGAGCGGGGCAACCGCGTCCAGCCCGTCGAAGCACATCCCCGCCGGCGGCATGGTGACCCGCAGGTCGGTGGCGGCGATCGCCAGCGCCGCTTCGGCATCGCATCGCTCGTGGGCGTCGATGAAGCCCTCGAGCAGTCGGCGTTCGTGCGGACCGGGCGGCGGCGCGGTCCAGTCGGCGCGGTGCGACGGCAGGTGCCGCTTCATGGTCTCCCGCGCCCGCTGCAGCGCGCTGTTGGCCGCGGCCACGCTGGTGTCCAGCAGCTCCGCCGTCTCTGCCGCAGGCAGCCCGAGCACCTCGCGAGCGACCAGGGCCGCCCGCTGCCGCGGGGGCAGCACCTGCAGCGCTGTCAGGAAGGCCAGCTCGATCGTCTCGCGAGCCACGGCCACGGCGTCCGGCCCCGCGTCGGCGGCGGCGACCTCGTCGAGGAGCCGGTCGGGGTACGGGGTGAGCCAGCCCACCTCGGCGAAGGAGTGCAGCTCCGGGACCCGGCGGCGCCGGGCCCGGATCATGTCGGTGCAGACGTTGGTGGCGATGCGGTACAGCCAGGCCCGCAGCCGCTGCCCGTCGAAGGTCTCCCGGCTGCGCCAGGCCCTCAGGTAGGTCTCCTGGGCGGCGTCGTCGGCGTCGTCGTAGGACGCGAGCATCCGGTAGCAGTGGACGTGCAGCTCCCGCCGGTACGGGCCGGTCAGCGCCTCGAACTCCTCGTCGACGAGCGGGCTGGCGGTCACCGCAGCGGACGCCTCACCTGCTGGACGGCGAAGGAGTTGCCGTCGGGGTCCTCGAAGAAGACGTAGGAGCCGTAGTCCCGGCCATCTGGGTCGGGGCCAGGGGTCATCCCACCGTCGGCGAAGTGCTGGATCCCGCTGTTCGCCACGCCACCGGCCTCGAGATGCGCGTGTGCCGCCTCGATGTCCTCGACCACGAGATGGGTGCCCTTGACCGATCCGGGTTCTCCGTCACCCAAGCCCTTGCCGAAGGTGATGGAGCAGGACGACCCAGGCGGCGTCACCTGCACCACCCGGAATGCGTCGCCGGCCCTGTGGTCGGTGTCGAGCCGGAACCCGAGGGTGTCGACGTAGAACTCCTTCGCGCGGTCGACGTCCGTCACGGGGACGACGACGACCTCGAGCTTCCAGTCCATGCGGTCCTCCTCGTACGGAGGCGTGTGGCGCCTCGGCTGTCGTGGTGCGTTCAGGAGGTTCAACGTCGCCCCGCGCCGGAACTCATCGGTCCGCCGATGAGTGTGGCGTGGCCGGGAGCTCGCCCGCCCGTGCCAGCATCGGGTGTGCAGTCCTGCTGAGCCTGCCACCCGACGGAGCGCACCCATGGCCATGGTCGAGGTCACCGCTCCCACCGGTCCCCTGACCATGTACGTCGCCGAGCCGGCCGACCCAGGTCCGTGGCCCGGCGTCGTGGTGGTGCACGACGTCGCGGGGATGTGCGACGACCTGCGCAGACAGGCCGACTGGCTCGCCGGCGAGGGCTTCCTCGTCGCCGCGCCGGACCTCTTCGACGGCGGCACGCTGCTGAGGTGCCTGCGGTCGACCTTCCGCGCCTACCGGCGCCGTCAGGGGCGGGTGTTCGACCAGATCGAGGCGGTCCGCCGCTGGCTGACGGAACAGCCGTCCTGTTCCGGTCGGGTGGGCGTGATCGGCTTCTGCATCGGCGGGGACTTCGCGCTCCTGCTGGCCCCGCGACCGGGCGTCGACGCGGTGGGCGCGAACTACGCCCGGGTGCCCAGGGACGCCGGCGCGTTCTTCGAGGGCGCCTGCCCGGTCGTCGGCAGCTACGGGGGTCGGGATCGCTCCCTGCGCGGGGCAGCCGCCCGCCTCGAGGCCGCACTGGAGTCGACCGGGACCCCGCACGACGTCAAGGAGTACCCCGACGCGGGGCACGCGTTCCTCAACGACCACGGTCCCGGCGAGGTCCCGGCCCTGCTGCAGGTGATGGGGCGGGTGACCCACGCGGAGTACCACGAATCGTCGGCGCAGGACGCTCGGCGCCGGATCGTGGCGTTCCTCAGGACCCACCTGGGCTGACGTCGCGCCGGGCCGAAACGGGTCGGAGGTCGCTCAGGTCGCGTAGTCCACTCCCGCGAGGTCGACACCGCGATGGGCGGCGAGCCGCTCCGCCTGCTGCTCGACCGCCTCGCGGCGGGCCGGCGGCATCGGCTCCCACGGGTGGACCAGGACGGTGAGCCTCTTGCCCGCCTTGCGCGGCCGCCAGGTCCCGATGAGCGCGCCGTCGACGAGGACGGCGCCGGGCCGGCCGAGCACCGGCCACAGCTCCTTCGCCCGCACCGGGTCGTCGACCAGCAGCGGGCGGTCCTTCGCCTGCAGGAACAGGTCGAACGGACCGAGCAGCCGGACCACGTCGACCTCCCCGTCGAGGAGTCGCGGCTCGTCCTCGGCGAGCACCCACCGGGTCTCGCCCTCGAGGGACACATCGACGGCGTCGGCCGGCCAGCGCCGCCGTACGTCCTTGACCGGCGCGTCGAGGTAGTCGGCCACGTGCTTCTGCGTCGCCGGCCCGAGCAGCCGCAGGTAGGCGCGCACCACGTCGTACCGTTCGGGCGTGGTCGCCGCGGGAGTGAAGCCGGGGACCGGGCGCAGGACCGGCGGCGACGTCCCCGGCTCGAGCTCCAGCCCGGCGCGCAGGGCGGCGAGCCGGAAGGGCTGCTCGTACAGGTGCGTTGCCTGGCACGGACGGCACCATCGCAGGTAGGGAGGGTCCATGACCGCCGTCAGCGCCGTCGAAACCTCGCCCTTGACCATCGGCGCGGTCACGATCGAGCGCATGGCCGCCGCGACGGCATCGAGGGCGGCGAGGTTGGAGATCCCGGCCGCCTTGAGCGGCTTCGAGGCGTCGAAGATCCGCTTGCCGGCGTCGGCGTCGGAGAACGGCTCCACCGCGGCGGCGACCGCCGGCAGGTCCGCCCGCCGGTAGAGGTGCGGGGCGCCGCGGATCGTCCACACCAGGCTGAGGGCGTCGTCCGGCAGCGCAGCCACGTCGACGCCACGGATCGCCAGGGCCCAGGGGGCACCGTCGGGCCCGGTGTCCTGCACGCCGATGTCGAGGACCGCCGTGTCGCCGAGCTTCCCGGCGGGCCGGTCCAGCTGCTGGGCCCGCACCCGGAAGGCCAGCACCTGGGACCGCGACACAGAGACCGCCACGACGCCACCGTACGAGGGGGCGCCGACAGCCGGTCGACGGCGGGATGCGTCCCGGAGAGGACGGTTCAGAACAGGTTGGGCGGGCCCGGCCGAGACAACTCGGGAGCGACTCTGAATCCGCGCGACCGACGTCACACCCGCTCGTCGGCTCTTCGGACAGGTCATCGTGCCGGACCCGCGGACCACACGGTACGACCGTCGAGCCCAGCACGCCAGACCCGATCTCCCGGTACGAGACGGAGCCCGCTCGCTCAGGCGCGCGGGGCGCCCTGCCCGTACGGGAGGGGCGTCAGCGCACCAGGAAGCCGAGCAGGTCCTGGCGCGTGAGCACGCCGACCGGCTTGCCGTCGTCCAGGACGACGACGGCGTCGGCGGTCTCCAGCGACTTCACGGCGGACGCGGCGGCCTCGCCGGAACCCACCACCTGGAGCGGTTCCTCCATGTGGGCGCCGACCGGGTCCGTCAGGCTCGCGCGACCGGAGAAGAGGGCGTCGAGTAGGTGCCGCTCGCTGACCGCCCCGGCGATCTCCGCGGCCATGACCGGTGGTTCGGCGCGGACGACGGGCATCTGCGACACCGCGTACTCCCGCAGGATCGCCACGGCCTGGGCGACCGTCTCGTTGGGGTGCGTGTGCACCAGCGCCGGCATGTCGCCGGACTTTCGCCGCAGCACGTCGCCCACGGTCGTGCCCTCCGCCGCGGCGATGAAGCCGTACGAGGCCATCCAGTCGTCGTCGAAGACCTTGGACAGGTAGCCGCGCCCCCCGTCAGGCAGCAGCACCACGACGACGTCGTCCGGAGCGGCCCGCTCGGCGATCCGCAGGGCTGCGACGACCGCCATCCCGCACGACCCCCCGACGAGCAGGCCCTCCTCCCGGGCCAGCCGCCGGGTCATCTCGAAGGAGTCCTTGTCCGACACGGCGACGATCTCGTCGGCGACGTCACGGTCGTAGGTCACCGGCCAGAAGTCCTCGCCGACGCCCTCGACAAGGTACGGCCGGCCGGTCCCGCCCGAGTAGACCGACCCCTCCGGGTCGGCGCCGACGACCCGGACCCGGCCGTCGGAGATCTCCTTGAGGTAGCGACCGGCCCCCGAGATCGTGCCGCCGGTCCCGATCCCCACCACGAAGTGCGTGACGCGCCCGTCGGTCTGCTGCCAGATCTCCGGGCCGGTGGTCTCGTAGTGCGACCGCGGGTTGGCGGGGTTGGAGTACTGGTCGGGCTTCCAGGCCCCGTCGATCTCCCGGGTCAACCGATCGGAGACGCTGTAGTAGGAGTCCGGGTGGTCCGGCGGCACGGCGGTCGGGCACACCACGACCTGGGCGCCGTAGGCGCGCAGCACGTTGCGCTTGTCCTCGCTGACCTTGTCAGGGCAGACGAAGACGCACCGGTAGCCGCGCTGCTGGGCGACCAGCGCCAGGCCGATCCCCGTGTTGCCGCTCGTCGGCTCGACGATCGTCCCGCCCGGCTTCAGCTCGCCCGAGCGCTCGGCGTCCTCCACCATCCGTACCGCGATGCGGTCCTTCACGGAGCCGCCGGGGTTGAGGTACTCCACCTTGGCCAGCACGGTGGCGCGGATGCCCTCCGCGACGGACTTCAGCCGGACGAGAGGGGTGTTGCCCACGAGGTCGACGACACTGTCGTAGTACTGCACGAAAGTCAGCCTAGGCGGTCGGATCCGCGGGCTAGAGTCCGCATGTGACCGGTCTCCCCAGTGCGCGGGCAGCGCGCCGGTTCGCCACCGCCGCTGCGTACGGCGGTGGTGGCGTGGGTGCGGCCGGTGCCGGGCTGTACGGCCTGATGGTCGTCGAGGCCCGGCTGGCCCGCCGCGCGATCGGCACGCCGCAAGGTGAGCCGCCTCCGGCCGACGGGCGCTACGGCACCGGTGAGGGCGAGCCCCTGCGGCTTGTCGTGCTCGGTGACTCGACCGCGGCCGGACTGGGGGTCGACGGCCCGGACGAGACGCCGGGTGCTCTCGTCGCAGCCGGGCTCGCGGAGATCGCCGGGCGGCCGGTCGACCTGACCAACCTCGCCGTCGTCGGGGCCGAGACCCGTGGCCTGGCCACGCAGGTCGAGCTGGCCCTGCCGCTGGCGCCGCACGCCGCACTGATCATGGTCGGCGCAAACGACGTCACCCACAAGGTGCGGCCGTCGGTGTCGGTACGACCGCTTGCAGAGGCGGTCCGCCGGCTGCGAGAGCACGGCTGCGAGGTGGTGGTCGGCACCTGTCCCGACCTCGGCACCGTCGAACCGATCCCGCACCCGTTGCGGTGGGTCGCCCGGCGTTGGAGCCGTCAGCTCGCGGCCGCGCAGACCGTGACCG
>DASTQL010000128.1:0-19671 GCA_035761805.1 Jiangellales bacterium | reverse complement strand
TGGACGTCTCGGCGCTCGACGATGCTGGGGCGCCGCCCGACCCCCGGGACACCGGCGCACCCCCGCCCGGCCCGACGCCCCCCGGCGACGGCGCCGAGCCGGGGGGATGATCAGCCGGGCCGGACCGCGGCGAGCGCCCGGGCCAGGTCGGCCCGCAGGTCCTCGGCGTCCTCGAGGCCGACCGAGAGGCGCAGCAGCCCCGCGCAGGGGCGGGCCTCGGGTGCCACGGGTCGGTGGGTGAGCGCAGCCGGGTGCTGCAGCAGCGTGTCCACGCCTCCGAGAGACACGGCGTGCGTGATCAGCCGGACCTCCCGGGCCACGGTGGCCGCGGCGGGATAGCCACCCCGGAGCTCGAAGGAGAGCAGCGAGCCGGGCCCGGACATCTGCCGGCCGACCAGGTCGTCGGGGTCCCCCTCGGGCAGCCCCGGGTACAGCACGCGGGCGACCTCGGGCCGGCTCGCCAGCCAGCCGGCCAGCTTGGCCGCACCCGCCTGCTGCGCGCGGACACGCAGCGGAAGGGTGGGCAGACCCCGGTGCAGGAGGTAGGCGCTCAGCGGGTGCAGCAGACCGCCCGTGACCGCCCGGACCCGGCGGAGCCGCGCCGCCCAGCTCGCCGGGACGCCGACCACGCCTCCGACGGCGTCGCCGTGGCCGCCGAGGAACTTCGTCGCGCTGTGCAGCACCAGCATGGCGCCGTGCCGGGCCGGGCGTTGGAGCACGGGCGTCGCGAAGGTGTTGTCCACCAGCACGGGCACGTCGCCGGCCTGGGCCACGAGCGCCTCCAGGTCGACCAGGTCGAGCGTCGGGTTCGCCGGCGTCTCGACGACGACCAGACCGGTGTCCGGGCGCACCGCCGCGGCCACGTCGCCGGCGGCGGCCCAGGTCGTCTCGGTCCCCAGCAGCCCGGTGGCCAGCAGGTGGTCCGAGCCCCCGTACAGCGGTCGGACGGCCACGACATGGTGCCGGCCGTCGGCTGCCGCGGCGAGGAGACACGCGCTCATGGCAGCCATGCCGGAGGCGAACGCCACCGCCTCCGCGGTCTCCTCGAGCTCGGCGACGGCGTCCTCGAAGCGGGCGACGGTGGGGTTCCAGAGGCGCTGGTAGACGAGGCCGCCCTCCCCGGCGGGGCGCTCACCGCCCGCCAGCCGCTCGTAGGCGTCACCCCCCGACTCGATGTCCGGCAACGGGTAGGTCGAGGACAGGTCCAGCGGAGGCGCGTGCACGCCCAGGCCGGCCAGGTCGGACCGCCCCGCGTGCACAGCCAGCGTGTCGAGGGCGGGGGCTTCGCCGGGCATGTCGGCTCCTCTCGTCGGGAGGTTCCAGGATCGAAGACCGTACGGACTCCTGCCAAGGGATCCGCAGATCCTTCGTCATCTCTGGGGATGGCCGTACGATCGGCTGAGGAGGTGACGACGGTGCCCACCCGGCCGAAGGAACGTCGACCGCCCGGGCCACCCCCTCGACCACGACCGGGCGACGCGCTCGACGAGGTCGACCTGGCCATCCTGGCCGAGCTGGTCAGGGATGGGAGGAAGCCGAACAACGCCCTCGCCGCCGCTGTGGGCGTGGCTCCGTCCACCTGCCTGGTCCGCACCCGCGCGCTCCGCGAGCGGGGGGTTCTCCGCGGAGTCCACGCCGACGTCGACCTGGCGGCGCTGGGCCGCCCGGTGCTCGCGATGGTGGCGGTCCGGCTGGCGGCCCACACCCGGGCGGCGATCGACCGCTTCCGCAGCGCTGCGCCGCGGCTCCCAGGGGTCGTTGCGGTCTACCACGTGTCCGGTGCGACGGACTACGTGCTGCACGTCGCTGTCCCCGACGCGGCCGCCCTGCGCGACTTCGTCCTCGACCACGTGACGAGCAACCCTGCAGTCGCCCACGCGGAGACCAGCCTGATCTTCGAGCACGTCCGGGGCGACCGGCTGCCCGGCCTGGAGGCCTGACGGGGCGCCCGGGCGCAGGGCTCCCGGCGCCCGGGCAGGGCCGCCGGGCTGGCGGTCAGGACGCGCCCGTCATCTCCTCCTCCGCGTCACCGTCGTCGCTCACGTCCAGCCCCGCCGCGTGGGCCACGCCGTCGAGGAAGCCGCGGGCCCGTTCCGTACGGGGGTAGCGCTCGACCAGCGCCCAGAATCGCGGCCCGTGACCGGTCACCGCGAGGTGTGCCAGCTCGTGCACGAGCACGTAGTCGAGGACCCAGCCCGGGAGGCCGCGCAGCCGGTCGGAGACCCGGATGGCGCCGTCGGCCGGCGTGCACGAGCCCCACCGGCGGCCCTGGTCGGCCGACCACCGCACGCTCGTCGGCTCGCAGCGCCCGTCGAGGTAGCGCCGCGAGAGCTCGCGTGCCCGGACCAGCAGGCGCTCGTCGGTCGGTCTCCGGCGGCGCTCCTGCGCGGCCAGCCGGTCGAGCATCACCCGGACCCAGCGTCCCTCCTCGGCGGCGGTGAGGCTCCCGGGGACGCAGACGACGACCCGATCGCCCTCCCGATAGGCGGTGACCGTACGGCGACGTCGCGTGGACCGACGGACCTCCACCTCGACGTCCGGCCCACCCATGCGCGCACGGTACCTCGCGGCAGCGACGCTCTCCGGCCGGCCGCAACCCCGGCGTGGCGCTCGTCACCCCTCCGGTGAGCCCGGAGCCGAGGATCGGCTGCCGTAGGGTGGGGCGCCGACCGACCACGCGGGCACCGGACCACCGGGCCTGCGATCCCCAGACAGTCATCCGAGGAGGCCGACGTGGCCGAGACGTACTCCGGCGAGTTCTACTGCGTGAAGTGCAAGGACAAGCGCGAGGCCAGTGGCGACGTGGTCGTCAACGACAAGGGCACCCGGATGGCCAAGGCCACCTGTCCGGTGTGTGGCACGAACCTCAACCGGATACTCGGCAGGGCCTGACGTCCACGTCCTCCAGGGGCGGCCCCATGCGGGGCCGCCCCTGGACGGCGTCCGAGGCTGTGGACACGGTCACCCGCGGTGGGGGCCATGGCGGCATGCTGCCGAGCACCCGTCGACGTCCCGGAGGTTGTCGTGCGACCCGCCGTCCACCCCGCCCTCGCGCGGCTGCGCCGTGACGCGGCCACCGTCCAGGTGGGGACAGAACCCGGCCCCACCGTGGTCCTGGGTGGTCTGGAGCCCGTCGTCGCGGACGTCGTGGTGGGGCTCGACGGTCGCCGGCGACTGACCGACCTGCGACGCGCCGTCGTGCAGCGGGGTGGCGACCCGGCCGCCCTGGAAGCCGCCGTGGCCGAGCTGGACCGGGCCGGCGTGCTGGTCGACGCCCGGCTCCCACCCGAGCGGGTCGCCGATGCGCTGGTCGCGGGGTCGTCGGCCGCCGGTGCCGCCGGGCGGCGGCTGGCCGGCGCGTGGGTCGAGGTGCACGGTGCCGACCGGGTGGGTGCGGCTGCAGCGGCGCTGCTGGCCGCCCTGGGCATCGGGCTCGTGACCGTCGACGACGGTCGTGTCACCGAGCCGGGCGAACCATGCCCGGGTGCGCTGACCGACGAGGACGTGGGCCGGCGGAGGGGGCCCGCAGCGGAGCGGGAGGCCCGCATCGTCGGACGCCGCGCGCGTGCATCGCAACGGCGACGCGCCCGGCCCGATCTCGGCCTGCTGGCGCCCGGGGCCATGTCCCCTCGGAGCACGGCGGCGACCCTGCTGGCCGAGGGCATCCCGCACCTGGTCGTCTGCGCCGGAGCCACCGCCGGGACGGTCGGCCCACTGGTCCTGCCGGGAGCCTCCTCCTGCCTGCGGTGCCACGACCTGTACCGCGCCGACCGCGACCCTGCCTGGTCACGGCTCGCCGAGCAGGCCGACCAGATCGCCCCCGCGGGTGTGTGCCCCGTCCCGCTGGCCTGGTCCCTTGCGGCGATGGCGGCACAGCACGTGGCCGTCCACATCCGCGGGGGTGAGCCCCCCACGGTGGACGGCACCATCGACGTGAGCCTCCCGGACCTGCTCCCCCGCCGACGGTCCTGGCGGCCCCACCCCGCGTGCGGCTGCGGCTGGTCCCGGTGAGGCGCCCCCGCCCGGGATCGGGTCCACACGGTGATCTCCGGCCTCCGGTGACCGCCGCGCCAGCATGATCACCGTGCCGCGCAGCGCCCGTCACCCGGCACGCGGGCCACACGGTGATCTTCGGCCCCCGGTGACCCCCCGGCCAGCATGATCACCGTGCCGCGCAGCGCCCGTCACCCGGGACACGCGCCACACGGTGATCTTCCGGAGGGCACCCTCGGCCACGACCAAGATCACTGTGTGACTGGAGTCGCGGTCAGCTGCGCCCGCCCACCGGCGGCAGGTCACCGCCGGGCACCACCCGCACCTCGAAGACGGTGGGCCACCGCTTGCCGGTGAGCCACAGCCGGCGCCCGTCGTCGGTCGCCGCGATGCCGTTGAGCACGTCGTCCGGGTCAGTCGGCCCGACCTCCTCGGCGAGGGCCGCCGCGTCGATCCATCCCGTCACCGTCCCGCTGTCGAGGTCGATCCGGGCGATCAGGTCGGTGAGCCAGACGTTGGCCAGCAACTCGCCGCCGACCACCTCCAGCTCGTTGAGCCTCGGGACCGGTGACCCCCGGTCGGCGACCTGGACTGTGCGGACCACCTCGAGGCTCTCGGGGTCGTGTGCGGTCAGCGTCGCCGTCCCGTCGCTGCGCCACAGGACCTCGCCGTCGGAGGCCAGTCCCCAGCCCTCCCCGTCGTACGTGAACTCGTCCACGACGTCGAGCGTGCAGGCGTCGCGGGTGTAGCCCTGCCGGTCCTGCCAGGTGAGCTGGAAGAGCCGGTCACCCTGCTGCGCCAAGCCCTCGCCGAACTCCCGACCGGGCAGACCCTGGCGGGCCACCACTTCGCCGGTGCCCAGGTCGGCGGCGCGGACGTCGGACGATCCGTAGCCGCCCGTTCCCTCCATGAGCAGGCCCTCGTGCACCACCAGGCCCTGCGTGAAGGCGTCGGTGTCGTGCGGGTAGCGGGCGAGCACCTCGACCTCGTACGCCTCCGGGCCGGAGGACTCGGCGGCGGGCCCGGCGGGCAGCACCTCGCCGTCGGCGGGCGGGGCCGGCGGCAGCTCGCCGGACAGGCAAGCACCGGAATCCCCCCCGGCCACGGTGGTCAGGGCCACGGCGCCGGCACCCAGTGCGAGCACGCCGGCCACGACTCCCGCCACCAGGCCCCGACGCATCGCCTCAGGGTAACCACGCGGCGCCAGCCCCCGGGCCGGGACACAATGGCGCGGTGAGCGACCTGCCGCGCAAGGCCGTCACCCGGACCGCCAAGCTGGCCGCCCTGCCGCTGGGGGTGGCCGGCCGGGCGACCTGGGGGTTGGGCCGGCGCCTCGGCGGGGCCCCAGCGGAGGCGGTCGCGGCCGAGCTCCAGCAGCGCACGGCCGAGCAGATCTTCCGCGTCCTGGGAGAGCTCAAGGGCGGAGCCATGAAGTTCGGCCAGGCACTGTCGATCTTCGAATCGGCGCTCCCCGAGGAGCTGGCCGCACCGTACCGGAGCACGCTGACGCGGCTGCAGGACGCGGCGCCACCGATGCCGGCTTCCGTCGTGCACGAGGTGCTGGCCGCACAGCTCGGTCCCCGCTGGCGGCGCAGGTTCGCCTCCTTCGACGACCTGCCGGCGGCCGCTGCCTCGATCGGGCAGGTGCACCGGGCCGTCTGGCGCGACGGGCGGGACGTGGCCGTCAAGGTCCAATACCCGGGAGCCGGCGAGGCGCTGCGCTCGGACCTGAACCAGATCGCCCGGCTCGGGCGCATGTTCGGCTCGTGGATCCCGGGCATCGACATCAAGCCCCTGCTGGACGAGCTGCGGGACCGCATCGTGGAGGAGCTGGACTACCGGCTCGAGGCGGAGGCACAGCGCGGCTTCCACGCGGCCTTCGCCGGTGACGCGGACTTCACCGTGCCGGCGGTCGTGCACGACACCGAGCGGGTGATCGTCTCCGAGTGGCTCGAGGGACGGCCGCTGTCGGACATCATCGCGGTCGGCGAGCCGGACGAGCGGGACCGGGCCGGCCTGCTCTACGTCCGGTTCTGCTTCTCCGGGCCGGCGCGCGCCGATCTGCTGCACGCCGACCCCCACCCGGGCAACTACCGCATGACCCCGGACGGCCGACTCGGCGTCCTCGACTACGGCGCCGTGGCCCGGCTCCCCGGGGGGCTGCCGCCCTCCATCGGCCGGTTGCTGCGCCGGGCCGTCGACGGCGACGTCGACGCCATGCTGCAGGGCCTGCGCGACGAGGGCTTCGTCAAGCCGCTCATCCGGATCGACCCCGGCGAGCTGTACGAGTACCTCGCGCCGTTCATCGAGCCGGCTACGGTCGAGACCTTCCACTTCACCCGGGACTGGATGCGCGAGCAGTTCGCCCGGATCAACGACCCACGTCAGCCGGGCTACACCGTCGGCCTCCGGCTCAACCTGCCGCCGTCCTACCTGTTGGTGCACCGGGTGTGGCTTGGCGGCGTTGGCGTGCTGTCCCAGCTCGACGCCCACGCGCCGTTCCGGGGCGAGCTGGTGCGGTGGCTGCCCGGCTTCGCCGACGGCCGGGAGGTCGCCTCCTGACCCGGAGGGATTCCGCCGCTACCACCACTCCTGGTCGAGCCGGGCCTCGATCGACCGCAGGTGCTCCCGGGCGCAGACCGGGCAGTAGTACCGCTGCCGGCCCTCCGCCACGTCCCCCACCCAGTCCATGGGCACGCGCTCCCCGGGGGCCGTCCGCCCGCACCAGGCACAGGTCACCGGCTGCTCCGCGGCGTCGGTCACCCGGCCACGTCCTCGCCCAGGTAGACGAATCCCGGCCCGACGTCACGAAACGGCAGGCCCGCGGCCGACAGCGCGTCGTCCCAGTCGCCACGGACCCTCGGGTCGGCGGCCTCACAGCCGTGGTCTGCCGTGAGCAGCACGACGACGTCGTCGGTGACGCCGAGCCCGTCGAGGTGGTCCAGGAACACCTGCAGGCGGCGGTCAGCGTCGGCCAGGGAGTCCCGGGCGACCCGCGAGCGCGGCCCTCCGGCGTGGTGGCCGGCATCGGTGACCACGTGGGACCACCAGGTGAGAGCGGGAGCCTCCACCGGCCGAGCCCAGAGCGCGAGCAGGTGCTCCACGCCCGCATCGTCGACCTGGGTCGCCCAGGCGTACCCCGCGTCGGTCAGGTGGTCCCGTGACGACAGGTACCGGGACGCCGCCGGGTCGGGCAGGAGGTGGTCGAGCCCGCCGGCCCCACCGGGCACGCCGTAGTCCCGGACCAGCGACATGGTCGACCACGTGGCACCGCGGTCGACCGCCTCGTTGACGCAGGCCGTGGACACGCCGGGCCGGGCCGCCGCCACCTGCTCGAAGACCGTGGTCACGCCCGGGCGGAGCCACTCGGCCGAGCGGTGCCAGGTCGCCGCGTCGTTCGGGACCACGACCTCACTGGTGGCCCGGTCGTAGTAGGCGTTGCCGAGCACACCGTGCCGGCCAGGGGCGACGCCGGTCAGGATCGACGTGTGGTTGGTCAGCGTGACGCTGGGGAACTCGGCCACGGCGCCGCCGGCGAGCGCGCACCCCCGGTCGAGCAGGCGCGCGACGCCGGGCAGGTCACCGCGGGCAACCAGGTGCAGGAGGTCACTGCAGTGCGCGCCGTCCCAGAGGATGCCCACGACCCAGCTGGCGCCCGGTCCGACCAGCCGGTCGAGGACGCGCCCGTCCAGGGGCCGCCCGGCCTCGTCCACAAGACGGCCACCGTCGCCGTCCACGCCCGCGAGCGACGCCAGGGTGGGTCCGACGTCGACCAGCCGGGCGTGGTCGTCGAGCACGCCCCGCTCCCGCACCCCGGGACCGGACAGCAGGAGCGGCGCCCGGGACTGGATCACATCCAGGCTGCCGTGCTCGCCCGCGTGCCCGCCGTGCTCGGGGAAGTAGTGCCGCGGGGTGTGCACGACGACCAGGTCCGGGGAGCGGTCGGGGTCGGCGAAGACGGGGAGGAGCCGCTCCGCGGCGTACGGGTAGGCATTGCGGGATCCCGGCGGCGACGGGTCGGCCAGCTCCCGGTCGTACGGGAGGAAGGCCATCGGGTCCTGGTCCGCGACCGGGTCGGCTCCCCACACGACCTCCGGGTCGTCACCCGGCGCCAGCCGGGCCGCCCCGGCGCTGTTCGCCACCACGACCCCGCCGTCGCCGTCGGGGTGCGCGACGAGGTCGACGACGTGGGCCCAGGCCGGGTCCACCAGCGCATCCACGGCCTTGTCGCGCAGGTCACTCACCCGGCCGAGCCTGCCACAAGGCGCGATCGCCGCAGGCAGCCCGCCGGGCCGCCCGCCCCCCATGACGAGGACGGGCAGGCTCATCGCCGGCCGGTTCCCCGCCCCAGCCGGCCGACGCACCAGACCAGCGCGACTGTGCCCGCGGACAACGCGAGGCTGCGCACCAGGTTGGCCTGCAGGAGCGAGTCGACCGTCGTGTGCGAGAACCCGTCACCGTCCAGGCGGTCGTGCGCCGGAATCGCCCACAGCACCGTCGACAGCAGCGCCGTCAGGCCGGCCGCGCTGACGACCCCGGCAACGGGACGGGGGACGTGCGCCGGTCGCGTCCACCAGAAGGCGGTGCCGGCCAGGAAGCCCACGAAGCCGGGGACTACCACGACGAGCGGGATCCCGGAGCTGTACTGGGCGTGGTACGCGACGAAGTCATCAGGAGCGACGGCGCGGTAGAGCGGGTACGACACGAGCTGCGCCTGCCAGCCCAGGGCCGTCGAGTAGGCGGTGAGGGCTGTGAGGCCCGCGAGGTTCCAGCGGCGCCACGCGGGGCCCGAGAGGGTGCCGACAGGTTCGGCGATCTGGACCGAGACCGTCATCTCGTCTCCTGGCGTGTCTGTGGGCGCGACGGCGCTGTGATTGACTGTAGGGATAGTATATTGGCTTGAGCAGAGGTCAAGTGGATTGAACGCTTCCCGCCCCTACACGAGCCCCCTGCGTGAGCGGCAGGCGCGGGAGACACGGGAGCGCGTGGCACGGACGGCGGCGGACCTGTTCGTGCGTGACGGCTACGCCGCCACGTCGGTCGCCGCCGTGGCACGCGCGGCTGGTGTCTCGACGCAGACCGTGTACAACGCCTTCGCCACCAAGCCCACCCTGCTCAAGGCGGCGTACGACCTCGCGCTCGCCGGCGACGCCGACGAGCTCCCGCTCGCGCAGCGCCCGGAGGTGTTGACGCTGTACGCCGAGGTGGACGCCGCAGGCTTCCTCCGCGGGTATGCACGCCTCGGCCGCGCGGTGCTGGACCGGGTGGGACCGCTCCTGCGGCAGATCACAGCAGGAGCCGCGGCCGGGGACCCCGACCTCGTCGCGGTACAGCACACCACCGACGCCGAGCGCCTCACGGGGACGACGATGGTAGCTCGCCGCGTCGCCGAACTCGGTGCCCTCGCCCCGGAGATGACCGTCGAGGCGGCGCGCGACCGCATCTGGACCCTCAACAGCGTCGACGTGTGGCACCTGCTCACCGACGTGCGCGGCTGGAGCGGTGACGACTACCAGGAGTGGGTCGGTGACCTCATGTGCGCATCGGTGCTTCGCTGACGGTCGGCGACTGCTCAGGCGATGACGCCCGCCGAACGCAGCCGCTCCACCGCCTCCGTGCCGATCCCCAGCTCGGCCAGCACAGCGGTGGTGTCCTCCCCCGGCTCCGGCCCGGCGGCCGCATCCGCGCCAGGGGGGGTGCGGGCCAGCCGCGGCGCAGGCGCTGGGACCAGCGCATCGCCGACCTGCACGTAGGCCCGCCGCGCGAGGGCCTGCGGGTGCTCAGGCGCTTCGGCGAGCGACAGCACGGGTGCGACGCAGGCGTCCACACCGGCGAAGGCCGCAGCCCACTCGTCCCGCGTCCGGGTCGCGAAGATGCCCTCGAGCAGGGCGTGCAGCTCCGGCCAGAGGCGCTGGTCGTACGGCGAGGGCAGGTCGGCGTCGCCGAGGCCGAGCGTCTCCAGCAGGGCGGTCCAGAAGGTCGGCTCCAACGCCGCCACCGCCACCCATCGGCTGTCCGACGTCTCGTAGCAGCGGTAGTGCGGCGCACCGCCGTCGAGCAGGTTGGCGCCCCGCTCGTCCCGCCAGATCCCGGTGCTGTGAGCCGCCCGGATCATGGTCGACAGGTATGCGGCGCCCTCCGTCATGGCCGCGTCGACCACCTGGCCGAGCCCGGACCGCTCGCGCTCGAGCAGCGCCGCGAGCACCCCGGCGACCAGCACCATCCCCCCGCCACCGAAGTCGCCGACGACGTTGAGCGGCGGTACGGGCCGGCGGCCCGCCTCGCCGATCGCGTGCAGCACCCCGGTGTACGCGAGGTAGGTCAGGTCATGGCCCGCCTCGCCGGCCAGGGGGCCGTCCTGGCCGTAGCCGGTCATCCGGGCGTACACCAGCCGCGGGTTGTCGGCGGTCAGGACGTCCGGGCCGAGGCGGAGCCGCTCGGCGACGCCCGGACGGAAGCCCTCGAGCAGCACGTCGGTGCCGTTGACCAGTCGGCGGACGACGTCGGCGCCCGCAGGGTCGCGCAGGTCCACCGCGACCGATCGGCGACCACGACCCAACGGACCCCCGCCCCCCAAGGGCCCGACCGCGTACGGGTCCATGCCGGGCAACCGGTCCACCCGGACGACATCGGCGCCGAGGTCGGCCAGCACCATCCCCGCGAAGGGGACCGGGCCGACGGCGGCGAGCTCGACGACGCGGATCCCCGTCAGTGGTGCAGGCACGCGGTCCAGACTGACAGGCCGCCACGACGACGGACGGATCACCCTCCCCGGGCGGGAGGATGATCCGTCGGTGTTCCGCACTTGGTGGGAACGGGTGAACCCTCGGATCCCCCGCGTCAGACGGCGCGGGTGACGGACGCGCTGGCCAGGCGGGCCAGGCGCGACGCCCGCTGGGCGGCCCGCTCGGCGCGGCGCTCGCGCCGGCGGGCGGCGACCAGGCGGCGCGCGACGCGCTCCCGCTCGGCCTCGCCCAGCAGCTGCTGACTGTGCGCTCGGGCCAGGGCTTCGTGGATGAAACTCATCTCGGTGCTCCTCGACGTGTTGGTGAATCCAGGACTGGGTCGACGGGTCTGGTTCATCTGGCTCTCTCTCGGTCGGGGCCGGTGCGGCCACGGTCACGCGGCCACCTCGGTCTTGCGTGGACGGCCTCGGGGACGCTTGCGCGGGACGACGACGCCCTGCGCGAACAGCTCGCCTCCCCAGACACCCCACGGCTCGGCGCGCTCCAGGGCCGAGGCCAGGCACTGCGGGCGCACGGGGCACTCGCGGCACAGGGCCTTGGCCGTCTCGACGTCGGCCGGGAGCTCGGCGAACCACAACTCTGGGTCGGTCTGGCAGGGCAGCTCGACCCGCAGGTCGGTGGAGGGTGCGTCCGGCAGTGCGTCGAGGACGCTGGTGAGCATCACGGTGAAGTCACCTCCCTCCGCTCGGTCGCAGGTCGTGCGGGCAACGAAAAGGGCCGCGGATCCCGGGTCTCGGGTCCGCGGCCTGGAGGGCTCGGTCGGTGGGTCTAGACCGGAGGTCTCCAGGCGTGGACGGACTCGTCCCCCGGGAGGACGACGGTGGGGTCGCCGGAGCGCTGAAGGCGCACTCCACCCGTCGTCGGGGCACCGATGGCCGCGGTGGCGCGCACCTCGCGGTAGCGAGCCAGGACGGGCGAGGCCACCGGCGCCGCGAACCAACGGTTCGTCATGCTCTTCATCGGGGCCTCCTCTCCTCCTGGCATGCAGGGCCCTGCCGCTGCGACCGGGCTGCCCCAGACTGTAGAGGCGGGACCGGTAAGGAGCAAGGCCTTTTTTTGCTCGGGCCCTCGTGGCGACGGCTCACCCCGGAAGAGCCGGTCAGCGGGCCGCTGATACGCCCTGGCAGAGGGCGAGCACCGCGGATCCGTAGCGCTCCAGCTTCGTCGGCCCGACCCCGGGGATCGCCGCGAGCGTCTGCCGGTCGCCCGGGCGCGCCTCGGCGATGGCGGTGAGCGTGGCGTCGGTGAACACGACGTACGCGGGCACGCTCTGCTCGCGCGCCTCCTCGAGCCGCCACGTGCGCAGGCGCTCGAAGAGCTCCTCGTCCAACGTGGACGGGCAGCCCGAGCATCTCCCCAGCTTGCGCTCGGCACCGTCGTGCAGCACCGTGCCGCACACCCGGCAGCGGACCGGGCCGCGTGCGCGCCGCCGGCCGCCACGGCCGCTGTCACCCGTGGTAGGTCGGTCGCCGGGGTGGTGAGGCGACCGGACGCCGTCGAGGAACCGGCTCGGCCCGCGACTGGGCCGACCGCCGGGGGTGCGGGCCGTCGACCAGCTGACGACGAGGTGCTCGCGGGCCCGCGTCACGCCGACGTAGAGCAGCCGGCGCTCCTCGTCCACCTCCGCCGGGGTCTGGGCGTAGGAGAGCGGCAACGTGCCCTCGTGGCAGCCGACCACGAAGACCGCGTCCCACTCCAGTCCCTTGGCCGAGTGCAGCGACGCAAGGGTCACGCCGTCGGCGACGGGAGCGTGCTGGGCGGCTGCCCTGGCGTCCAGCTCCGCGACGACCTCGGTGAGCCCCGCCCCGGGGACGCGGGCTGCCACCTCGGCCGCGAGCGCGACCAGGGCCGCCAGGGACTCCCACTGCTCCCGGGCGGCCCCGCCCGCGGGCGGTGGTTCGGCGCTCCACCCCGCGGCGCTGAGCACCGTGGTCGTCGCCGCGACGGCATCGCCCCTCTCGCCAGCACGCGCGGCGCCGCGGAGCAGGAGTGCGGCCCGCCGCACCTCGGGGCGGTCGAAGAACCGGGCTGCCCCGCGCACCACGTACGGGATCCCTGCGTCGGCCAGGGCTTGCTCGAAGGTCTCGGACATCGCGTTGATCCGGAACAGCACGGCGATCTCGCGGGGAGCGGTGCCGGCCTGCACCAGGTGCTGCACGCGCTCGGCCACGAAGGCGGCCTCGGCCACCTCGTCGGTCTGCTCGGCGAAGACCGGTGTCGGGCCCGGCCGGCGCTGGGCGACGAGCCGCACCCCCGCCCGCGACGCGGCGTCGGTCCCCCCGGCCAGCACGGCGTTGGCCACGGCGACCACCTCGGGGGTGGAGCGGTAGTCGCGGACGAGACGGACGAGCCGCGCGCGTGGGAAGCGCCGGCGGAAGCCGACCAGGTAGTCGGGTCGGGCCCCGGCGAAGGAGTAGATCGTCTGCGCCGGGTCGCCCACGACGCACAGCTCGTCGCGATCGCCGAGCCAGAGCTCCAGCAGGCGCTGCTGCAGCGGGGAGACGTCCTGGTACTCGTCGACGACGAAGTGGCGGTACTGCCCCCGGACCGCGTCGGCGACGCCGGGGTGCGCGGACAGCAGCCCGACCGCAGCGAGCAGCACGTCCTCCATGTCGATGAGGTGGCGGTCGCGCTTGACCTCCTCGTAGGCCGCGTAGGCGCGTGCGACGCTGTCCGGGTCGGCGCCGGCGACCTGCCGTCCGGCGGTGGCGGCCGCCTCGACGTAGCGCTCGGGCAGGACGTTGCTGACCTTCGCCCACTCCACCTCGGTGGCGAGGTCACGCAGCAGCGTCCGGTCGGTCGCGAGGCGGCACCGAGCCGCGGCGGCGCCGAGGAGCGGGAGCTTCGTCTCGGTCAGCGGCGGCAGGTCGGCGCCGGTGGTCTGCGGCCAGAAGTACCGGGCCTGCCTCAGGGCGGCGGAGTGGAACGTGCGCGCCTGCACGCCGACGGCTCCCAGCTCGCGCAGCCGTCCGCGCAGCTCTCCGGCGGCCCGGGTGGTGAAGGTGACGGCCAGCACCCGGCGCGGGTCGTAGGCACCGGTCAGGACGCCGTGCGCGATCCGGTGCGTGATCGCTCGGGTCTTGCCCGTCCCGGCTCCCGCGAGCACGCAGACCGGACCGTCCAGGGCGGTCGCCACCTCCTGCTGCTCCGGGTCCAGACCGTCCAGGACGTCGGCGGGTGGCATGCATGACATCCTCCCAGCCGGGGGAGACGGGAATCCGACGGCCGTCCCAGAGTTCTTGACGGCAGGACTTCTCGATGGCGAAGGAGTGGGATGTCGGCCCTCACCGTGTACAGCACCCCCTGGTGCGGCTACTGCCACCGCCTGGTGCGGCAGCTCGACCGCGAGGGGATCGAGTACGTGACGGTCGACATCGACGGCGACCCAGCGGCCGCGGACCTCGTGCGCTCCGTCAACGGCGGTAACGCCACCGTCCCGACCGTCGTCTTCGGCGACGGGACCGCGTTGACCAACCCGACCGTGGTTGACGTGCTGGCGAAGCTCGGCCCCGCCGCCTGACGACCCTCACCTCCAGGCGCTGCCGCCCGGCAGCTCGCCGCCGTACCACCCCTCCACGAGCCGTCGCGCGATCGACACCGACGGCGGCATCAGGACCTCGCCGGAGCGCAGCGCAGCCGCCAGCTGCTCACGGGTGAACCATCGCGCCTCGACCAGTTCGACGCCGTCGACGGCCAGGTCCGTGCTCCGGGCCCGCGCGTAGAACCCCACCATCAGGCTGGACGGGAAGGGCCACGGCTGGCTGCCCGCGTACCAGCAGGCGCCGAGCTCCACGCCGGTCTCCTCCCCGACCTCGCGCGCGACCGCCCGCTCAAGCGGCTCTCCCGGCTCGACGAAGCCGGCCAGCGTCGAGAACCGACCCTCCGGCCAGCCGGCGCCCCGAGCCAGCAGGCAGCGTTCCTCGTCGTCGACGACCGCGACGATGACCGCGGGATCGGTGCGTGGGAAGTGCTCCGAGCCGTCGGTCCCGCAGCGCCGCAGGTGGCCCGCGGCCTCGGGGCGGGTCCCTCCGCCGCAGCGGGGGCAGTGGGTGTGGGTGCGGTGCCAGTTCGCGAGGGCGATCGCGTGGACCACCATCCCGGCTTGCGCGTCGTCGAGCACCGCCCCGAGCTCGCGCAGGCCGGCGCCACTGGAACCGGCCGGGAGCCGGCTGGTGTGTACGGCGAACCAGACGGAGCCGTTGCCGTCGACGCCGAGCAGGTAGCGCTCGCCCTCCGGGGCCGCGGTCGGCGGCACCGTGCGCAGCGCTCCGCCGTCGGTTGCGACCCGGCCGTCCACCACGACCAGGACCCGGCTCCGGGGATCGGCCCAGGCCCTCGCCAGCCAGTCCTCGTCCGTCCGCCGGTGCGCTGCGCGGTCGACCGCGGCGCGCGAGAGCGCGAGTGGGCCGCGGAGCACGTACGGAGGGCCGGTGGTCACGGTCGCCGAGCGTACGAGCCCGCTGCCGTGGCTCCGTGGTGCGGTACCAAGATCACCGTGTGTCCCCGTTCCCGCGACGCGGGACGTCCCCCACACGGTGATCACCCAGGGCCGGCCCGCCCGACCGGGCCGAGATCACCGTGCCGCTCAGGTCCCGCGGTGCGGCACATCTCCCACACGGTGATCATGTCCCGGGCGGAGCGGCTCCGGGGCGCCGCCACCAGCCCGCTGGCTAGCCTGCCCGGGTGACGCGGCTGCGCTTCGGGACCTTCAACCTGCTCCACGGCCTGTCCGTGGTCGACGGGCAGGTCCGGGACGCGGATCTGGTGGCCGCTGTGGGCGCACTCGACGCCGACGTCCTCGGCCTCCAGGAGGTCGACCGCGGGCAGCCCCGCAGCGGCAAGATCGACCAGACCACCGTCGTGGCCGACGCTCTCGGCGCCACCTGGTGGCGGTTCGCCCCCGCGCTGGTCGGCACGCCGGGCGGGCGCTGGGACCCGGCCGATCCCGGCGGTGCGGACGGGCTCGATGGACCCTCGTACGGGGTGGGGCTGGTGTCTCGCCTGGAGGTGCTGGACTGGCGCTCCACGTCGTTCCGGCCGGCACCGGTCGGCATGCCCCTCATGGTCCCCGGTCGTGGCCTGATCCACGTCCCCGACGAACCGCGGGTCGTCCTGGCGGCGACAGTGGTGGGGCCGGACGGGCCGTTCACCGTGGCCACGGCGCACCTGTCCTTCGTGCCCGGCTGGAACGTCTGGCAGCTGCGCCGACTCGTGCGCTGGCTCGCACCCATGCCCCGGCCGTGGATGCTGCTCGCCGACCTCAACCTGCCCGGCCCGCTCCCCCGGCTCGCCACCGGGTGGCGCCGGCTCGCTCGGGTCCCCACCTACCCGTCCTGGAGACCCCGGATCCAGTGGGACCACGTGCTCACCACCGCGGGCACGAGGCCGCACGTCGCTACGGTTCGGGCGGAGCGGCTGGCCGTCTCCGACCACTGCGCGCTGCTCGTCGACGTCGACTGGTGACCGCCGGCCCCTACGCCGTCGCCCCCGGCACAGACCGTACGAGTCGCTCGAGTGCACCCGCGTCGAGCAGGTCGACCGGACGGACCGTGACCCCCTCCCGTACATGGTGGAACGCCGCGGTGACCTGCTCGAGCGGCACACCGCGCAGGCGGGAGTAGGCGAGCCGGTAGGCGGCGAGCTGCACCGACCGTACGGACTGCTCCTCGGGGTCGCGGGGCGGCGGGCCGGTCTTCCAGTCGACGACGTCGAGCCCGCCGTCCGCGGCGGCGAAGACGGTGTCGGCCCGGCCGCGCACCAGCAGTCCGGCGACGGTGAGCTCGAAGGCAGCCTCGACCTCGACCGGGCTCCGCTCGGCCCAGGGCGAGGACAGGAACGCGCGCTGGAGCTCGGCCAGCTCGTGGTCGGGTGCGGCGTCGGCATCTGCGGAGCCGGGCAGCTCGTCCACGTCGAGCAACCCTGCCCGCGCGTACCGGGCCTCCAGCCAGCCGTGGAAGGACGTCCCGCGGCGTGCCTGGGGGGCCGGCGGGAGAGGCAATGGGCGACGGAGGGCCAGGGCGAGAGCGGCGGGGTCGCGGCGGAGCTGCACGAGCTGGGACACCGACACGTGCGCCGGCAGCTCCACCCTCACCTCGTCCTGGCGCCGCGCCCGCTCGCGCTCGGCCAGCAGCAGGTCGACGTCGCGCGCCCAGAGGGGCTCCCCGTCAGCCGGCAGCTCCACGCCGCCAGCCCGGGCCAGCTGGACGAGGGCGGCACCGGCTGCCAGCTCGCCGCGCCGCCGTGGGGGCAGCGGGTCGAGCGGCCAGACGGGCACCGGGCGACCCGCGGTGAGCGGGTTGGCCTCGCCCGCCTCCTCCACCCACACCGGCACCTCGGCGGGACGCAGGGCGCGACGCAGCTCGACGAGGAACTCCCCGGGTTCGCGGGGGCGGACCCCGTCGTCCCACCGGTAGCCCGAGCAGGCCAGGAACCGCTCGGCACGAGTGACGGCGACGTAGGCCAGGCGGCGCTCCTCCGTCCGCTGGCGCGCCCCGCACTCGTCGACATGGGCACGGACGCGGTCGCGCAGCTCGCGCCCGTCGGCGAGGTCGGCGAGGCGCAGATGTGGCAGGGCGTCCCGGTCACCACGCAGGTCGAAGGGCAGCTGGCCGACGTCGATCAGCCAGGCCTTGTCGCGGTCCCCCCCGGCGGGGAACCGCCCGTCCACCATGCCGACGACGAAGACCGCGTCCCACTCCAGGCCCTTGGCGCCGTGGACGGTGAGGACCTGGACGCGGTCGCCCTCGACCTCCACGTCTCCCCGGTCCAGCCCGCGCTCCTCCTCCGCCGCAGCGTCGAGGTAGGCGAGGAAGGACTGCGGCGACGGGTCGTCGCCGGCCGCGGCGTAGTCGGCGGCCACGTCGAGGAAGCGGTCGAGGTTGGCCCGGCCGGCCGGGCCTGCCGCAGCCGCCACCTCGACGGTGAGCCCGGTGGTGCGTTCGATGTCGGCCACGAGGTCGGGGAGCGGCTGGCCCAGCAGCCGCCGCAGTGACCGCAGCTCACCGCGGAGCCGGGACAGCCGCTCGTGCGCCGCCGGGGACAGCCAGCCCGGCGCCGGGAGGTCGTCGAGCGCCTCGACGAGGCTGAGCCCGTCGACCTCGTCGGTATCGCGGTCCAGATCGTCGGCGGTGCGGTCCGGCCCGTGCGCGGTGCGGCCCGGCTCGCGGGCGCCGACCAGCTGATCGGCGTCGCGGTCGAGCTGGTCGACGACCCGCCCGTCCCGACCCGGGACCCGCCGACGGGCCAGCAGCCTCGCCCACCGGCCCAACGCCTCGAGGTCGCGCGGCCCCAGCCGCCAACGGGATCCCGTCAACAGGCGCATCAGGGCGTCACCGCGACCGGGGTCGGCGAGCACCCGCAGCGTCGCCACGACGTCGGACACCTCAGGGGTCGTCAGCAGCCCGCCGACGCCGACCACCTCGACCGGCAGTCCGACCGCCCGCAGGGCCTCGTCGATGCGCGGGATCTGGACGCGCATGCGTACCAGGACCGCCATGCGCCGGACTCCCCGGGAGTCCCACAGGTGCCGCGCCTGCGCGGCCACCTCGCGTGCCTCGTCGTCGGCGGTGAGGTGGAGGGAGCAGCGCACCGTGCCGGGACCTGCCCCGGCACGCGGACGGAGCTCCCGCACGGCCAGGCCGCCGCCGCGGAGCGGCCCGGACAGCGTGTTGGCCGCCGCAAGGACCCGAGCGTCGTTGCGGAAGCTCACGGACAAGTGAGTCGCGGCCGCCGGACGGCCGTCCGAGCGGCGGAACGTGCGCGCGAACGACTCGAGGGTGCCGACGCTCGCGCCTCGCCAGCCGTAGATGGACTGACCGGGGTCGCCCACCGCCGTGACGGCGTGGCCACCATCGCCGAAGAGGGCGGCGAGCAGGACGAGCTGCACGTGCGAGGTGTCCTGGTACTCGTCGAGCAGCACCACGGTGTATCGCTGCCGTTCGAGCCGTCCGACGTCGGGGAACGAGGTCGTGAGCTGGGCGGCCAGCCGGGCGCGGTTGGCGAAGTCGACGACCTCGGCACGCCGCATGGCCGCGCGGAACTCCTCCACCAGAGGTAGCAGCCGCACCCGGGCCGCTTGCCGGCCGAGAACCGTGGCCACCTCGGCGAAGTGCTCGCCACGCTGGCCCCTGCCCCGGGGGAGCCGCTCGGCGACCGCCGACAGCTCGGCCGCGTGCCGGGCCACCGTCTCGCCGTCGACGAGGTGGCCGCAGAGCTCGCCGTGCAGTGACAGCACCCGATCGGTGACGGTGCCGCTGGTCAGGTCGACCTCGCCCATCGGTCCCGCGTAGGTGTCGACGACGCGCTGGGCGACCTGCCAGGCCGCCGCCTCACCGATCACCCGTGCCGCCGGCTCGTGCCCCAGCCGCAGCGCGTGCTCGTCGACGATCCGCCCGGCGTAGGCGTCGTATGTGAGGATGCTCGGCTCGCCGGCCAGAAGGGACTCGGCGCCCACCGGGTCGAGCACCCCGCGCGACCGCAGTGCCACCAGCCGCGAGCGGACCCGGGACGCCAGCTCGCGGGCGGCCTTGCGAGTGAAGGTCAGCCCCAGCACCTGCTCGGGCCGGACCAGACCGTTGGCCACCAGCCACACCACCCGAGCCGCCATCGTCTCCGTCTTGCCCGACCCCGCTCCGGCGACGACGACCCCCGGCCCCAGCGGCGCCCCGACGACCGCCGCCTGCTCGGGCGTCGGGACCGGCCGGTCGAGCGCCCGGGCCAGGCCGACGGGGCTCAGCCCTGGGCTCATGGCAGGACCTGACGACCGTCGTCGTGGGCCGGGCACGCCGCCCGGGCCGGGCAGCGACGGCAGGCGCCCGACGTCCGGGCCTCGAAGGCCGCCCCGGCCATGCCGTCGGCCACCGCGGCCAGCAGGTCGGCCGCCCAGTCCGGGTCGTCGGTCTCGTCGAGCGGCGGCTGCACCTGCTCGGCAGCC
>DASTQL010000127.1:0-2573 GCA_035761805.1 Jiangellales bacterium | reverse complement strand
GCCCGGTCGGCGCCGACCGAGTGGCGCGTGGCGCCGGTTGGTTGCGCTCGGTGGGGTTGGTCCCGGTCCTCGGTGCGCACCTGGGTCGCCACGGTGGGCACGGGCTGCCGTTCCTCGCCGGCGACGACCGCGACCGGGCGGCCGACCTGCAGGTGGCCTGGTGCGACCCGGACGTGGCCGCCGTGCTCTGCGCCCGCGGCGGCGACGGAGCGCCGCGCCTGCTCGATCTGCTCGACTGGGAGTCGATGCGAAGCGCCCGGCCCAAGCCGATGGCCGGGCTCTCCGACGTGACGGTGCTGCACCAAGCCTTCGCATCCCGGCTCGGGGTGGCGACCCTGTGGTCACCCATGCCGGCCACGACGGTGGTCTGCGGCCCGGGCGAGGACGTGACCTCACGGGAGCGACTGGTGACCGCCCTCACGCTCGGGGCCGGTGTCGACCTGCCGGGTCGGCGGCTCGTCGGTGGCGTGATGGAGGCCCCCCTCGTGGGGGGCACGCTGAGCCTGCTCTCCGCCATGGCCGGGACACCGGAGAGCGTCCCTGCCGACGGGGCCATCGCCGTCCTGGAGGACCTCGGCGAGGCCCCGTACCGGGTGGAACGCATGCTGACCCACCTGCGGCGCAGCGGGTGGTTCGACGGCGTCGCGGGTGTGGCTTGCGGCGACTGGACGGCCTGCAGTGACCCACGCGAGCTCCGCGCCGTCCTGGCCGACCGCCTCGGCGACCTCGGCGTGCCCGTCGTCCTCGATCTCCCGTTCGGGCACGGCCGGGTGCAGTCGTCGCTGTGGCTGGGCCGGCCAGCCCGGCTCGACGGTGACCGGGGCGTGCTGTCGCAGCGGGTGGCGTGACCCGACGGCTCAGGCCGCCTACCGGTCGGCCCCGGCCGGTGTCGCGTCCGGGTGGGAACCAGCTCCGGGGGCCGGTGGTCGACGCCCCCCGCGCGCCTCCGACCGGAGCAGCAGGACCCCGCCGACCACCGCTACCACGGCGAAGAGGAACCACTGGAAGGCGTACGCGAGGTTGGGTCCCTGCTCCGCCACGGGTGGTGGCAGCGGCTCCGGCGGCTGCTGGGCGGGCGGTTCCTGCTCGACCAGCTCGGCCCACGCGCCGTACAGGGGATAGGGGAGGCTCTCGGCGAGTGCAGGGACGTCGACGTAGCGCACCGTGCCCGTCGCCGGGTCGCCTCCGGTGCCCCGACCCACCTCGCTCAACCGGACCCGGGCGACGACCTCGACCGAGCCGCGCGGCGGCGCGGGTGCCTCGGGGACGACACCGGCGCTGCCGCGCTGGGGTACGAAGCCCCGGTCGACCAGCAGCGCCGTCCCACCTGCGGTGACGAGGGGAGTGAGGACGTGGGCACCCGCCTCGCCGTCGCGCGGCCGGAGCCGGACGACGAGCTGCTCGTCCGCGTCGTACCTGCCGACGGCACGGACCTGGCGCCACTCGGCCGTCTCCGGCGCCGGCACGATGCCCAGGAGGTCGTCGACCGGGACGGGTGTCGCAGCCGCTGCCGTCGTGAGTGCGGCGTTGCGCTCGACCCGCTGCTCGTGGCGGTCCAGCTGCCACCGACCGGCCACGACGCACAGCACCACGACCGCGCCGATGCCGAGCGCCACGGGGACCCAGCGACGGGCCGGGAGCGACGTGGACACCCTGCGACGGTAACCCTCGGGCCGTCCGGACGCTTAGGCTGGGGAGCGGCGGTGGCGTCGGGTGTGAGGAGGCACGGTGCTCGTCGACAGGTACGGACGCACGGCGACCGACCTGCGGGTGTCGCTCACCGACCGGTGCAACCTGCGGTGCACCTACTGCATGCCGCCCGAGGGACTGGAGTGGCTGCCCGGCCCCGAGGTGCTCACCGACGCCGAGGTGGTCCGCCTGATCGGTGTCGCGGTGCGGCACCTGGGCGTCCGCGAGGTCCGCTTCACCGGCGGCGAGCCCCTGCTGCGTCGCGGTCTCGTGGACCTGGTCGCCGCCTGCGCGGACCTGTCCCCCCGGCCACGGATGTCGCTCACCACCAACGGTGTCGGCCTCTCCCGGATCGCGCCCGCCCTTGCGCGCGCGGGGCTGGACCGGGTGAACGTCTCGCTGGACACCCTCGACCCGGACCGCTACGAGCGGGTCACCCTCCGACGCCGGCTCGTCGACGTGTTCGCCGGCCTGGCCGCGGCCGCGGAGGCCGGCCTGACGCCCGTCAAGGTCAACGCGGTGCTCCTGCGTCACCTCAACGACGACGAGGCGCCGGCGCTGCTGCGGTGGTGCCTCGAACGCGGCTACGAGCTGCGCTTCATCGAGCAGATGCCACTCGACCCGCAGCACTCCTGGGACCGCGGCCGAATGGTGACCGCTGCCGAGACTCTCGAGCTGCTGCAGACCGAGTTCGCCCTGACACCCGAGACCGCCGAGGCGCGGGGAAGCGCACCGGCCGAGACGTGGCTCGTCGACGGCGGCCCCGCCCGCGTCGGCATCATCGGCTCCGTGACCCGGCCCTTCTGCGCGGCCTGCGACCGGGTCCGCCTGACCGCCGACGGGCAGGTCCGCACGTGCCTGTTCGCCCGGGAGGAGTCTGACCT
>DASTQL010000126.1:0-29265 GCA_035761805.1 Jiangellales bacterium | reverse complement strand
GGTGCAGGTCTGTCACCGTGCGAGGGTCACACGGCATGATGGGCCGAACGCCCCTTACCCCGGGGTAGCCGCGGTGCGCCACGAGCCGACCACACGAAGGAGTGTGTATGTCCGACGTCCAGCACGGCCTGGAAGGCGTCGTGGCATTCGAGACCGAGATCGCCGAACCCGACAAGGAGGGCAACGCGCTCCGCTACCGGGGGGTGGACATCGACGACCTGGTCGGGCGGGTGCCCTTCGAGAACGTCTGGGGCCTGCTGGTCGACGGCGCCTTCGAGCCCGGGCTCCCGCCGGCGGAGCCGTTCCCCATCCCCGTCCACTCCGGCGACGTCCGGGTGGACGTGCAGAGCGCGCTGGCGATGCTGGCCCCGGCCTGGGGCTTCCGCCCGCTGCTCGACATCTCCGACGAGCAGGCCCGGGAGGACCTGGCCCGCGCCGCCGTCATGGCGCTGTCCTTCGTCGCCCAGAGTGCCCGGGGGATCGGCCTGCCGATGGTCCCCCAGCGCGACATCGACAAGGCCCGCACGATCGTCGAGCGCTTCATGATCCGCTGGCGCGGCGAGCCCGACCCGGCGCACGTCCGCGCCGTCGACGCCTACTTCACCTCCGCCGCCGAGCACGGCATGAACGCCTCCACCTTCACCGCCCGGGTCGTCGCGTCCACCGGCGCGGACGTCGCCGCCTCCCTCTCCGCGGCGGTCGGCGGGATGAGCGGTCCGCTGCACGGGGGCGCCCCGTCCCGCGTCCTGGCGATGATCGAGGAGATCGAGCGCACCGGTGACGCCGAGGGCTACGTCCGCAGCGTGCTCGACAGGGGCGAGCGGCTGATGGGATTCGGACACCGCGTCTACCGGGCCGAGGACCCCCGCGCCCGCACCCTGCGCCGGGTCGCGCGCGAGCTCGCGGCCCCCCGCTACGAGGTCGCAGAGGCCTTCGAGAAGGCCGCCCTGGCGGAGCTGGCCTCCCGCAGGCCCGACCGGGTGCTCGCCACCAACGTGGAGTTCTGGGCCGCGATCGTGCTCGACTTCGCCGAGGTGCCGGCGCACATGTTCACGTCGATGTTCACCTGCGCCCGGACCGCCGGCTGGAGCGCCCACATCCTGGAGCAGAAGAAGACCGGCCGGCTGATCCGCCCGTCGGCCCGCTACGTGGGTCCCGACCAGCGCAGCCCCGACAGCGTCGAGGGATGGAACCCGGGCTGGGCGACGTCCCCGCGGCCCGACCAGGCTCCCGTCGGTGAGAGGATGGCCCGCGCCTGACAGCGCCGTCGGCCGACCCGTGACGAGCGACGAGAGGCCCCGCACCGTGACCCCCGCGGCCCAGATCACCCTGCCCACACACCTCCTCCCGGCCGACGGCCGCTTCGGCTCCGGTCCCAGCAAGGTACGGCTGGAGGCTGTCCAGGCCCTGGCCGACAGCGGCGGAACCTACCTCGGCACCTCCCACCGCCAGGCCCCGGTCAAGGGGCTCGTCCGGCGGGTGCGCGAGGGCGTCGCCGCGCTGCTTTCCCTCCCCGAGGGCTACCGAGTCGTGCTGGGCAACGGCGGGTCGACGGCGTTCTGGGACGTCGCGGCGTTCAACCTGGTCCGCCGGCGGGCCCAGCACCTGTCCTTCGGCGAGTTCTCGAGCAAGTTCGCCGCCGTCACCCGGGCGGCACCGTGGCTGGACGAGCCGTCGTTGGTCACGGCCGAGCCCGGCACGCTCGCCGAGCCGTTCGCCGAGGACGGCGTGGACGTCTACGCCTGGCCGCACAACGAGACCTCCACGGGAGTCATGGCACCGGTGACCCGAGTGGACGGCGCCGACGCGGACGCGTTGGTGGTCGTCGACGCCACCAGCGGCGCCGGTGGCCTCCCGCTGCAGCCCGAGCAGGTCGACGTCTACTACTTCGCGCCGCAGAAGTGCTTCGCCTCCGACGGCGGCCTCTGGATCGCGGCCATGTCACCCCGCGCCCTCGCCCGGGTCGAGGAGATCGCCGCGACCCGCCGCTATGTCCCCGCCTTCCTCGACCTGCCTACGGCGGTCGACAACTCCGCCAAGGACCAGACCTACAACACCCCGGCCGTGGCCACGTTGTTCCTGCTCGCCGAGCAGCTGGACTGGCTCAACGGCCAGGGCGGCCTCGACTTCGCGGTCGGGCGGACCACCGACTCCTCCACCCGCCTGTACGGCTGGGCGAACCGGACCGACTACACCACCCCGTACGTGAAGGAGCCGTCCGCTCGCTCGCTGGTGGTCGGAACGGTCGACCTGGACGGGCGGATCGACGCGGCGGCGGTCGCTGCCGTCCTGCGCGCCAACGGTGTCGTGGACGTCGAGCCGTACCGCAAGCTCGGTCGCAACCAGCTACGGGTGGCGATGTTCCCTGCGGTCGAACCGGCCGACGTGGAAGCACTCACCGCCTGCGTTGACCACGTGGTCGAGCGGCTCGGCTGACGGCCTCCCCGACCGCCAGCGGGTCCGGCAGCCCGCGTCTGCTCCCCCCGAGCAGATGCGCGGGCCGCCGGAACCGCCCACCCCCCTGCCGGTTGCCGATCCCCACCCCGTCGAGGTCCGACAGGCGCTTACGCTAGTCGCATGGCCCGGCCCGGCGGCATCGGCCGATCGGCCAGTCCGCGTGGTCCCTCCGGGCGTTCCGTCGTGGCACGGATGCCCGATGCTCCGGGTCACGCGGACAGCGCAGCCTCGACCTCGGCGGCCAGCCGGCGTTGCAGGGCCGGTGTGACCGACCAGGCCTCCACGAGGGCGCGGTAGTCGGCGCGCTGGTCCGCGGGCGCCGAAGCCCCCGTCCGTACCGCGCGCAGCAGCACGTTGCGCGGGGTGTGGGCCGACGCGACGAACTCCACGACGTCGACCCGGTAGCCCAGGACGCGCAGCAACGCCGCCCGCAGGGCGTCGGTGAGGACGTCGGAGAAGCGCTCGCGCAGGATCCCGTGCCTTGCCACCACCCCGTACGGGGAGGGGACCGTCGTCCCGCGGAGCTGGGCCTGCACGTCGTGGTGGCAGCACGGGGCCGCGAGCACGACGGGCGCGGCCCAGCGCACGGCCCGGGCGAGCGCGTCGTCGGTCGCCGTGTCGCAGGCGTGCAGGGCGAGCACGAGATGCGGGGGCGGGTCGACCTCGGCGTCCTCGATCGTGCCCTCGACGAAGCGCACCCGGTCCGCCCAGCCCAGCCGAGCCGCGATCGCGGTGTTGCGCTCGCGGGCCTCCGCCTTGACGTCGACGCCCACCAGCTCGACGTCGATGCCGAGCCCGTCGGTGAGGCGCCGGTAGGCGGCCAGGGTCAGGTAGGCGTTGCCGCACCCCAGGTCGACAACCCGTAGCGGCCCGTCGCCCGCCGCCTCGCGGGCCCGGTCCAACACCGGGTCCAGCGCGCGGAGGAACTCCTCGACCTGGCGGTACTTGTCCTGCCGGGACGGCTTGACCCGCCCGGACGCGTCGCTGATCCCGAGCGCCTGCAGCAGCGGATCACCGGGGTCGAGGATGCGCGGCTTGACCCGGTCGTGCACACGGTCGGGGCGCTCGACCGGGGCCCCTCGGGCCGGGGAGGCGCGGTGCAGCTGGGCCTCGCCCCGCTTGGTCACCCGCAGCTGCAGCGACTCCGCGGTGGTGTCGACGTGCCAGCTGCCGAAGGGCTCCGCGAGCAGCGCATCCACTGCGGCCGGAGCGTCCGCCGCCGCCACGTTGCGGGTGAACGACTGCGTCTCGTCGTCGGTGACGACCTGGAGGCGGCGCCCGTCCCGCAGGTCGACCCAGCGCAGCTCGGCTCGGCGCCACGCAGGACGCTGCCCCTTGCGCCGGCCCGCCGCCACCGCCCGTACGAGCCGTTCGGGGTCGAGGACGGACTCCCGTACGAGGGACAGCGCGGGCTGCAGCGGCTCGGGCACCGTCCCATTGTCGTGGGCACAGGAATCGGTCCGACGTGCGTGTTCTGGGTGGAGCATCCGCGGGGAGAGGGCGGGGAGGGGTCGTGCAGCAGGGCGATGGCGGTTTCGCGGACCTCGTCCCAGCCCGAACGCCTGCCCTCCTGCGGTCCGCATACCTGCTCACCGGCGACCAGCAGCTGGCCGAGGACCTGGTGCAGGAGGCGCTCGCACGCACCTCGCTGCACTGGGCCCGGATCGTGTCCCGCGGGACCCGAGCCCGACGTCCGCACGGTGATGCACCCACTCCGGGTGTCGTTATGGTGTCGCCGGCGCTTCTTCACGGAGGAGCCGGCGGAGGAGGCCGGAGCCGTGGACCGCGCGGGGTCCGGACGATCGGCCGGCCGGGGACCGACTCCTGGGCTGGCCCGTGGACGACGCTGGTGTGGTGGCGGAACCCCTCGTCCCCGAACGGTCCGTACCTGCTGGTGACCAGCGACTCGGCAGGCGGTGGCGACCAGGTGCTCATGCGCGTGACCCCGCCCGACGGGGGTGGGACTCTGCTGGCCTCGTGGACCCCGGGGGGCCGGCCTGATCGCGGTCCCGCTGCAGCCTTGCCGACGTACCGAGGCGTCGGCGAGGCTGCCTGCATGGAGTACACCCACCTCGGCCGCTCCGGGCTGCTCGTCTCGCGGCTGGCGCTCGGCACGATGAACTTCGGCCCGGCCACGGCCGAGGACGAGTCGCACCGGATCCTGGACCGGGCCCTGGACGCCGGGATCAACCTGGTCGACACGGCCAACGTCTACGGGTGGGGTGAGCAGAAGGGCCGTACGGAGGAGATCATCGGCCGTTGGCTGGCCGGCGACGGCCGGCGGCGCGACAAGGTCGTGCTGGCGACCAAGGTCTACGGCTCGATGAGCGACTGGCCCAACGACCGGTACCTCTCGGCACGCAACATCCGCCAGGCCTGCGACGCCTCGCTGCGTCGGCTGCGGACCGACCGGATCGACCTCTACCAGTTCCACCACGTCGACCGGGCGACCCCGTGGGACGAGATCTGGCAGGCGATCGACACGCTGGTCACCGAGGGCAAGGTCGTCTACACGGGCTCGAGCAACTTCGCCGGCTGGCACGTGGCGCAGGCCCAGGAGACCGCGCGGGCCCGACACCTGCTCGGCCTGGTGTCCGAGCAGTCGCTCTACAACCTCTGCGAGCGCCGCGTGGAGCTCGAGCTGCTGCCCGCCTGCCGGGCCTACGGTGTGGGCCTGCTGCCGTGGAGCCCGCTGCACGGCGGCGCCTTGGGCGGCGTGCTGGTCAAGGAGAACCCCGGCCGGTCCGCCGAGGGTCGGGCCGCCCGCTACCTCGCCGCCCACCGGGACCGGATCGAGGCGTACGAGACGCTGTGCCGCGATCTCGGGCACCCGCCCGCCGAGGTGGCGCTGGCCTGGCTGCTGCACCGAGAGGGCGTCAGCGCGCCCGTGGTCGGACCTCGCTCGGTGTCGCAGCTGGAGAGCGCCCTCGCCGCCGTGGACCTCAGGCTGGAGCCGGACGCGCTGGAGCGCCTGGACGAGGTGTTCCCGGGGCCGGGCGGGGAAGCTCCGGAGGCGTTCGCCTGGTAGGCGGGGGTAGGACGGCTGTCGCCCTCCGGTTCGGCTGACGTGTCGGGACTCGCTCCAGGCGGGGGCGGTGGATCGCTCGTCGTGCCTCCAGGGCCGGCAGAGGACGAATCCGCGGACAGTGCTCCGTCACTGCTGTGAATGGAACTCACAGCCGCAGAGCGCGGTTCCCCTCTCCGGTTCGACCTGGACCAGTCGCACCAGGGCGCGATGACCTGCGGGCCTGACCCTCGCCCGGGGTCGGGATCGGAGTCAGATCAGTGCGCCGACGGCGACGACCAGGACCATGAGGAGGAGGGCGCCGAGCACGACGTAGCGCCGGGTCCGGGGGTCCACGCGCCGAACGCTACCGGCGTCGGTCGGGCCTGCCGTCCCGACGTTGCTGCGCCCACCGGGCGTTGCGAAGCATCGTGATCCGCCCGGCCGCCCGGGACGGGCCGGCCCGCGGCACCCGCCGGCACCGTGAGGTCTCGAGATCGCCGGATCACGACCGCCGGTCACCGGCCAGCGGGTGCCGGCCGACCTCCTCGTGCAGCGCGGTCCGCCCCGGCCCGGCGCCGAGCCGCGACCGGACGAGGACGATCTCGTGGGCCGTCCACGGAGGTCCCGCGTAGCCGGCGAGGGCGGCGACGGCCGGACGCAGGTCCAGCGGGTCACGGGCGCGGGCCAGCGTGATGTGCGGGCGGAGCGGTCGCTCGTCGACGTCGGCACCGGCCCGTCGGGACGCGGCTTGCACCGAGGTCGCGAGGCGCTTCAGCCCGGCGACCTCCCCGCTGAAGCCGATCCAGAGCACCCGCCCGTCGAAGCGCCCGGCGCCGGTCAGCGCCACGTCGGCGGCGGGGTGCCGGGCGGCGGCTCGGCGCAGCCGGCGTTCGAGCTCCGGCACCAGCCGGTCGGCGACCTCGCCGAGGAAGGCCAGGGTGAGGTGCCAGGTGTCGCGGCGGGACCACCGCAGGGCCTCGGCACCCAGCACGGCCGCCTCACGGGCTCGCGCCTCCGTGACGGCGGCCCCCAGGTGCCCCAGCGCCTCGGGAGGTGGGACGACCGCGACGAACAGCCTCACCTCACTGGGTCGCCCCGCTCAACCGGCTACGCAGCAGGTGGAGGTAGCGCACGTCCTCGCCGACCGTGAGCCCCTCGGCGTCGCCCCGGCCCCAGGCCCAGCGGTAGAGGACGACCGGGTCGCCGCTCACCGTCGCGTCGACCGGGTAGTCCTGGCGGGGCACCGTGACCACGACGGCTTTGGGCTCCAAGACGATCCGCCACCGGCGACCGCCGGACTCCACCCCGAGCACCGTGCCCGCGCCCTCCAGGACCGGCTCGTCGCTCCAGTCCCCGGCCAGCATTCGGCGCAGCACCTCGTCGATCCCGTCGACCGCCAGGTCGGGGTCGACCGGCGTGACCTCCCCCAGCGCGATCTCCACGTCGAGGCGGTGGATGGCCGTCTCGTGGGCCATCCGGCGGCCCCAGAAGCCGACGGTCTGGTCGTCGGTCCACCAGGTCGGGCACGGCTCCGACGGGTCCCGGGAGCTGAGCTCGTGGAGCACGGCGTCACGGGCCGCGGCGAAGAACTCGGGCGTCGGCTCCGAACCGCGCGGCGGCGGCCACCCCGGCGTGGAGGTGTCCGCGAGCACCTTGTCGCGCATCGAGGCGACCTTGTGCAGGTACACCTCCGCGGTGTGCTCGACCACGTCGCGGACCGACCAGCCGGGGCAGGTGAGAGCTGGCTCGTCCAGCCCGCCGGTGGCCGCCAGCTCGGCGATGCGGTCGGCGTCCGCCCGTACGTGAGCGACGAAGGTCTCGTGATCCATCCCGCCAGCCTGCCACCCCGGGCCGACGACAGCGGCAGGCGCGCCACCGCCCGTACGGGAGATCCTTGCGGTGCGGGAGATCAGGCGGCCCGCTGCTCCTCGGCAGCGGAGGGCAAGAGCACCCGAGGACGGACCGCCCGCCGTCGCGGTCGGACGACCAGGCCGGACCGGCGGGCCATCACGGCGGTCGCCAGCAGGGTGCCGGCCAGTGCGATCGCGCCTCCGCCGGACACGGACCAGCGGGCGCCGAACTGCTCTCCGACCCAGCCCACGATCGGTGCGCCCAGCGGGGTGCCGCCCATGAAGACCATGATGTAGAGCGCCATGATCCGGCCGCGGACCGCCGGTGCGACGGACGTCTGGACGTAGGCGTTGGCCGTCGTGATGAACGTGAGGGCTGCGATCCCGACGGGGACGAGGGAGACGGCGAAGAGCCAGTACGTGGGCATCAACCCGGCAGCGATCTCGAGGAGGGCGAAGGCGACAGCGGCACCGACGACGACGCGGCGCCGGGGCCGTCCTCGGCGGGCGGCGAGCAGCGCCCCCGCCAGCGAGCCGATCGCCATGATGGAGCCGAGCAGGCCGTAGGCACCGGCGCCCATGCCGAAGACCTCGGTGGCCATGAGTGCCGTGGTCATCTGGAAGTTGAGCCCGAAGGTGCCGACGAAGAAGAGGATCGCCAGGACGCCGAGGATGTCGGGCCGCCCGCGCACGTAGCGGAGCCCGTCCCGGAGCATTCCCGGCCGGCGCTCGACGGTGTCGGGCGTCAGGGCGCCGGCGCTGCGCATCAGGGCGAGGGCGACCAGCGGCCCGGCGAAGGTCAGGGCGTTGACGAGGAAGACCGGTCCGGGCCCGAACGCCGCGATGAGCAGGCCCGCCGTTGCCGGCCCGATCATGCGGGCGGCGTTGAAGGAAGCGCTGTTGAGGGCGACCGCGTTGGCGACGTCGTCGGTGCCGACGAGGTCCGAGACGAAGGTCTGGCGGGCCGGGTGGTCCAGCGCCGTGCCGACCCCCAGCAGGAAGGCCAGGATGTAGACGTGCCACACCTGTGCGACGCCGGTGATGGCGAGGACGCCGAGCACCGCGGCGAGCAGGCCCATCGCGGCATTGGTGCCCATGAGCAGGTAGCGCTTGGGCAGCCGGTCGGCGAGCAGCCCGCCGAAGGGGGCCACGAGCAGGAACGGCAGGAACTGCAGCCCGGTGGTGATGCCCAGCGCGACGCCGCTGCCGCCCGAGAGGACGAGGACCAGCCAGTCCTGAGCGACGCGCTGCATCCAAGTGCCGACGTTGGACACGGCCATGCCGGTCCAGAGGAGCCGGTAGTCGCGGATGCGCAGGGAACGGAAGGTCGGGCTCACCCGCGGGCCAGCCGTTCCAGGACGGGCGCGGCCCGGCGGACGGCCTCGAGCTCCTCCGGGCCGAGCGCCTCGAGGCGACGGGCCAGCCAGGCGTCCCGGCGCCGGCGGTCCCGGGCCAGCAGGTCGGCCCCCTCGGCCGTCACCTGGACGACGACCTGGCGCCGGTCGGTGGCGTGGGGGGTGCGCTCGACCAGGCCGAGCTCCTCGAGGCAGGTCACGACCCGGGTCATCGAGGGCGGCCGCACGTGTTCGTGGGCGGCGAGCTCGCCGACGCTGAGCGCCCCGTGGCGATCGAGGGTGGCCAGGGCGGCCAGCTGGGTCAGCGTGAGGGCGTCGTCGTCCGCCCGCTCGGACCGGAGCCGGCGGGCCAGGCGCATGGTCGACATCCGCAGCGCACTCGCCAGGCCGCCGTCGGCGTTGTCCGGCGCCGCGACGGCGTTGTCCGTGGCGGGGCTGCTGGGTCGGGTCATATCGTTAGCATAGGTCATTACCTCTGCTAACCACTCTCTGGGGCAGGATCTTCCGCCGCCCGATTGACCACGTTCACCACCCTCGTGGTGGGACCACGAGGCGTTGGCGCCCGGTGATGGCACCAGCCGCCTCGTGATGCGAGCTGCGCCCGGCCGGTGACGCGCCGCCACCACCAGGCTGCTGGGGCCCTCACGAGGTGTGCGCGCCTGGTGATGGCCCCACGAGCATGGTGAACGTGGTCATTCGGGGCCAGGCACGCGCCGCCCAGCCGCGCACGCGTGACGTAGCCTCTGCCGCATGGCCAGGCGTCGCCGGCGGGCGCAGCCGCCCGAGATCCAGCCGTTCGACGTCGACGGCGTCCGGGCGGTGGCGACGGGCACGGTGCTCTGGGCCGCCGCGTTCGTCGTCCTGGTGTTCCAGCGGGACGCGCTGGAGGACTCCGGCCGCACGTGGTGGCTGTGGACCTGCCTGGCAGGCGTGGGCCTCGGGCTCCTCGGGCTGGAGTACTGCCGGAAGCGCCGCGACCGGCTCGCCGAGGAACGGCTCCGTGCCGAGGAGGAGCTCGAGGACAAGCCGGCCTACAGGCCGCGCCGCGCCAAGCGCTGACCCGCGACTCCGACGCGCCCCGTCGGGGCCGCCGTCCCCGGCGCCTCCGACGCCGGCCCCTACCAGGCACCCGACGACGCCCACGCCTCCTCGGCCAGCAGCTCCCCCGCCTGGCCGGGATCGCGCACCAGCTCCGCTACCAGCAGGCGCCGGTCCCAGGCCCCCGCCGCCCAGCACACCCCCCGCGCCAACCCGTCCAGGGTGGCCGCGTGCACGGCGCCGTCTCCGGAGACCCACCACGTGACGGGGCGGCCGCCCACGAGGAGCTCCTCGTGCTCCACGTACGACTCCGGAGCCCCTGGCACCACCTCTCGTACGGCCGGAGGAACCGGAGCGGCCACGCCGGGCCCGGCGACTGCGTGGTCGAGCTCGTCCGCCGCGAGTGGCAGGTCCAGGACGTCGGCCAGCGCGGCGGGGCCGGGCAGCAGCCGGACCAGGTCCGACCCCAGCTGGAGCCACTGCGGGGAGTCGGCCACGACCACGTCGACCGCGTCGACCACGCGAGACCCCAGGCCGTCGGGCACGCGGACCCGCTCCGGCGGCTGCACCCGCCGCGGGTCCAGCGTCGCCAGCCCGGCGTAGACCGCACGGGTGGCCTCGGCCGACGGCTCCCGCTCCGGGTCGGCCAGCCGACGCAACAGCCCAGCCGGGTCTGCCAGCAGGTCCTCCACGGTGCGCGGCAGGCCGAGCGCCGCCAGGACCACCGGGTCGAGCGTGACGGGGACGGGGTCGAGCAGGGCCCGTACGGCGGGGTGCGCACCCGGCGCGCAGGCGTCACCCAGCCGGCGCCCACCGGGCCGGGCGTGCTCGCGCAGCCACCACGCGGTGTACGAGGGCAGGTCGTAGGACCGGCCGTCTCCCGCGACAACCCGGACCGGGGCGACGAGCGCCTCCCGCGTCGCCGGATCAGCGGCCAGCAACTCGAGCGCGGGCCCCCAGGCCTGGTCGCGGACCAGCTCCAGATCGGCGACGGCCGCCAGCTCCGTCGCGACCGGTGGGACGTCCTGAGGCGGGAGCCGGTCCTGGCAGGCGTCCAGCCACCCGTCCACGTCGTCGAGGTCGGGCAGGCCGTCGGGCTCCAGCGCCACGCCCTCGACCCGCACCACCGCGAAGCCCTCCCGCACTCCCACCCGGACGAGGAGATTCGCGCCCCACCGATCCACGGCGTCGGCCGAGACCACCTCGTCCTCGCGCGCGTCCAGGAGGCCTACCACGGGCGACCCGGGCAGCAGCAGCTCGTCGGCCCTGGCCCATCCCCCGGCGGCGTCCGGCAGCGGCGTCGCGCCGAGCCAGGGCTGCTCCCGTACGGAGGCGAAGGCGCCGTCGACAACGGCCAGCACGAGCTCGCCGAGGGCGCCGGGGTCGGCGTCGGCATCGTCCGGCCAGGCCTCGACGGCAGCTTGGAACGAGGGGTTGCGCAGCAGGGCCTCGGCCGTCGCCTCCTCCGCCCCGAGCCGCTCCAGCAGGGGGTGGGCGGCCTCGGGGTCGACCACCCGCAAGCCCAGCGCCTCCAGGCCGGGGGGCAGAGGTCCGGCCGGCAGCAGCAACCCGCGCGGACCCCGTACGAGGCGGCCGTCCGCCAGCGGTACGGGGAGGGCGGCGAGGGCATCGCGGTCGGCGCCGTCCAGGGCGGCGTAGAGGGTCCGCCACTCCGAGGGCCTCATCGCCAGGGCGGCCAGCTCGTCCACCACGTCGACGAGTCGCAGCTCCCGGGTGCCCAGGCGCCGCAGCAGGTCGGACCGCCACCAGGCGGGGTCGGGCAGGCCGGCGACGACCCGGCCGAGCGCGCCGGGGTCCGCGGCCCCGCGCAGGCCGTCGACGAGGACCGCGTCGCGGGGTCGGAGCGCTCCCGACCCGTCGGCGGCCGGCAGCAGCGGAGTCCGCGCCAGCACGGCGACGACGCCCTCGTGCAGGCGGGCGTCCAGCGCCCCGGCCGGGAGCGGGCCGGGAACCAGGTCGAGGGCCGACGGACCCGCAGCCGCCAGGGCGGCGACGAGCTCCCCGTAGGCAGCCGCCACCTCAGCGCAGAGCATGTCGGTCAGTGCGCCAGGCGCCACGTGCCGTCGCGACGGGTCGAGCGGGAAGGCCGCGACCACCAGCGCTGGCAGGGCGGTCGACTCGTCGGTGGGGGTGGGAGCGTGCACGACCCGCGGGACCGTCTCGGGCACCGGAAGTGGGACTCCCCCTTCGCCGACAGGAACGCCGACCGTGACCGACCAGCCCGGCCGCAGGCGTTCCTCGACCGGCCGGTCGGCGAGGAGCTCCGCGTCGGCAACCCCGGCCCGCGTGGCAAGCCGCCAGCGCGTCCGCCGACCGCCCTCCACCACGACGAGCCCCTGCCCATCTCGCTCCTCCGCCCTCAGCACCCGCGCCCGACCGTCGACGTCCACCTCGACCTCGGCCAGCGCCGGCAGCGTCAGCAGCAGGGCGTCGTCGATGCCGTCGAGCAGCCCCCGGACGAGACGTTCTGCCGCCTCGTCCCGCAGCGGGAGGACGACCTCCGTGTCGTACGGAGACGGGGGCGGGGCAACGAAGTCGGCGGCAGGCAACGGGAGGCGCAGGACGGGGACGGCCTCACCGCGACGGGTCAGCTCCTCACCGAGCCCCGGCAGGGCGGCCGCGAGGTCCCCCGCCTCGCGGCGTGACCAGCGCACCGCACCCGTGCGCGAGCGCACGACCGGCTCGTCCGTGACCGCCAGCACCGCCGCGAAGCCCACCCCGAAGCGGCCCACCGTGACGGCCGGGTCGTCCTCCCGCTTGGCCGAGGCGCGCAGCGTCGACAGGCCCTCGACGCCAGCCGCGTCGAGAGGCGCCCCGGTGTTGGCTGCCGAGAGCACGCCGTCGCGCAGCCTCAGCAGCAGCCGGCCCGGGACCCCGGCGCGGGCAGCGGCGTCTGCGGCGTTCTGTGCGAGCTCGACGACGACGCGGTCCCGGTAGGACCCGCGCGCGAGGTCCTCCTCGGCGTTGGCGTCCTCCCGGAACCGAGCCGGCGAGGCCGCCCACGCGGCCAGGACCCGGTCGCGGAGCGCGGCGGTGCCGAAGGGGTCCACGTCAGGAGTGACCGAGCTCCTCGGCCGGTTCGCCCGGCGAGACCGACCCGTGGGCGACCAGGTCGTCGCTGACCGTGTCGTGGACCGGGTCGGCCGCCGTCGACGGCGAGGCCCGCGCCACGGCCACCTCCGAGTGCGCCCCGCACCCGTGGTCGAGCGACACCACCTGCCCGTCGAAGGGCGACATGGCATTGGCGCAGACGCCGAACGCCCGGCCGAGCGACCCCCGGATCCCCACCAGGAAGCCACAGGTCGTGCAGCGGGCCGGTGCCGCGCGGGCGGTCTCGGTGTCGGGCCCACCCTCCCCCTCGTACCAGCGCTCGGCGGTGTCCTCGCGGCCCTCGGGCGACAGCACGCGGGGACGACCGAGCCCCAGCTCGTCGACGACGCCACGCACGGCGTCGGGGTCGGGGTCCTCGTCTGCGCCGGTGTAGGCGGGGACGAGCCTGGGGTCGTCGGCCTCGGTCGGCAAGAGGTCACCGGGACCGAGGTCGCCGGGTTCGACGCGGTCGCTCCACGGGACCCACGGCGGCGCCAGCACGGCGTCGGGCCCGGGGAGCAGGCACGACTCGCAGACCGTCACCGACTTGGCGCGGGAGGCCCGGGCGACCGTGACCGCCCAGCGCCAGCTCCCGTACCCCGGGATCAGGCAGCCGAAGAGGTGGGTGACGACTCGGTCGCCGTCGGCCTGGTGGCCGAGGTGCTCGCCGACCTGCCCTTCCCCCGTGACCGCGACGAGGGCCTCGCGCGCGAGGGCGACCGCGTCCACGCAGGGGGGGTCCGCCTTCGGCGCGCGGGTTCGGGTCGCGGTGGTCACGGTGCGGGATTGTCTCACCCGACAGGCGGACGCCGCAGCACCGGTCCACAGGGGCGGACGGCCGGCTCCGACGGGCCGAGGCCAGCCACAAGGCCCGAGGCGTCGAGCCCAAGCCTGCGGTTGGATGGACGGCGATGACCGAGGGCCCACCGCGACCGCCGGGGCCGCGTCGCGGGGCGCGCGCCGTCCGGGCGACCTACGTGCACTCGTCGCGGGCGGCACGGGCGACCTACACGAGGGTGCGGGGCCTGACCCACGCCGGCGGAGCCGGCGAGTCCGGGCTCGCCCGGGTGATCGAGATGCACGCGGTCAACGCCGCCGGCGACGCGCTGATCGCGGTCTCGTTGGCGGGGACGCTGTTCTTCTCCGTACCGACCGGCGAGGCCCGCAGCCAGGTGGCGCTCTACCTGCTGCTGACCATGGCCCCCTTCGCCGTGGTCGCCCCGCTGGTGGGCCCCTTCCTCGACCGCTTCCGCCACGGCCGCCGGTGGGCGATCGGCACGTCCACGGCCGTACGGGGGTTCCTCTGCTGGGTCATGGCAGGCGCCGTGACCGGTGGGGACATCTCCCTGTACGCCGCGGCGTTCGGCTGCCTGGTCGCGTCGCGGGCATACGGGGTGAGCCGCGCGGCGGCCGTGCCCCGGGTCCTGCCCGCGGGGACCACCCTGGTCTCGGCCAACTCCCGCATCTCGCTCGCGGGCGTGGCGGGTGCGGCGGTGGCAGCGCCCGTGGGCGTTGCGGTCGCGGCCGTCGGGTCGGAGTGGTCACTCCGGCTGGCCTTCGTGGTCTTCGTCGCAGCGACCGTCCAGGCGATCCGCCTGCCGGCCCTGATGGACTCGAGCATCGGGGAGGAGCCGGCCTCGCTGACCCCGGGGCCGCCCGGCCGGGAGGAGCCGGTCGCCGAGGCAGATCCGGTGTCGGGTCGCCGTCTGGCCCGGGTGCGGAAGCGGCGCGGCTACCGGGTGGGGTCGGGGGTGGTCCGCGCCCTGCGGGCCAACGTGGCGTTGCGCGGCTTCACCGGCTTCCTGACGATCTACCTCGCCTTCCTCCTGCGCGAGGTGCCGGTCGCCGGTCTCTCCCCGGAGCTCGGCATCGCGCTCGGGGCCGCCTTCGCTCTGCTCGGCGGCACGGCCGGCTCGACCGTCGGCGCCCGGGTCCGCACCGGTCGGCCGGACCGGATGGTCCTGGCGCTGGTGGTCGTGGCCGTCGTGGCCGCCGTCCTGGCCGCGGTGCTGTGGGGGCTGACCACGATGCTGGTGGTCGCCCTGCTCGCCGGCTTCACGCAGCAGCTGGGGCGACTGTCACTCGACGCCGTCGTACAACGCGACGTGCCCGAGCAGGTACGAACCTCGACCTTCGCCCGGTCGGAGACCTCACTGCAGCTGTCCTGGGTGGTCGGCGGCGCACTGGCGCTGGTGCTGCCACTGGACCCGCTCGTGGGGTTCGGCGTCGCGGCCGGCCTGACGCTGCTCGGGCTGCTCGCCGCCGCGCGGGTGCGGGTGCCGGCCGCGGGCTGAGCCGGTCCCCGTACGGACGTGCCTCGTCAGGCGTCCAGGTCGTCGGCGACGGCGCGGAGCAGGCTGGCGACCTTCTTGGCCGATCGAGACTCGGGGTGCCGGCCGCGCCGGTAGGTGTTGCTGATCCCGTCCAGCAGCTTGATCAAGTCCTCGACGATCGGGGCCATCTCGTCGGGCTTCTTGCGCAACGCCGAGGAGACCGAGGGCAACGGGTCCAGCAGCCGGACCGACAGCGCCTGGTCCCCGCGCTTGCCAGCGGCCACGCCGAACTCCACGCGCGTCCCGGGCTTGAGGGTCGTCACGCCCGCCGGGAGCGCGCTGGTGTGGACGAAGACGTCACCGCCCTCATCGGTGGAGAGGAAGCCGAAGCCCTTCTCCGCATCGAACCACTTGACCTTGCCGGTGGGCACGCTGACCCCGTTCGTCGTCGGGACGCCGCGGCGCCCCTCGGCGGGGGCGCCGCGGCCAAGGGTAGCCCCGCTCGCGGTGCCCGTGCCTCGGGCCTGCCGCCCCTCATGACCCGCCTACCCTGGCGCCGTGCCTCCTCCCTCGTCCGTCCCCCCCGAGCAACGCCGGCTCGAGCGCCTCACCGTCGCCGGCGGGGTGCTCACGGTGATCGGGCTCGTGGCGACGGTGGCCACCGTGGTGCCGTACCTGACCGGCACGGAGCCCCTGCCCACCGTCGCCTACCTGCTGTCCATGCTCATGCCGGTCGGCTTCGGGCTGCTGCTCGTCGGTCTATACGGGGCGGCGCGCGCCCGCTCGCGCCGGGCCCGCCGGTGACGCCTGGCGCCGGCTGGGCCGGGAACCGTTCCCACGGCCACGCCTCCAGCCACGCCCGGAACGCCGTCAGGTCGTCCAGGACCACGTCCGCCCCGGCAGCCAGGAGCTGGTCACTCGAGTGGGGGCCCGTGGGCACCGCCACGGCCAGTGCCCCCGCCGCCACGGCCCCCTGGACGTCGCCCTGGTGGTCGCCGACGTAGGCCACGGCCCCGTGCCGCCGGAGCGCCTCGCCCTTCTCGGCGCCGTACCTCCCACCCTCGATGGCGTCCACCTCGAGCCCGACGTGCTCAAGCACCGCCCGTACGGCGGGCTCGACCTTGGCGCTGACCACCAGCGAGCGGCCGCCGCGCTCCCGTACGGCTCGGACCGCCCCGGCGGCGCCGGGCATGAGGGTGGTCACCGGGATCCCGACGTACGGGTAGAGCTCGCGGTAGCGGCGGACGCCCGCGGCCACGAGCTCGGGCGGGAGCCAGCCGCCGCAGACGGTCTCGAGCGGCAGCCCGATCGAGGCCCGGGCGGCCGAGCGGTCGAGCGGGACCCCCAGCTCGGCCCCGACCGCTTCCAGCGTGGCCAGGATGCCATCGGCCGAGTCGACGAGGGTCATGTCCAGGTCGAAGCCGACGACGGGAGGGGGCACGCGGGCCAGGGTATGGCCGGTCACTGGGGGTCGCGCCGCGGCACATGGGCACCGAGCCAGGTGCATTCACCTGGCTCGGTGCCCATGTACGCGGCTGCCGTGATCAGTGGGGTCAGGCGGCCAGCAGGCGGCGGAAGAACTCCCGGTAGCGCTGCATCGCCAGCCGCAGGTCCTCGGTGCCGGACGCGTCGTCGCCGGCTCCCTCGCCACGGGTGCGCTCGCGGGCGAACGTGTCGGTCAACCGTGACAGCGTGTCCTCGACCAGCCCGGCAGCCTCCGCGACCGCCTTGCGCGGGTCGTCGACGAAGGTCGCCTGGACCCGGTCCCACCGGTCGCTGAGGTCCTGGTGCTCGCCGAGCAGCGCGCTGCTGCCGTTGTCCGACGGGCTCGCGGTGCCCGACGGCCCGGCCGCCGCCGCGACCTGGTCGCTCGGCGACCCGGTGCGGTAGGAGGTGTCCACGTCGCCGGTCGTGCGCATGTCGCGCTCGTCGACCTCGTCCGTCCGCCGCACGTCGTCCCGCCGCACGTCGTCTCCCGTACGGAGGGAGTCGTCGGTACGGACGTCGTCGTCGGTACGGGGGGTGTCGTCGTCCGACCGGCGGGTGCCGGCGTGGCGCCCACCATCGTCGACGCGGGTCGCGTCGTCGGTGTAGCGGCCGGTCTCGGTGTCGCTGGACTCGGGACGCATCGGCTGCGAGGTCATGCGGTGTGGCCTCCCTCGGGATGACGGCGCTCGGTGGCGGCGCCGGTCGTGGACTCGGTGCGGGTCTCGCGCACGTCCTCCGCGGGTGCGTCACCGAGCTGACGGTCGAAGAGCGCCCGGAAGTGCACGAACGCCTGGCGCAGCGACTCGGTGTCGGCCGAGCTGCCCTGCCGGGCGACGGCGTGCGAGGCGCGGTAGCGCTCGACCACGTCGGGGTGGTCGGCGGACACCAGGTCGGCCGCGTCGTCGAACCGGTCGACCGGGTAGCCGCGCTGCTTGAGGACGTCGGTGATGAGCGCGTCGGCCTCGGCCGTCGCGGCGTGCGGGTGGTCGACGAAGGCCGCCTGCACCGACTCCCAGCGGGCGGCGTAGCGGCGCCGGTCCTCCGCGGGCAGCGGGCGCAGCTCCAGCTCGTCACGGCGAGCGGCGCGGTCGGCCAGGTCGCGCTCGGCCTCCTTGCGGTCGCCGTGGCGGTCGACGGCCCGGTCGTACTCGGGGCCGTAGCGCTGCTTGAGGTTGGTGCTCTTGCGACGGTTCGTGCCGGCGTAGACGGCGTACGCGACGACCGCCACGACCAGCACCGCGATGAGGACCCAGGCCCAGGTGGGCATGTCGTGCTCCTCCGGGGATCAGGCGCGCCCCGTTGGCGCGCGCTCTGGCTCCCTACATGTCCCGAGGCGGAGCTGGGCAAACGCGCTCAGTCGGACATGTCCAGGCCGAGCGCCTCGATCGAGCGCTCCCGCATCTCGACCTTGCGGATCTTGCCGGTGACGGTCATCGGGAACTCCTCGACCACCATCACGTACCGGGGCACCTTGTAGTGGGCCAGCTGCCCGCGGCAGTACTCCCGGACGGAGTCGGCGGTCAGCGGCTCCGAACCGGGACGCATCCGCACCCAGGCGCACAGCTCCTCGCCGTACTTCTGGTCGGGCACCCCCACGACCTGGACGTCTTCGACGTCGGGGTGGCCGTGCAGGAACTCCTCGATCTCGCGCGGGTAGATGTTCTCGCCGCCCCGGATCACCATGTCCTTGATCCGGCCGACGACAGACAGATAGCCCGCGTCGTCCATGACGGCGAGGTCGCCGGTGCGCATCCAGCCGTTCTCGAGGACCTCGGCGGTCTTGTCCGGCTCGTTCCAGTAGCCCAGCATCACCGAGTAGCCCCGGGTGCAGAACTCGCCGGTCGTGCCGCGTCGGACCGGCCGCCCGGTCGTCGGGTCGACGACCATGACCTCGAGGTGGGGGTGCACGGCGCCGACCGTCGACACCCGCCGCTCCAGGTCGTCGTCGCGTCGGGTCTGCGTCGACACCGGCGAGGTCTCGGTCATCCCGTAGCAGATGGTGACCTCGGCCATGTGCATCTGGTCGATGACCCGCTTCATCACCTCGACCGGGCATGGGGAGCCCGCCATGATCCCCGTACGGAGGCTGCTCAGCTCGTACGAGTGGAGGTCGGGCAGCCCGAGCTCGGCGATGAACATCGTGGGCACGCCGTAGAGGCTCGTGCAGCGCTCCTCGGCGACGGCCCGCAGCGTCGCGGCGGGGTCGAAGCCGGGTGCCGGTATGACCATGCACGCGCCGTGCGACGTGGCCGCGAGGTTGCCCATCACCATGCCGAAGCAGTGGTAGAAGGGCACCGGGATGCAGATCCGGTCGGCCTCGGTGTAGCCGCAGAGCTCCCCGACGAAGAAGCCGTTGTTGAGGATGTTGTGGTGGCTGAGTGTGGCGCCCTTGGGGAAGCCTGTGGTGCCGCTGGTGTACTGGATGTTGATCGCGTCGTCGAAGTGCAGCGTCGCCGCGCGCTCGGCGGTGGTGTCCGGGGAGACGTCGCCGCCACCGGCGATCAGGTCGTCCCAGTCGCCGGTGCCGATGAAGACCGTGCGCTCGAGCCCGTGCGCGTCGCGTCTGACGTCGTCGACCATCGCCCGGTAGTCGCTGGTCTTGAAGCTCTCCGCGCTGACCAGCAGCCGCACCCCGGACTGGTTGAGCACGTAGGAGAGCTCGTGCACCCGATACGCGGGGTTGACGTTGACGAGGATCGCGCCGATCCGAGCCGTGGCGTACTGGACGAGCACCCATTCCGCGCAGTTCGGTGCCCAGATCCCGACTCGGTCGCCCTTCCGGATCCCGTACGCGATGAGGCCGCGGGCCACGGCGTCGACGCCGCGGTCCAGCTCGGCGTACGTCCAGCGCCGGCCGCTCGCGCACTCGACCAGCGCCTCGCGGTCGGAGAAGCGCTGGACCGTTCGGGCCAGGTTGGCGCCAATGGTCTCGCCGAGGAGCGGGGTGTCCGAGGTGCCGGAGGCGTACGAGGGGAGTGCGGTCATAGCGGACAGCCTGCCCGTGCCCGGGCTGAGGCGGAACCCCCGCCGCGGGTGGGCGGCGGGGGCCCGGCGGTGTGCGGTCAGGTCGAGGAGGTCAGACGGTCAGACGGGGGCCGATGCCCGGGACGGAGTTGGCGACCGCCTGGCCGAAGAGGTAGGACCACGCCTGCCTTGCGTTTTCGCCCGTCTCGATCATGCGCCTCGCGATGAGGCCCGCGACAACCGGCGTGGCGAACGACGTTCCCGACCAGCTGGCCAGGCGGTCGTACCTTCTCGTTATCCCCGCGACGTCGGTGTAGTCGCCGTCCGGATAGGCGTTCACCAGTTCACAGCCGGGGGCGAAGACGTCGACCCAGGATCCGTGGTTGGACCAACCCGGACGCGCTGTCCCACCGCAGTTCAACGCCCCGACCCCTATCGCGTCGATGTCCTGCCCGTCAGCGTTCTCGTAGGCGGCGGGCCAGAACGGCGTCTCCGTGCCGTCATTGCCGGCCGCGGCGACCAGCACGATCTCACTTCGCCGTTGTGCCGGGAGATTCTCGAAGAACAGCCTGAAGGACAGGGGCTGGCGGCCGGACCGAGTGTAGAGACCGGCACTCATGCTGATGATGTCCGGTCTCGCATCGTGATGAATCACCTCGCCGAGCTCTCGCACGAAGGTGAGCTCGTCAGCCACACCTCCCATCAGGGCATCGTTTACGAAGACCTGGGCCTGCAAGCCGGCCACGCATCGGACGACTCCGGCGACAAACGTGCCGTGGCCTCCGTAGGGGGCGATCTCCCTCACCGCGGGTGGCGGGAGGTAGACCTCGTCGTCCGGCTCGCCGGTCACGTTCCGGAGCCAGGGAAACCGCCCGGCGGATCCATCCATGAGGCCGGTGTCGATGACCGCGACCACGGCGCTGCCGGGGCCGTTGCCCGGATGCACCGCTGGCCACGGCTCACCCCAGGCCGGCATCGGCTCGGTGGCGGGGCAGAACGCCGCCCATGCGGATACATCTGCAACGTGCCTCGGAGAAATGCGATCCGCGTCGAGCTCGCCACCGCACTCGTCGAGCACTTTCGCGGCATCCCGATCGAGCACGAAGCGCTTCAGCCGTGGCACATCTGTGTCGAGTTCACGCTCGATCGTCGCCCGGCCACCGATGACATTCCGGGCTTGCGAAACGTAGTCCTCCTCCACGAGAAGCTCACGGCTGACGTAGAGGAACTCCGCGACCTCTACGTCGTCGCGCATGCGCGCCTCGACCGAGACCGGCCCCACCTTGTCAGCCCGACCTCGCTGACTGGCACGGTCGCCGCGACGTCGCGCGTTCTCTCGGATCCGCCGGTACTCCCGGGCGAAACGGGTCTCTTCGCCGTTGGTCATGGTCTGCCCCCTCAATAGCGCCATCCCGATGCCACGGTTCTAGCATCGACGGGTGAATCTGGCGAGCAACCCAGGCCTTGGGGACGCACGTGCGCTCCTGCCAGACAGCCTCCCCGGACTGGCGATGTCACGGCCGCAGGAGGCCGTGGCCGCGGCACAAGCCCTGTTGGTGCAGCCGGACCTCGACGCTGTCTCTGGCACCTACGCTCATCAGGCACTCGCCATCGTCAAGCGAGACTCCGGACATGTCACCGAAGCGATCACGCACCTGCGAGCCGGCCTGAGACTGGCACGCAAGGCGAAGGCAGGTGACAGAGTCATCGACCTGTCAGCCACGCTCGGAGTGGCGCTCGCCTTCGCCGGACGACGGCAAGCCGCGATGACCGAGTTCGGTCGGGCCCTGTCGATGGCCGACCCGAAGACGCGAGGGCGCGTGCTGGTCCGACGCGGAGCTGCACATTGGATGCTCGGAGCCCCACGGGCGTCGATCGAGGACCTGACGACGGCCAAAGCGCTGCTCCGAGACGACCCTCTGTGGCTGGCGCGAGCGCTGCTGAATCGCGGCGCGGCCTATCTCGACGTCGGCGATGTGTCGCGCGCTCTGCGGGACTACCAACGCTGCCGTGGACTTTACGACGACTTGGGCCAGGACTATGAGGTCGCCGCGGTGCTCCAGAGCGAGGGCGACGCACTCTTCCGTGCCGGCCACCTTCCCGAGGCATTGGCTCGTTACGAGGAGGCCGAGGTCGAGTACTCCCGGCTCCACGTCGAGCTGCCCGAGCTGGCGACCGACAGGGCAGCCGCCCTCCTCACCGCCGGGCTGGCTCCCGAGGCGCTCGCGGCTGCTGAACGCGCCGTCGAGCTGTTGGGGAAGGAGCATCGGGTCAAGGCGCGGCTAGCACGAGCCTTGCTGCGGGCCAGTACGACGGCGTTGGCGGCAAACGACGTCGACCGCGCCAAGGCGCTCGCCTCACGAGCCGAACTAGCCTTCCGGAGCAGTGGTAACAAACGGGGAGCCCTGAGATCGCGGCTGGTCGGACTGCGAGCACGCACCATGTCCGGGGCGCCGACACGTCCGCTGCTTACCCGGCTCATCGAGACGAGTGAGTTGCTCGACTCGGAGCGAATGCCAGATGCCATCGAGGCTCACATCCTTGCCGCTGAAGTGGCGGAGTCACTGAATCTGCACAAGGCAGCGCGGGATCAGTATCGGCAGGCGATCGCACCCCGCCAACGAGGACCTGCCCTGCGGCGCGCCCTGTCATGGCTGGCCCTCGCCCGTCTTTCCCAGCTGGAGGGAGATCGACGTCGCACGTTGCGTGCGTGTGCATCTGGCCTCGCCCTCTTGGACCTGCATAGACACTCGCTTGGCTCGACCGAGCTCCGAGCTCGTGCCACCGACCACGGCCGCAACCTGGCCGCCACGGCAGTGCGCGAGGTCCTCAGGGGTGGGTCGGCGAGAGAGTTGCTGCGTTGGACGGAGCGCTGGCGGGCGACCGTACTCGACACCCCGCTGGTGGTGGCCGGCGACCCCCGTGATGCACGGGACCTGGCCGAGTTACGCGCTGTCACGATGCGCGCGTTGAGCGCCGAGGCGGACACCGTCGAGGCGGAGTCGCTGGATCATGAACGCGTGCGGCTGGAGGAGCGGATCCGGCGACGGGCACACGGCCGCGTCGGCGATGACGGTGCCCTCGTAGGTCCCGCGTCGGTCGACGACATCCTGTCGACCCTGGACCGCGGCGGCACCGCTCTCGTCGCCATCGCCCGCGTGGACGGCGTAGCCCACGTCGTCGTCGCTCGGAACGGCCGTGTACACCGCTTCCGAGCCGGCAGCAGCGACGAGATCGACCAGACCGCCGAGTTCGCACGCTTCGTGCTCCGGTCGGCGGCGACGGGAACCGAGGCAACAGCCGCCGCGATGACCGCTGCCCTGGAAGACCAGGCCGCCCAGCTCCAGGAACTCCTCCTCGGCCCGGCCGTGCAAGTACTCGGCGACGGACCGGTGGTCATGGTGCCGCCCGCGCAACTCCAGTCCATTCCCTGGGACGCCCTGCCGGCCTTCCGCGACCGACCGATCTCGGTCTCCCCGTCTGCATCCGCCTGGCTCCGGTCCTGCCGGGCGACCAGGCCCCGCGGTCGCCGCGTCGCCCTGGTCACCGGCCCTCGCTTGGAGAGCGCCGGCGCCGAGATCGCCGAACTCGCCCAGGCGTACGAGAACGCCACCGTCCTCGGCGACGGCACCGCCACCTGCGACGCCACCATGAAGGCCCTCGACGGCGCCTGGCTCGCCCACGTGGCGGCTCACGGCACCATCCGCACGGACAACCCGATGTTCTCGGCGCTGGAGCTGGACGACGGGCCGCTCACCGTCTACGACCTCGAGCGGCTGCGGCGCGCGCCGTACCGGCTCGTGCTCTCCGTCTGCGAGTCAGCAGTCGGCGCGGCAACGGGCGCCGACGAGCTCCTCGGTCTCTCCAGTGCCCTCATCGGCCTGGGCACGGCCGGCCTGCTCGCCAGCATCGTGCAGGTCAACGACGAGGCCACGGTTCCCTTCAGCCTCGTGATCCACGAACGGCTGAGGGCGGGCGACGACCTCGCCACGGCGCTCATGCACGCGCGTCAGGCGGCGGGTGACGACCCGGTCGCGCGCGCCACTGCCTACTCGTTCCTCGCGCTGGGCGCAGCCTGACCGCTCGCCGGACAGCGAACACCCCGCTCCCTGCAGTCGCCCCCGTAGCGACTGTGGACGAGGCCGGGCGCGAGCTCCTCGACGTCGGGCGGATGCGGGAGGCCGGCCGCCACCAGCGGCGTGGGCTCGCGCTCGCGCGGGGGGGACGCCAGCTGCTTGACCGGACGGCCGACATGTCGGCGACCCTGGGCTCCGTCCTGGCATACGCCGGCCGCACGGCGGCGGCGATGACCGCCTTCGACGAAACACTGGCTGGATCGCGGGGCGTCGACCGGGGCCGTGTCCTGGTCCGGCGCGCGGCGATCCGGGGCCTGCTGCTCGGGGACCACGAGGGAGCGGTCGAGGACGGCAACAGGGCGATCAGGATCCTGCACCGGGCCGGGGACACACTCTGGGTCCCGAGCCGTGGGCAATCGGGCCAACTCCTACGTCGAGCTGGGCCGACTGGACAAGGCGCGCGCCGACCTCGAGCGGGCGGCCGACATGCTCGACGGGCTCGACCAGGCCTACGACGCCGCGATCACCAGGCACAACTCGCGATGGTGTCGTACGCAGCCGGAGACCTCGTCGGCGCGCTGCGGCAGATCGAGCAGGCGATCGAGGAGTACGAGGCGGTGGAGGCCCAGATCCCGGAGGCCTACGCCGACCGGTGCCTGATCCTCCTCTCGGCAGGCCTCACGGCGGACGCCCAGGCCGCCGGCGAGCGGGCTGTCGAGCTGATGGAGCACGACCGGACGACCGCAGCCGTCCGGCTCGCCTACATGGAGTCGGCCGCCGCGGGCGCCGCCCTGGACGCTGGAGACCATGCCGCGGCGACTCGGCACGCCCGGGCTGCGGCCCGTCGCTGGGGCCGAGCCGGCAACACGCGGGCGGAGGTCGAGGCGGACTTCCTGCGGTTTCGAGCCGCCGTGGCGGCCGGCCGCTCCCCCGCACGCGCTGTGCGTGCCGGCGACGAGCTGTCCCGCCGCCTGGACACCGAGCACTCCACCGCCGCCCTGGACGCGCACCTGCTCACCGGCCGCCTGGCGCTCAGTGCGGGGACCGCGAGCTCGCCGACACTCACCTGGCCACTGCCGCCGAGGCGCGGCGCCGCGGCTCGGCCCTCCGTCGGGCCACCGGTTGGGTCGCGGTCGCCTTGCAGGCGCAGGAACGCGACGACCGGACCGGCCTGCTGCGCGCGGCCGACCACGGCCTGGCCGTCCTCGAGCAGCACCGCCTCACCCTCGGATCCAGTGACCTGCGCGCTCGCGCCACCGTGCGGGGGGCGGAGCTCGCCCGGCTGGCGGTTGGCCGGGCGGCGGCAGACGGATCGGCACGCGAACTCCTGAGGTGGAGCGAGCGGTGGCGGGCCACGCTGCAGGTCGCCCCGCCTCCGCGCCCTCCGCAGCACCCGGAGGCCCTCGCCGAGCTGGCGGCCCTGCGCGCCCTGGCCCGGATGGAAGGCGAGGACTCCAACGGCCGCCGGGAGGGACGGCGGCGCCGCCCTCGTGTCGGTAGTCGGGGTCGCCGGCGAGGTCCACGCGGTCGTAGCCTCGGGTGGCCGGGTCCGGCGGGTCATCGCGGGAACCACCGACCGGGTCCGGCACGAGGTCGACTACGCCCTCCTCGCCATACGGGGGGTTGCCCGGGTCGGGAGCCTGGACGTCGCGGCACAGCTGTTGGCCGGCGCGGAGTCCGGCCTGGGCGCGCTGCAGGACGCGTTTGCTCGGACCGGTCCTGCGGCTGATCGGGGACAACCCGATGATCCTGGTGCCGCCGCCTCGGCTCCACTCGGCGCCGTGGGGGGCGATGCCCGGTCACCTGCGACGCGACGCTGCGGGCCCTCGACGGCGCCTGGCTCGGCCACGTGGCGGCGCACGGCATCTTCCGGGGGGACAACCCGCTCTTCTCGACGCTGGACCTGGCGGACGGGCCGATGACCGTCTACGACCTCGACGGGCTCCGGCGCCCGCCGCACCGATTGGTCCTCTCGGCCTGCGAGTCCGGGGCGGCGGCGCCGACGGGGGCCGACGAGCTGCTGGGGCTGGCCTCCTCGCTGGTCGAGCTGGGCACGGCGGGTCTGGTCGCCTCGGTCGCGCGGGCGACGGCGTGGTCGTTCCTGGCCCTCGGGGCGACATGACTACTCAGGGCGGGCAGTCGGTCCCGTCTCGACCGGCTGGGACGGGCCCCTCGCTCGAACCGCTGGGAGGTTGCTGCCAGAACTGGCGGCAAGCTCCGGGCCACCGCGGGCGCGGCCCCAAGCCGGGACGGCGGGACGTGGTCGGGTCCGAGCGGCGTGGAGGTTGCTGCGAACAGTGGCGGCAGCTCCGGGCAACAGGAGATGGTCCCCGGCTGGTGGCGCAGCGAGGGGTCACGATGAACTGTGACATCGCGGTCCAGCAGCGGACCGGCTGACGGCCGGCCACCGACTCCCATGCCAGTCCCGGCCCCCGGCGAGCGACATCCACCGTCTTCCCATCACCCGACGACGAAATCTGGCATGTCTCGCCAGGTTTCAGCACGGTGCCGTCCGGTAACTTTCCGCCCCATGATCACCGCCCCGCGGCGCGACCCCGGCGCCGAAGCAGGTACCGAGGTCGTCGACACCGAGGTCGTCGCCGCCGACATGGCCGCCCTCGACGCCATCGCCCAGCGTGGTCCGGAGCTGCTCGAGCGCCTGCGGGAGCTGTGACCTCTCAGCCCTCGTCCAGAGCCGAGAGCAGAGCCGCCCCTCGCGGTGAGAGGCGGTAGCCGACGGGCAGGCTCTCGGTCAGCCCCAGCGCCTTGAGCTTGCGCACGTCGGCCTTGTAGGCCATCCGCTCGCGGCCGGCCTCCGCCGCCAGCTCGGTGCTCACGACCCCCGGCCGCGCGGCTACCTGACGCAGGACGGCGCGCGTCCACGGCCCGTACGAGCTGGCGCGGTCCAGCCGATCCAGCCGCGCCCGCAAGCGGCGGACCTCCTCGGAGCCCAGGTCCTCGACCTGCCGCAGCGCGATCCGGTCGTCGGGTCCGACGCAGCGCAGATCGACCCGCCAGACCTGGTCGTCTCCGGTCAGCGGGTCGGCCCGACCCGTCAGGCGTCGGTGCAGCGCCGCGAGGTCCGGCTCCCCCGCCGCCGCGACGTCCTCGTCGGTCAGGTCTCCCACCCGTACGAGGCGGACGTCGTCCACCTCCAGCAGCAGACCGCCGACCCGGTACCGCCCGCCCGCACGGACCTGCGCCCGACGCCACCGGCGGAAGGTGCGCGTGATCGTCCCGTCGGCGAGGCCGGGCCACGCATCCGCGTTGAAGAGCACCGGTGTCAGCCCCGGCCCGGCGCGGCCCGGGACGCGAGGAGCATCGGCCCGTAGACCGGCGCAAGGACACCGCCCGGCCAGACCAGGGTGGCCAGTCCGACGGCATCCCGGACCCGAAGGCGCGGCTCCGACGGCGCTGGTGCGGGACCGCCCAGCCGGTAGGTCGATGTCATGACGCGTCACCTCTGGTTCTCAGGCTGGCGCCAGGACGTCCAGCCCTCTTGTCCTGGCCGCCTCAGCCAGTCGGACGTCGTAGACCACCATGCCGTCCAGGTCGCCACCGAGCCGGAGGGCGCAGGCGAGGTGGAGGGCGTCGAGGGTCCGCAATGTGCGCGGTTCCAGGACCGCGGCTTCGTCGAGTACGCCCGTGGTCAGGTTGATCAGGGCTATACCGGCCAGCACCTCGGGGGCCCGCCCGGCCGCTGCCGGGTCACCGTGCCGACGGATCGCCCGCGCGAGCTCGGTTCGGGCGAGTGCACTGGAGACGTGTGGTCCGGCGTTCGTGGTCAGCAGTCCGATCAGGGCTGCCGACTCCGGCTCCCGGACCACCAGCTTCACCAGCGCCGAGGTGTCGAGGTAGAGCACCTCAGACCCGATCCTCGCGCTCCGCCTCGAGGTGAGGCGTCAGGGGCTCGGCGGCCTCGGGGGGCGGGGAGCCCGGCAGGACGGCCTCTGGTGGCCGGATCTCGCCGGTGCCCACCAGGCGTTCGTAGCGGTTCCCCCGCGGCGGCGGACCCAAGGCGGCCACGAGGCGGCCACGGTCGGTGATCTCGATCGTCTCACCGGCCGCCGCCCGGGCCACCCACCGGCTGGCGTGCTGACGGAGTTCCCGGATCCCGATCCGCGCCATGTGCTACATGGTAGCACTCTGGTGCACCGATGGAGGTGGAGGGAGGCGACCCACCGAGACCGGGCCGACTACCGTGGTACGGATGACCAGGCGTGGGTCCCGTCCGGCGAGCGCTGCCCCTCGCAGCCTCGCCGACGACCTGCGCGCCCGGTCGGACGAGGAGCTCGTCGCACTGCTGCGCGCCCGGCCCGACCTGGTCACCCCGGTCCCCGTGGACGTCGCCCAGCTGACCGCCAGGGCGACGACCCGGGCCTCGGCCGTCCGCGCCCTGGACCGGTTGGACCGCTTCACCCTCCAGGTCGTCGATGCCCTGGCCGTGCTGCCAGAACCGGTCGGCCTGACGGGAGTCCGCACCGTGTTGGGAGTGGGTGCCGCGGAGGTCCGCGGGGCCGTCGACCACCTCCGGACGCTGGGGCTCGTCTACGGCGGCGAGCGGTCGCTACGGCTCGTCCGGGTCGTCCGTGAGCTGGTCGGTCCCCATCCGGCCGGGCTCGGCCCGCCGGCCCGCCAGGCGCTCGGCGCCTCGAGCCCCTTCCGGCTGGCCCGGCTCGCGGCGGACCTGGGGCTGGAGCCGTCCGGGGACCCGGTGACCGACGTGCTGGGCGTCGCCGATGTGCTGGCCGACGCCGCGAGGCTGGAGACCCTGCTCCGGGAGGCGGGTCCCGAGGCCCGGGCAGCCGCCACGTCGCTCGCAGGTGGTCCACCGACCGGCCGGGTCGAGGCGGCGCGTCGTGAGGTGGACCTCGCCACCGCTCGTACCCCCGTCGACCGCCTGCTGGCCCGCGGTCTGCTGGTGCCGGTCGACGAGACGACCGTGCTCCTCCCGTACGAGGTCGGCCTGCACCTGCGCGGTGGACGGCTGTACGAGCGGGTGGACGCCCGGCCGCCGTCGCCGGCAGCGCCGGTCCGCGACCCGGCCCTGGTCGACCGCACCGCGGGCGCGGGCGCGGCCGAGCTCGTGCGCCGGGTGGAGACCCTGCTGGAGGCGTGGACGGAGGAGCCGCCGCCGGTCCTGCGTACGGGGGGCCTGGGGTTGCGCGACCTGCGCCGGCTCCCTCCCCTGCTGGACTGTCCCGAGGCCCAGGCGGCGCTCGTCGCTGACCTGGCGTATGCGGCGGGCCTGGTCGCCCCGGGTAGCGGTATCGACGAGGTCTGGCTGCCCACGCCGTCGTACGACGCCTGGCGGCGGGAGAGCACCGCGGCGCGGTGGCGGTTGCTCGCCCGGACCTGGCTCGGCACCAGCCGGGTCGCGGGCCTGGTCGGGGGGCGGGACGACAAGGACCGGCCGGTGGCGCCGTTGGGGCGCGACCTGGACCGACCACTGGCGCCGGAGGTGCGCCGGCTGGTGCTGGAGGTCCTCGACGAGCTGCCCGCCGGTTCGGCGCCGGCGGCGGACGCGGTGCTCGAGGCCGTGAGGTGGCACCGGCCCCGTCGAGGCGGGCCGCTGCGCGACGACCTGGTGACCTGGACGCTCCGGGAGGCGGAGGCGCTGGGGGTCACCGGGCTGGGCGCGTTGTC
>DASTQL010000125.1:0-13488 GCA_035761805.1 Jiangellales bacterium | reverse complement strand
CACAGCCGCCAGATGGACTGGCGTCATAGCGTCCGGCTGGAGTGGAGGAAGGGTCGTTGGCTGACATGATCGCCTCTCGCGGCGATGACGCTCGACCTGGTTCGCGGCCGGGTCGACCTCTCCGCCGGGGCCTTCCGGGCTCGCGAGGAGGGCAGCGGGTCCTTGCTCTGGCCGCACTGGCTGGCGGAGTACGGCACGGCGGCGGCGCTCGTCGTCGGGGGCGCCGGGCTGCTGGCCCACCTGGGTTGGGGTGAGCCCGTGGTCCTGCTCGGCCTCGGGGCCTGCGTCTACACGTCCACGTTCACCACCCTCGTGGGGCGGGCCACCGGGCCACCACGAGGCTGCTCGGGTCATCACGAGGCTCCAGCGCCTGGTGATGGCCCCGCTGGCCTGGTGATGGACCCATCACGAGGCTGATGGGGCTCCGAGCACCCCGGCCAGTGCCCTATCACTATCAGGGTGGTGAACGTGGTCAATCGGGGCCGGGTGGGACGCGGGGGCCCGGGGTTCGGAGTCGAGGCCGACCGGGTTCGCAGCCGGGACTCGGGGATCGGGGCCGAGGGCCGGGCGCGGAGCCCCAGCCCGGCTCAGACCGTGACGTGCACGTGGTCGTAGTGGTTGGCGGTGGCCGAGCCACGGTCTGACATCGGGCGCCAGCCCTCGCTCGCGCGCTCGACCGTCCAGATCCGCTGCTCCCAGATGACCTCGGTGACGCCCAAGGCCTTGTAGTTCTCCCGGACGAAGGCGGCGACCGAGTCGCCCAGCGAGCCGGTGACCATGATGTCGAGGGCGCGGCCCTGACCGTGCTCGCCGCCGTCGCCGGGGCGCAGGCCCCCGTACGAGGTGATCTGCGGGAACTGGGCGCACACGGCCCGGTGGACGGCGATGGCGTTCGAGGTGAGGCCGTCCTCCACCTCGGAGCCGGTCGGGCAGGGGGCGGTGGACAGGCCCTGGGGCGCGTCGGCCGTGGGACTGGGCTCGGCGGTCTCCTTCGGCGGCGGGCTCGTGGCGAGGTAGTCGCCGTTGACCCATGCGGGCGAGCCGTCGTGCAGCACCTGGACCCAGTCGCCCTCGGTCGTGCCGGTGATCCCGACCTTCGCCCCGCGGGTGAGGACGGTGATCACGTCGGCGTCCCGCGCCGGCCCCACCCGCACGTTGAGGGCGGCGGTGGCGAAGCGGTGGTCCACGACCGTGGGTTCCGGGGTGGGCTCGGGCGTGGGGGTCGACTCTGCCGTCACGGTCGCGGTCGGGGTCGCCGTCGGCGCCGGGGCACGCTCTCGCGTGCTCCGGCTCACCCGGGCCTCGCGCTCCACGTCCTCCAGGTCGGCGGCCGCGGCCGGGACGGTCACGACGGTCGGCGGATCCGCTTCCGTCGAGCCCGGCCGGGCGTCCACGGCCACCGGGATCATCGCCACGCACGCCGCCGGGAGGGCGACGCCGACGAGGGTGCGAGTACGGCGGGGGCGGACGCGGGCGCGCCTGTGTCGGGCAGTCGACACTGCTCAAATCCTTCGCGTTGCTGTCGGACCCCCGTGCGTCAGCGGTACACAGAAGCACACCCACCACCCGAGTGTCACGCCGAGGTCACGGCGTTGCGTCGAGCATCACACCGCACCCGTCCACATGCGTGGGGGGTGTCACAGGCCAGATCGATCACTGCAGCCACATCTGCACCATGAGCAACGACGGACGCCGAGCGATGAGCGCTTCAGTGGCGGACGCGCGCCGCGGCCCGCAGGAACGGTGCCCGAGGCAGCGTTGCCACCAGCCGGGCCTCCTGGACCGGCGAGGTCGCCTCGTCCAGGAACCGCAGCACCACGTCGCCGGCGTTTCGGGAGAACAACCGCGCGAAGGCGGGCTCGACGGCCCCTGGGTCACGGGCGACGACCTCGAGCAGCACGGCGTCGAGGAACCGGTGCCGGACGCTCGCCACGGGCAGGTCGAACGGGTGGCCGTGCCGTACGAGCGATGTCGCCACCGCCGCGCTGTCCCGCTGGATGCGCGCGTACGCGTATCCCGTGCTCGCCTTGAGCATCCCGCCCCGGTTGCCGATCGGCAGCACGTGACCGCTGCGCGGCCGCGGCGGCGGTGCGGCGAGCGGCAGGACTCCCGACTCCTCGCCCACCACCTCGTACGGGCCGGGACGGAGCACCGTATCCACGTAGCCCTCCAGGTCGGCCGAGCCGCCCAGCGGTCCAGGTGCCCCGAAGCGGGTGAGCTCCACCAGGGCCTCCCGGGGGCCCGTGGGCAGCACGTACACGAACCGCACCTCGCCTCGTTGCGGCGTCCGGAAGTCCATCAGGGTCGGGACCGACGGGTCGAAGGTCTCGGTCACGGTCCGGACCTGCCAGCCGTGGAAGCTCAGCCACACGTCGACCGAGGAGCCGGCTTCCGGCGGCCGGCTGTCGAAGGCCCACCGCGCCCGGACCGCCGACCCGTCGACCACCACGTCGGCCCCGTCGCCCGTGTCCCGCACCGCCTCGACCGAGCCGCGCCGGACCGCGAAACCGGGCGCCCTGCTCACCGCCGCCTCCACGACCCGCCGCAGGTCGGTGCCCCGTACCAGGTGGTAGCGGTACTCCCGCAGCCGTACGGGGATGTCACGCCCATCCGCGTGGACGCGGAGCGACGACCAGGTGGCTGCCGGCGCGGGGCTCACCGGGCGGCTCGACCAGCAGGCCCACGAGCGCGCCGAGACCGGGTGGCGGTGGTCGTCGACGATCAGCACCTGCCGGTCGGCCCAGCCGTCGAGCGCGAGCCGCTGGACGAGCGCCAGGCCGCTCGCCCCGCCCCCGACCACGACGGCGTCCAGCACGTCCCCAGACTGCCCGATGCGGCCTCGTAGGGTCGACGGCATGGACGGGGAACGCCTGCTGGCCTGGAGGGGTCCGGAGCCGCACCGCGTGGACGTCGCAGCCGTGCGGCTCGGGTCCGACCACCTGAGCGCCCACGGCACGAGCACGGTCCGCGACCACACGACGGAGTACCGGTTGCACACGGAGACCGGGTGGGTGACCCGGCGGCTCGAGGTGCGGACCCGAGGCGACGGCTGGACCCGGGCGCTCCGGCTGGAGCGTTCGGCGGACGGCAGGTGGTCGGCCCACCGGGCTGTCGAGGGCACGGCGTGGACGGGCGAGGACGACGCCGGGCTGCCCGACCTCACCGGTGCGCTCGACTGCGACCTCGGGCTGTGCCCGCTCACCAACGCGATGCCCGTGTTGCGCCACGACCTCGTCCGCCGGGCCCACGAGGGGGCCGGGACGACCGTGGACCTGACCACGGCCTGGGTGTCGGTCCCCGACCTCACGGTCCACGCCTCGTCCCAGGCGTACAGCGCGCTCCACCCCGTCGACCCCGGGGGTGGAGCCGTCCTCGGGTTCAGCAGTGCGGGCTTCGCCACGGCGATCGAGGTGGACGCCGACGGACTCGTCGTCGCCTACCCGGGCATCGCCCTGCGCATCGTCGGCTGACGACGACGCGGGCTGAGGTGGTCGTCGTGACCGATCGGCCGGGTGACCAGCTATGACGTGGGGGTGTGGGCCGCGGGCAACGTGGCCCCCTGGCTGCCCAGGTCGGCGCCGCCTTTCGGACCCCGCTCCCGATCGAGTCCTGAACGGCCTGACCGCGCGTATCACGGCGCCGCCGCTGTGCTCCTCCCTCCAGGTCGGTCGAGTCACCGGCCGAGTCAGGGGAGGGGTCGGTGCGGACGACGGCGACCTTCCGCGCGGCCCTCTCGTACGAGGGGTTCCGGCACCTGCTGGTCGCCCACGGCCTCGGGACGCTCGCCCAGGTCTCCCTCACCTTGGCCGTGGGCCTGGAGATGCTCCACCGTACGGGCTCGGGGGCGTGGGTCTCGCTGACGGTGGCACTCGGCTTCGTCCCGTACGTGCTGTTCTCCGGGCTCGCCGGCGTGGTCGCCGACCGGTGCTCCCGGAGCACCGTCCTGGGCGTCTCGTTCTGGACCCGAGCTGTCGTGGGTGGGCTGCTGGTCGTGGGCCTTGCCGCCGGGTGGCCGGTGGCGTGGCCGGTGGGACTTGCCGCGGTGCTCGGCGTGCTGGCCACCCCGTCGTACCCCGCCCTGCTCGCCGCCACCCGGCAGCTGGTGCCCGACCGCGACCTGCCTCCCGCCAATGCCCTGGTGACCGGGATCGAGAACGCCGCATGGATCGCGGGCCCAGGACTGCTCGGGGTGCTGCTCGTCGTCGGGTCCGGGCCGACCGCGGCGACCGTGGTCGGTGTCGTGCTCTTCGTCGCTGCCGGCGCCAGGTCGTCCCGGGTCCGGCTGCCGGGCCCCGTACGAGGGGTGGGCCCCGCGGGTCGTCGCGGCGGGCGCGCCGTGCTGGCGGAGCTCGCCGAGGGACTCCGCACCGTCGGGCGAGTCCGGCAGGTTCGCACCGGCATGGCCGTCGCCGTCCTCGACAATCTCCTGTACGGCTACCTGGTGGTGGCCGTCGTCCTGCTGGTCGGCGACGGGCTCGGCGGAGACCGAGCCCTCGGGTGGCTCAACACCGGGCTGACGGCGGGAGCCGTCGCGGCGATGGCCGTCGCCAACCGCGTGGCGGGGAAGCGTGACCTGGGCACGGTCCTCGCGGTGCTGATGGTGGGCTTCGTGGCGGCCGTGGTGCTGCTCGCCGCGCCCGCGCCTGTCGGTATCGCCGTGGCCCTGGTCACGGTGGCCGGAGCCTGCACGCTCGTGGCCGAGGTCGCGGCCGTCACGGTGATCCAGCGGGCGGCTCCTCCAGCGGTGACCGCCCGGGTGTTCGGCGTCTACGACCAGCTCAACGTGGGGGCCATCGCGGTCGGGTCGGCGATCGCCGGGCCGCTCGCGATGCTGCTGGGGCCGCGCGGCGCGCTCGCAGTGACGGGCCTGGCCGTCGGAGTGGCGGCGGTCGCCGTCGCCCGGCGGTTGCGGGTGGTCGGCGTGGACGCGCCTCGAGGTCCGCGGGACCTCCTGCACGCGACCGACCTTCCAGGCGCTGCTGGGTTGGGCAACGCCTCGTGATCCGCCCCTGCCCCGTGACCGCGGGGCTCAGCCGCCGTCCACGGGTTGCCGCAACAGCGGGGGCAACCAGCGCGCGCCGGGCCCGAGGACGGCAGCCCTGTCATGCGGGTTGGAGACCCGGCACCGCCGCAGGGACAGGCACCCGCAGCCGATGCAGGAGTCCAGCCCGTCCCGGAGGGCCACGAGGGCGTCGATCTGCTCGTCCAGCCGCCTGCGCCAAGAGCGCGAGAGCCGGGTCCAGTCGGCCCGGGTCGGCGTACGTCCCCCGGGAAGCGTCGCCAGTGCCTCCCGTACCTCCTCGAGGCTGAGCCCGACCGTGCGGGCGGCGCGGATGAAAGCGAGCCGGCGCAACACGTCCCGGCGGTAGCGCCGCTGGCCGCCCGCGGAGCGTTGCGCGTCGACCAGGCCCTCGCGCTCGTAGTAGCGGATCGCCGAGGTGGCGTAGCCGCTCCGCTCGGCGACCTCACCGATGCTCAGCAGCTCCACGCCACCTCCTTGACATCAAGTTGACTTCAACTCTCATGCTGACTGACAGCGTAGTCGACGAAGGAGCTGACATGAGAGTTGCCGTAGTGACAGGCGCATCGAAGGGTCTCGGTCGGGCCCTGGCCGAGGGACTGGCGGACCACGGGTGGGCGCTGGTCATCGACGCACGGGGAGCGGAAGACCTCGGACGGGTCCGCGACGGCCTGGCGGACACGACGCGGGTGGTCGCGATCACCGGCGACATCACCGACCCACGACACCGGGCCCGGCTGGCAGCCGAGGCCGCGGCGCTGGGCGGGGCCGGACTCCTTGTCAACAACGCGAGCGATCTGGGGCCGTCGCCGCTTCCGCACCTCGTCGACTACCCGATCGACGCGTTGCGCAGGGTCTTCGAGGTCGACGTCCTGGCTCCACTGGCCATGGTCCAGGAACTCCGGGTGCAACTCGTCCGGCACGGGGGGACCGTCCTGAACATCTCCTCGGACGCGGCGGTCGAGGCCTACGCGGGGTGGGGCGGCTACGGCGCGGCGAAGGCCGCCCTCGACCAGCTCACCGCGGTGCTGGCCGTCGAGGAGCCGCGCTTGCGGGCCCTCGCCGTGGACCCGGGCGACCTGCGGACGGAGATGCACCAGCGTGCGCATCCGGGCGAGGACATCTCCGACCGGCCGGTGCCCGAGTCGGTGGTCCCGCACCTGCTGGCACTCCTCACCCACCCGCCCGCCGGCGTGCGGCACCGGGTGGCCGACGTGGCCGAGGCACGCGCGTGAACGTCGCCACGACGCGCCCCCCCAAGGGCGTCGCCACGGCCGCACCGGTGCGCTTCGAGCTGCCCGCCAACCACGCCGCGACGACGCCCCCCGAGCAGCGCGGGTTGGCGCGTGACCAGGTGAGGCTCCTGGTGGCGGACAGCACGCGCACGGAGCACGCCCGCTTCCGCGACCTACCCCGTTACCTCCGGCCCGGGGACCTGCTCGTCGTCAACACGTCCGGCACCCTGCCGGCCGCGGTGGACACGCGTCGGGCCAGGCGGCCGGCGGTCCTGCACTTCTCCACCCGGCTGTCGGAGAACGTCTGGACCGTGGAGCTGCGGCCCGCTGACCCGCGCGCGCATGGTCCGCTCCGCGACACCACGGTCGGCGACGAGCTCCCGCTGCCCGACGGTTCGGTGCTGACCCTGGTGGCTCCGCACCCCGCCGACGGCCCGAGCACGGGCAGCCGGCTCTGGCGGGCCGTGCGAGCCGGACCCGGTCCGGTCGTGACGATGCTGCACCGTCACGGCCGCCCGATCCGCTACGACTACGTGCCGGCGCGCTGGCCGCTGCGCGACTACCAGACCGTCTTCGCCACGCACCCGGGCAGCGCAGAGATGCCGAGTGCCGCCCGCCCCTTCACGCCCGAGCTGGTCGCCCGCCTGGTCACCCGGGGGGTCGTCATCGCACCGGTGCTCCTGCACACGGGGGTGTCGTCCCAGGAGGCGGGAGAACCCCCGTACGAGGAACCGTACGAGGTCACGGCCTCGACCGCGCGGCTCGTCGCCGCCACCCGCGCGGGCGGCGGCCGCGTGATCGCCGTCGGCACGACCGTCGTCCGTGCGCTGGAGACCGTAGCGGGCGAGGACGGCCGCGTACGTGCGGTGCGGGGGTGGACGGACCTCGTCCTCAGTCCCGACCGGCCGGCGCGGCTGGTGGACGGCCTCGTGTCGGGGCTGCACGCCCCCGGGGCCTCGCACCTGCGGCTGCTCGAGGCCGTCGTCGGCACCGACGTCGTGCAGCGGGCGTACGACGCTGCCGTGCGGCGCGGCTACCTGTGGCACGAGTTCGGGGACAGCTCGCTCCTGCTCCGCGGCTAGGGACCACCTGGCGCGGCGGTGGTGAGGGTGGGTTCATCGGTCGCCCTCGTCGTCGGCGGACGGAGACACGGTCATCGACTCCAGGATGTCGGCGAGCACGGCCGTGTAGACCGGCAGGTGCCGTGGCATCGGCGTCGCGAGCGTGGTGACCAGGACGGCCGACCCGTCGACCCAGGGCAGGTGCGCCTGGCTGATCCCGACCGGCACCGGATGCGCCGTGCCCGACCCGGGGGGAACGAGCGCGACCACCTCTTCGAGGACGGCCGCCGGTCCGGCCGGGAGCCTGGTCACCGCGACGGCTCGCGGATGACCGGCGGGCGCCGACAAGGTCTCGGCGAGGCCGAGCGCCGCCTCGAGCGCGTCGGTGCCGACGGCCACCGGGAGCGGCGCCAAGTGCACGGTGAGGGCCGCCGCAGTCGGCTCGTCGCGGTCGAGCAGGCCGACGCACTGCTCGAGGATCAGGAACCGTTCCCGTGACAGGGCACCCGCCAGGTCCGCCGCCCACCCGGCGGGACCGGGCGGGCCGAAGTCCGGCGGGACGCGCAGGGAGAGCATCTGCCCGGGCGTGTCCACGGTCACGGCCCGGCCCTGCACCGGGGCCCCGACCAGCTCAGCCACCGGACACCACCGGCGTCGTGATCGGCTGCCCGACCAGCGGGAGGCTCCGGCCCACCAGCGCCCGCAGCTCGGCACCGATCGCCCGGTAGTCCCGCACCACCACCGCAGCGGCCCTCTCGCGCTCCCGCCGCCGTCGCGGTTCGTTCGCCACTGCTGAGGCGACCGTGTGGACGTCCGACGTGGCGGTCAGCACCCGCTCCTGGGACTGCAGCGCCATCGCCAGCGACGCGCGGGACTCCGCGGCGTCGAACGCCGCCAGCCGCGCCTGGCGAGCCGACGTCGCCACGCCGGAGGGGGCGACCCGGCCGGTCGGTCGGATGCCCGACCGGGTGGCCGACCAGGTCCCGGCGAGCGCTCCCGCAGCGGACGCGGCGGCAGCGTCGGTCCGCGCCACGAGCCGGGCGATCGCGGAGCCGGCACCGAAGGAGACGAGCCCGACGCCGGCCACGGCCACGTCGCGCCAGCCCGCCTCCCCGGCGAGCGCGAGGCCGGTCGTGCAGGCGAGCGCGAGCCCGCCCAGCACGGCGCTCGCGGGCAGGAGGGCCGGCACCGCCAGAGCCAGCAGACCCAGGACGGCGCTGGCCGTGCCGCAGTAGTCGGCCACGACGGTGACCAGCACCAGGTGCTCGGCGACGAAGGCCTCGACCCGGCTCCGGATCGCGGAGCACCGCGGCCCCACCGCGTCGCGCAGCAGCACCAGGACGCCGGGCTCCGGCGGTGCGTCGGCTCCGACGGCCGTCAACGCGCGGACCAGCCGGGTGACCGCGAGCTCGTGCCGCTCCACCAGCCCCGCGGCAGCCCGGGCGCTGCCGAGGAGGCGGTCTTCGGAGGTGGCGACGGTGCACGAGGCCGTGTCGCGCTCCTGCTCGATCGCGTCGTGCACCGCCCGTCGCCGGCGAAGCGCGTGCTGGACGGCCTCCAGCTCCACCCCGTACGCGGCGAGCGCGCGAGCTGCCTCGTGGACGGCATCGACGGCGGCCGACACCTGGCCGGGCAGGGGCCCCAGCCGCCCCCTGAACGCCAGCGCCGCCTCGCCGGTCCACACCCCGTCGACGCGGCCGACGGACCGCAGCCGGGTCTCGGTGTCGGCGAGCCGCCGGGTCGCGAGCAGCAGCCGCTGCGACGCCTCACGGACCACGCCGGGATCCCCCGGCACCGTCGGCAGGCTCCCCGACGTCATGCCGCCACCCCGGAAGCGTCGGCGAGCGCCCGCTCCGTCTCCTCGTACGAGCGGGCCGCCTCGACCACCTGGCACCCGGCGGTGGCCGTGCCTTCACCCACCCGGTCCATGCCCCGCCGCCAGCCGGAGACGACGTCGGTGAGCGCCCGCTCGACCCGGGGGTCGAGGCCCTCCCCCGCCACCGCGGCCATCCCGGCCGCCACCCGGCGCAGGTCGTCCCCGGCCCGGACGAGCTCGCTCCCGAGGCGACCGAGGTCGGCGACCTGCACGGCGATACGGGACAAGCGGACCACCCCCGACGGACGCGTCCCCGTGACCAGGACAGCGATCCTGGCAGGAACGACCGCCTCCCTGACGGACGCGAACCTCCGCCTGTGGACGACCACCGGTCCGTACGGGAAGGGGCGGTCACCAGTCGATCTCGTGGCAGCCGGTGTGGCTGCGGGGCTCGACCTGCAGGGTTGCGTGTGCCACACCGTGGCGGTCGCGGAGCACGTCCCGCGCGGCGTCGAGCACCGGGTGGGTGGCGTCGTCGTCGGCAGTGACCAGGTGGGCGGTGGCGACGTTCATGCCGGAGGTCAGGGTCCACAGGTGCAGGTCGTGGACGTCGGCGACACCCGGGAGTTCGCGCAGGTCGTGTTCCACGGCGGCCGGGTCCATCCCGGCGGGGACGTGCTGCGCCAGCACCGCCAGGACCTCGCGTCCCAGCCAGATCGCACGTCCGGCGACGAAGACCGCGATGGCGACGGCCACGACGGTGTCCCATCTGGCTTCGTCGGTCACCACGACGAGGAGACCAGCGACGATCACGCCGAGGGAGCCGGCCGTGTCGGCCACGACCTCGAGGTAGGCGCCCTTGACGTTGAGGCTCTCCCGGGCGCCTCCCCGCAGGAGCGCCAGGGCGGCGGCGTTGACACCGAAACCGAGACCACCGACGAGGAGCATCGCCCCGCTCGCCACCTCGGGTACGGAACCGATCCGGCGGAGGGCCTCGATCAGGACGTAGACGGCGACACCGAGCATCAGCAGCACGGCGAGTCCGGAGGCGAACACCTCGGCGCGGTAGGAGCCGAAGGTCCGCCGGCCGGTCCGGTCCGGCCTGGTCGCGATCCTGGTGGCTGCCAGGGCGGCACCGAGTGCGACGACGTCGGCGGCCATGTGTCCGGCGTCGGAGAGCAGGGCGAGCGACCCGGATGCCAGGGCCGCCACCAGCTCGACCGCGAAGAAGACGGTGATGAGCACGAAGGCCACGGCCAGCCGCCACCGGTGCCGAGCCCCCGCGTGGCCGTGACCGTGGCCGGCGCTCACCCCGGCATCCTCAGATGGGCGTCCGGGGGCGGTCAAGGCGCGCGGGGCGTAGTTCGGCGTGGCCGCGGCCGGTCAGTCGTCGACGCGAAGCCTGGTCGGCTGCACGACGACGTCGACCATGGCCCCGGCGCGCAGCAGCGTGACCGGCATGGGTTGGCCGATCGCCTCGGCGAGCATCAGGCGCTGGAGCTCCTGCGCGGAGCGCACCGGCGTCCCCCCGGCGGCGACGAGGATGTCACCGGACACGATGCCGGCCCGGGCGGCGGGGCTGCCGGGGACGACCTGGGCCACCCGAAGCCCGGAGTCCTGCCCGGTCCGCCCGGCGACGACCGGGGGGAGCGGCGCGGGCGCCCCGGCCACGCCGAGGTAGGCCCTGACCACGCGGCCCTCCCGCATGAGCGTGGCGATGATGCCGCGGGTGGTGGCGTTGATCGGGACGGCGAGGCCCAGCCCGATCCCTGCCACGGCCGTGTTGACTCCGACGACCGTGCCGTCGGCGGTCGCCAGAGCCCCGCCGGAGTTGCCCGGGTTGAGGGCGGCGTCGGTCTGGATGACGTCGTCGATGATCCGCGCGGCCTCACCCGACCGGGCCGGGAGGGACCGACCCAGCCCGCTGACGACGCCGGCGGTCACGCTGCCGGTGAGCCCCAGCGGGTTGCCGACAGCGACGACGAGCTGGCCGACCCGGAGGTCGGACGCCTCCCCCAGCCGTGCGGGGGCGGGCGTCGGCCCATCGGCTCGCAGCACCGCCAGGTCCGAGAGCGGGTCCGCCCCGATCACGTGGAAGGGCGTCGACGTGCCGTCGGCGAAGGCCAACCGGCCGGCATCGGTGCGACCGACAACGTGCGCGTTGGTGAGCAGGAAGCCGTCCGCGGTGAACACGACGGCCGCACCGGACCCACGCCGCACCTGCAGCGCGGCGACGCTCGGCCCGACCGTGGCCGCCACCGTCGTGACCACCTGCGAGTAGGCGTCCATCGCGCTCGAGGAGGCGTCCTCCATGCCGGACCAACGTCCGGGGTCGCAGAACCCTGCCCGCGTACGCGGCGGGCGAACACGGCGGCGGCGGGTGCGGTGGCGGTTGGCGTCCTGCCTGCCCTTGGACCCGTCCCCTCGAACTGCTCGGATCTTGCTGCCACTCCTGGCAGCAACCTCCCAACCGTTCGGACGTAGGGCCGCGAGGTGGGGCCGCGCCGTCGACCGGTAGACGATCAGCCGCCCAACCGGAGTCGACCGACGCCATCGCCGCCTGCGAGCTGGCGGCACCCGTCCCGGACACCCCGGGCGCCACCTCGGCCCAACCCGGCACTGGTGCATCTACGGCCGGTCGCCGCTGAGATCGAGGAACTCCGGCGGGCCTGGCTGGGGTGCGGCGGCGGACGCGCTCGGACGCCCAGGCCCCGGTCGGCGCGGCTCGCGCACCCCTGCTCCGCCGCCGTCGCGGCGAGGACCCTCTCCCGGTCGCCGTCGGCCCCCGCCTGCCGGCACCCGCCCGCGCAGGCGGCGGAGGAGTCGTCGGAGGAACCCCGGTCCGGCCACGGGACCAGCAGACGCCTCGGTCGCCGCCCCGTCAAGGCCGTGGGGGCGGGCCGCGGATGCGCCGTCAACCTGATTCGCGCACCTGCCAGACAACCGGGGGAACAGGCTGTGGCCTCGGCCCGCAACCCCTGGCCACTCCTCAGCTCAGCCCCGGCCCTTCGCGACCTCCTCCCGCACGGCGTGTGCCACCTGCTCCGCGAAGCGGCGCAGTTGCTCCCTGACGTCACCCGCGCGGTCCGCCTCGTCCGGCTTCGACGACCAGTAGACGAAGGTGTCCATGCCCTGCTCCAGCACGAGCTCGGTGAGCTCCTCGACCCACTGGTCGACGGGCCCGTGCAGGAAGCCGGCGGACCGACCGCCGGTCACCACGCCGTTGACGTTGTAGAGGCGGCGGATCTCCTGCGGCTCACGGCCGGCCTCGGCGGCGGCAGAGTCGATCCTCGCGTTCAGCTCGGGAAGACGGTCGGGGCCGGCCCACCCGGACGACGGCACCCACCCGTCGGCGACCCGGCCGCAGAGGCGCAACGCGCGCGGCCCGCCCACCCCGAGCCAGATCCCGATGGGCCGGCTCGGCACCGGTCCCGAGTGCATCCCGGCGAGCTGGTAGTGGCGGCCCTCGTAGCGCAGGCCCCGCTCCCCGCTCCAGCACAGTCGCAGGACCTCGACGGCCTCGGCCAGGGCCTCGAGCGCCTCACCCTTGGCGCGCCGAGGGCCGCCCATGGCGGCGATGGCGTCCCAGAAGCCGCCGGCGCCGAGGCCCAGGTCGAAGCGCCCGCCGCTGAGCAGGTCAAGCGAAGCCACCGCCTTGGCCAGGACGGCGGGCGGGCGCAGCGGCAGGTTGGCGACGTCGGGGAAGAAGCCGATCCGCTCGGTCCGGGCTGCGAGCCAGGCGATCAGCGTGAATGTGTCCAGGAACCTGCGCTGGTAGGGGTGGTCCTGGATGCCGACCAGGTCCAGCCCCAGCCGATCGGCCTCCTGCACGGCCTCCAGCAGGGCGGGAACGTCGGCCGCCAGTGGCTCGGGGAACAGTCCGAAAGAGACGGGCCTGCCGTAGTCGCTCACCACGCCAGTATCCCGTCGCCCCGTCCTCGGTCATCGGGAGTCGCTGGTCACCTCCCCCCTGACGTCGAGCCTGGCCAGGTCGGCCGCCACACGCCCGGCGGCCCAACCCAGGCCGTTGCTCGTACTGGACTGCCGGGACCTCAGGTTGGGGAACGTCTCGTCCACGGCGGCGTCGACCCGCTCCGCGTGGCGGCGGAGGAGCGGGACCAGTTCGGTCGTGTGCCCGCTCTTGGCGACGGCCGACTCCGTCGTGGCCCGCAGCCGCTCCCCGATCCGCGTCGCGTACGAGAGCAGGAAGGAGTGCCGAAAGGACCGGGTGCGGGACCGGCCGAAGGCGTCGACCTGCGCTCCGTGCCGCGTCATCGCGGCACTGGCCTGCACGAGCAGGGAGGTCGCGAGCACCTCGACGGCCTCCACGTCCGATGCGGTGCCCACGAGCGTGCA
>DASTQL010000124.1:0-2823 GCA_035761805.1 Jiangellales bacterium | reverse complement strand
CCCGACCGCCACCGCGCCCGCCGGCTCCCAGTCGGCCGGCAGGTCGAGCGCCGCCCGGACCACGTCCTGGCAGAAGAGCGTCGACGAGACCCACGCCGACCCCAGCCCCTCCGCCGCGAGGGCCACCAGGAGGTTCTCGATGCCCGCACCCGTCGCGAGGAGGAAGAGGGCCCGCTCGGCGGTGGCGCGGCGCTCGTCGGGGTAGGCGTGGGCGCGCTCGGCGACCAGGCACGGGACGACGAGCGCGGGGGCTCGGCGGAGCACGTCGCCACGACGGACCCGTCGGGCGACCTGGTCGGCGGAGAAGCCGTCGCACCGGAGGTCCTCCACCCAGGCGGCCAGCATGTCGTCGAGCAACCGCTGCCGGGCCGGGCCCTCGCCGACGAGGACGAAGCGCCAGGGGGTGGTGTGGTGCGGCGCCGGCGCGGTGACGGCCGCCGCCACCGCCCGGCGCAGCGCCGCCGGGTCCACCGGGTCGGGGGTGAACTCGCGGACCGTCCGACGCGAGGTCACTGCGGCCCGCATCGCCTCGGGCGTCCCCAGCCGGAAGCGGTCGGCGGCGGGCGGGCGGACGAGCGCCCGGGCGCCGGGGCCGTCGGTCCCGGCCGGCAGCACGTGCCGCCCGAGACCTCGCACCACGGCTGCCGCGACCCCGTCGGCCTTGCCACGGACGAGCTCCGCTGCGGCGGCGACCTCGTCGGCCACCGCGACGACGGTCGCCTCCAGCGCCTGGCCCCGGGAGTCGGTGGTGCCGCGCAGGTCGTCGAGCACCCGCAGCCCGGCCGCCCCCAGTGCGGCGTCGACCTGGCCCTCGCGCCACGGCCGGCCGAGCGTGTCGGTGACGACCACGGCGACGTTGCGACCTGTCCGGGTCTGTAGTTCCGCCCGGAGCCGCCTGGCGGAGTCGTCGGGGTCCTCGGGGAGCAGCACCAAGGTGCCGGGGTCGGTGTTGGAGGCGTCCACCCCGGCGGCGGCGAGCACGACGCCGTGGCGCGTCTCGGCGACGACGGTCCTCCTGCCTGCGTCCTCCCACGACGTGACCACGCGGTGGGTCTCGGCGGCCACGGCGTCGTCGCGGTCCAGCCCCCGTACGACGCGTCCCTCGGCCTTGCTGACGACCTTGCTGGAGACCACGAGGACGTCGCCGTCGACCAGCCCGTCGGGCGGGAGCGCCTCGACGAGCAGCTCCGTCAGGTCGTCCCCCGGCCGTACCTCCGGGACGCCGGTGACCGGTTCGACGGAGAGCCTCATCGACGGCCTGCCCAGGCGAGGTCGAGCGCCTCGGCGGCGATCGAACCGCTCGCCGTCAGGTCCCGCATGAGGAGGGGGACCGCGCGGCACCGCACTCCCTCCGCCTCGACCACCGCCACCTCCTGGGCGTCCCGGACGTCGACGAGCCACCCGTCCAGCAGGTCCGCGTACAACCCGGCGACGGCGCTCGCGGACGTGTCGACGCCGATCGCGCGCAGGCAGGCGTCGGCCATGCCGCGGACCGGGGCGCCGCCCACGATCGGCGAGACGCCGACCACCGGGGCGGTGGCCGCCCGCAGGGCGTCCCGCACGCCTGCGACGGCCAGCACAGGGCCCAGGCTCACCACCGGGTTGGAGGGCGGCAGCAGCACGACGTCCGCGCCCGCCACCGCTTCCAGGACGCCGGGCGCCGGCTGGGCGGAGTCGATCCCGACCAGCACGATCCGCTCCGCCGGGACCTCGGCGTGCAGCCGTACCCACCACTCCTGGAAGTGCACCGCCCGGCGGCCGCCCTCCGCGGCGGCATCGGCCACCACGACGTGCGTCGCGACCCGGTCGTCGGTCATCGGCAGCAGCCGCACGCCGGGCCGCCACCGGGCGCACAGGGCCTCGGTCACCTGGGACAGCGAGTAACCCGCGCGCAGCATGCGGGTCCGCACGATGTGCGTGGCGAGGTCGCGGTCGCCCAGCGCGAACCACTCGGCGCCGGCATCGTAGGCCGCCAGCTCGCCGGCCACCGCGAAGGTCTCCACATCACGACCCCAGCCCTGCTCCTCGTGGATGCCGCCGCCCAGCGTGTACATGACGGTGTCCAGGTCCGGCGAGACGTGCAGCCCGTGCAGGGTGATGTCGTCGGCGGTGTTGCCGATCACCGTCACCTCGGCGTCCGCCGCGGTGGCACGCAGGTGGTGCAACAGCCCGCGCAGGAACCGGGCCGCCCCGATACCCCCGGCGAGCACGCAGATCCGCATGGCCGTCATCCTGGCCGCCAGGCCCGTGACCCTGCCCGGCGGGTCGCCTCCCGATCGGGGCGGTCGCCCACCGACCGCCGGCAGGCCAGGAGTTGCCCAATATCAGATTCCGGCTTGACGTGGCGGTATTGCGGGCATGTAATTTCAGTCGTGTCGTTCGGTGTCACCGGCTCCCCGCCGGGGAAGACCGCCCGACACACCAGCAATACGCCAGGGTGCAGCCGCACCTGCGGGGACGAGGGTCGAGGAGGCGAGCCGTGGGGGAGTGGCTGGAGCCGCTGCCCGGCGACGCCGGGGAGCTGAGCTGGCAGGAGCGTGCCCTGTGCGCGCAGACGGACCCGGAGGCGTTCTTCCCGGAGAAGGGCGGGTCCACCCGGGAGGCCAAGAAGGTGTGCCTGGGCTGCGAGGTGCGTGCCGAGTGCCTGGAGTACGCCCTGCTGCACGACGAGCGGTTCGGCATCTGGGGCGGGCTGTCGGAGCGGGAGCGCCGGCGGTTGAAGCGGAGCGCGGTCTGAGCACTCCGCGGGCCGCGTAGTCTGGTGGGCCGGCGCCGGTCCCGCGGGAGTCGGCGCCGCACCCCTGCCCCTGACCCCGTCCCCCG
>DASTQL010000123.1:0-2921 GCA_035761805.1 Jiangellales bacterium | reverse complement strand
ACCGACGTCGAGCTGCGCATCTACGAGCCGCCTCGCTTCTTCGAGGCGTTCCTGCGCGGACGGGCGTGGACCGAGCCGCCGGACATCACCGCACGGATCTGCGGGATCTGCCCCGTCGCCTACCAGATGAGCTCCTGCCTGGCGATCGAGGCGGCCTGCGGAGTGACGGTCCCCGAGGAGATCCGGCTGATGCGCCGGCTGCTCTACTGCGGCGAGTGGCTCGAGAGCCATGCGCTGCACATCTTCTTCCTGCACGCGCCGGACTTCCTCGGCTACCCGAGCGCCATCGAGATGGCCCGCGACCACCGCGAGATCGTGGAGCGCGGGCTGCGGCTCAAGAAGGTGGGCAACGCCCTGATGACGCTGGTAGGCGGGCGGGCGGTGCATCCGGTCAACGTCCGCGTAGGGGGCTTCTACCGCCTGCCGACGCGCGTAGAGCTCACGGCGCTGCGCCCCGCTCTCCAGCGGGGATTGGACGAGGCGATGCAGACCGTCGAGCTGGTCGCCGGCTTCGACTTCCCGGACATGCAGCAGCCCTACGAGTACCTCTCCCTGCGGTCGGCGCATGGCTACCCGCTCGAGTCCGGCTCGATCGTGACGACCAGTGGTATCGCCTTCCCGGTCGCTGAGTTCGAACAGCACGTCACCGAGGAACACGTGTCACGCTCCAACGCCCTGCATGCCGGGCTCCACGGCAGTCCGTACGTCGTCGGCCCCCTCGCCCGGTACGCCCTGTGCTCCGACCAGCTCTCCCCGGTTGCACGGGAGGCGGCGCGGACGGCAGGCCTCGGGCCCGAGTGCCGCAACCCCTTCCGGTCGATCGTGGTCCGGGCGGTCGAGCTGGTCCACGCCTTCGACGAGGCCCTGCGCATCATCGACGGCTGGCAGGGGGCGCCGGCCCCGGCCGTACCTGTTCCCGCCCGAGCCGGTGAGGGGCACGGCGCGACCGAGGCTCCCCGCGGGCTGCTCTACCACCGCTACCGGATCGACGACGACGGCACGATCCTGGAGGCCCAGATCATCCCGCCCACGTCCCAGAACCAGGCCGGCATCGAGGCCGACCTGCGGTCCTTCGTGCAGCCCCGCCTGCACCTCTCGCACGACGAGCTCACCCGGCAGTGCGAGCAGGCGATCCGCAACTACGACCCGTGCATCTCCTGTGCCACGCACTTCCTCGACCTCCAGGTGGTGCGGTCGTGACCGGCGCACGAGACGCGACGTCGACGCTGGTCGTCGGCCTCGGCAGCCGTGACCGCGGGGACGACGCGGTCGGGCCAGAGGTCGCGGCGCGAGTGCGCGAGCTCCTCGGCAGCAACGGGGGCCCGCGGGTGGTCGAGCACGAGGACCCGGCCGCGCTGCTCGAGGCCTGGGCGGGCGCCGACCTGGCGGTCGTGGTGGACGCCGTCCGGACAGGAGGAGAGCCCGGAGCCGTCGTCGTGCTGGAGGCAGGCCAGGGCACGGAACCCCTGACGCAGGAGCCGTGGGCCGGGCCGGCCAGAGGTGGCACGCATGCCTTCGGCCTCGCCGCGGCCATCGAGCTGGCGCGTGCCCTCGACCGGCTACCTCGTCGACTGGTCGTGGTCGGCGTCGAGGCCACCTGCTGGGAGACCGGTACGGGGTTGTCGGAACCGGTCGCCGCCGCCTGTCCGCGAGCGGTGGCCGCCGTGCTCGAGGCCGTGCCGCGCGCGGGAGGTGACCGCTGATGTGCCTCGGACTGGTCTGCGAGCTGCTGGAGCTGCGGCCTGACGGCACTGCCCTGGTGAGTCACGAGGGTCGCACGATCGATGTCTCACTGCTGACGCTGGTCGACCGGGCCGAGCCGGGCGACTGGTTGCTCGTGCACTCCGGCTTCGCCCTCGTCCGGCTCACCCGGGGCGAGGTGCTGGACGCCCGCACCGTACGGGGAACACGGACGGAAGGAACCGCATGAACCACACCCGGCGAGCCGGTCTCGCCCTCGCGCTCGTCACGGCGGGCATCAGCGGCGTGGCGGTCTTCCTCAACGGCTACGGCGTCCGCGCCTTCGGCGACGCCGGTCTCTACACCACGGCGAAGAACCTCGTCGCGGCAGTGCTCCTCGGAGCCGTCGTCGGCCTCGGGGCACGGACGGGCGCGCAGCTCACCCGACCGGCCACGTCCCGGCAGTGGGTGGGGCTCTGCGTGGTCGGGCTGGTGGGTGGCAGTGTGCCGTTCCTCCTCTTCTTCGAAGGGCTGTCCCGGGCCGCCTCGGTCCAGGCCGCCTTCCTGCACAAGACCCTGGTCCTCTGGGTGGCCCTGCTCGCCGTCGTCGTCCTCGGCGAGCGGCTCTCGGCCACGCACTGGCTCGCGATCGGGCTCCTGCTCGTCGGCCAGGCCGGGCTCGGCGGCGGGGTCACCGTCGTTGTCGGCACCGGGGAGGCGATGGTCCTGGCCGCAACGCTGCTCTGGTCGGTGGAGGTGATCGTGGCCAAGCGCCTGCTCGGTGAGCTCTCCTCGTGGACGCTGGCAGTGGCCCGGATGGGGCTCGGCTCTGCTCTGCTCGTGGGCTGGCTGTGGTCCCGTGGAGGGGCCGGACCTCTCCTGTCGATGACCGCCGAGCAGTGGGGCTGGGTGGTGCTCACGGGTGTCCTCCTGGCCGGCTATGTCGGCACCTGGTTCGCCGCACTCGCCCGGGCCCAGGCCGTCGACGTCACCGCGATCCTCGTCGTGGGCGCGCTGGTCACGGCGGTCCTCGGTGGGGCCGTGCAGGGCTCCCCCGTGCTCCCCCAGCTCGGCTGGCTGGTGCTGCTGCTCGGCGGCACGAGCCTGGTCGCCTGGCGAATGTGGCGCGCCCCGGCCGAGGTCGCGGTCGGCGCCGGCGCGGGGTGAGGTCTCGTGACGGACGGCGGCGCCGTGCTCTTCGCCCGGTATGCCTACCCGCCGAACGCCCTGGGCTACTGCGG
>DASTQL010000122.1:0-27369 GCA_035761805.1 Jiangellales bacterium | reverse complement strand
GCAATATTCCCCACTGCTGCCTCCCGTAGGAGTCTGGGCCGTGTCTCAGTCCCAGTGTGGCCGGTCGCCCTCTCAGGCCGGCTACCCGTCGTCGCCTTGGTAGGCCACTACCCCACCAACAAGCTGATAGGCCGCGGGCCCATCCCTGACCAGTAAACCCTTTCCACGCGGAGAGGATGCCCTCCCGCGTCATATCCGGTATTAGCCCCGGTTTCCCGGGGTTATCCCAGAGTCAGGGGCAGGTTGCCCACGTGTTACTCACCCGTTCGCCGCTCGAGTACCCCCGAAGGGGGCCTTTCCGCTCGACTTGCATGTGTTAGGCACGCCGCCAGCGTTCGTCCTGAGCCAGGATCAAACTCTCCATCAATGACATATTGACGAAACCCACCAACCTCCCAAAGAGGCGGCAGGGCCATCGACACTGTGAATCACTCGAACCCCGGCAAAGAGACGGACAAACAAAGTCCGCCGTCAATCACCAAAGGAATCCCAAACCACGAGACGACCACACCACAACGGCACAGCCACCCGCAGCCCGGGGGTCAATACAATTTTGGCATCGACATATAGGCACGCTGTTGAGTTCTCAAGGATCGGACGCCCACCGAGGAACGACCCCATCGGGGCCACCCTCAGGGCAACTCTCATATCTTACCCGACGGACCGCCGCGGATCAAACCCGCGTCGGGCCCTGGACGACCACCCCGCTTCCCCACCGCACGGCGGCGTCGACCGGCGTGCTGCAGAGCCCGGGGGCCTGCCGGCCGGACCGCCGACACTCGGCGTCCCGCACCCCGGCGAGGCGACGACGAACCTACGTCGCCCGAGCGAGCCTGGTCAAGTCGGCCCACGGTGAGCCCGGACACACATGGGTCACAGCCGTGTCATTCGACTTCAGGCGGCCACCTCCACGCCCGCGACCGTGCGCTTCCCGCGCCGCAGGACCAGCCACCTCCCGTGGAGCAGGTCGGTGCGGGCGGGTGCAGCCTCGGGATCCGTACCGGGGTCGAGCCGCCGGTTGTTCACGTAGGCCCCGCCCTCGGCCAGCGTGCGCCGGGCGGCCGACCGCGAGTCGGCCAGACCGGTGGCCGCCAGGAGCTCCACATAGGACGGGAGCGAGTCGCCCACCGGGATCCGGACCAGGCCGGTCTCGGCCACGGCCGCGGCCAGCGTCCGCTCGTCCAGCTCCTCGAGGGCGCCGTGGCCGAAGAGGGCGCGGGAGGCGGCCATCGCGCGAAAGCACTCGTCGGCACCGTGGACGAGGGAGGTGACCTCCTCGGCGAGGGCGCGCTGCCCCACCCGTGCGGCCGGGCGTTCCTCGGTGACCCGGACCAGCTCCTCGGTCTCCTCGCGCGACCGGAAGGTGAAGTAGCGCAGCCATGCCGGCACGTCCTTGTCGTCGGCGTTGAGCCAGAACTGGTACATGGCGTACGGCGAGGTCATCGCCGGGTCCAGCCACACCGTCCCGGACTCGGACTTGCCGAACTTCGTACCGTCGGCCTTGGTCACGAGCGGCGTCGTGAACGCGTGTACCGACCTGACCTCCACCCGGTGGACCAGGTCGACACCGCTCGTGAGGTTGCCCCACTGGTCGCTGCCACCGGTCTGCAGGGTGCAGCCGAACCGCCGGTACAGCTCGAGGTAGTCCATCCCCTGCAGGATCTGGTAGCTGAACTCGGTGAACGAGATCCCCTCCCGGGACTCGAGCCGGGCGCTCACGGCCTCCTTGGCGATCATCCGGTTCACCCGGAAGTGCCGGCCCACGTCGCGGAGGAAGTCGATCGCCGAGAGCGGCGCGGTCCAGTCCAGGTTGTTCACCATGCGCGCGGCGTTCGGCCCGGTGAAGTCGAGGAACGGCTCGATCTGGCCCTGGATCCGCTCCACCCAGTCCGCCACGACCGCCCGGTCGTGCAGGGCGCGCTCGGCCGTCGGCTTCGGGTCGCCGATCAGGCCCGTGGCGCCGCCGACGAGTGCGAGCGGGTGGTGGCCCGCCTGCTGGAGCCTGCGCATGGTCAGGATCTGGACCAGGCTGCCCACGTGCAGGCTGGGCGCGGTGGGGTCGAAGCCGCAGTAGAAGGTGACCGGCCCGGCCGACAGCGCCGCCCGCAGCGCGTCCTCGTCGGTGCTCTGCGCCACCAGGGACCGCCAGTGGAGCTCGTCGAGGATGTGGGTCACGGCGGCGGGTCTCCTCCGGGGATGGGTCGGTCGGCGTCCAGGGTGCCCGACCCGCGTACGCGTCGGCGTCGAGGGGTGTGCGAGCGGTACTGGGACACGCTCGGCTCGCCGGCGAGCCACAGCCGCCACGGTCGGTCCGCGGCGCGCGACAGCCCGACGCGCGGTCCGACCTCGACCCGCCCGGTGCCCGCGTCGGCGGGGGTCCCGACCCAGAGCGGGGACGTGGTCGAGGTGGTGTCCACCCCGTCCATCTCGCCGGTGACGCCGAGGCAGCGGGCCAGCCGCGCAGGGCCGCGCGCGAGGTCGCGGTCCGACCTGACCCCGGGTCGACGGGCCCGCGCCAGCTCGAGCCCGGACACGACCTCCCCCGCCCGGAGGAGGACGGCCGACGCGGTGCCCTCCGAGGCGCAGACCAGGTTGACGCACCAGTGCATCCCGTAGGTGAAGTACACGTACGCCCGCCCCGGCGGGCCGTACATCACCGAGTTCCGGCGGGTACGACCCCGCCACGCGTGGGAGGCGGGGTCCGCCTCCCCCGCATAGGCCTCGACCTCGGTCAGCCGGACCTGCACCGGACCACCGTCCTGACGGCTCGTCACCACGCAGCCAAGCAGGCTGCGCGCGACGTCGAGCACCGGGCGCTCGTAGAAGCCTGGCGTCAGGGATGCGACCTCCATGGGCGGTTCAGGCGAGCGGCTCGGTGCCGCCGGCCCAGGCTCGGGCGGCGTCGGTCGCCGCACGCGCCCGTGCCAGCTGCTCGCGGACCCGGGCCGGAGCCGTGCCACCCCGACCGTCGCGGGAGTCGAGCGATCCCTCGACGGTGAGCACCTCCCGTACGTCGGGGGTGAGGTGTCCGGAGATCGAGGCGAGGTCGGCGTCGTCGAGGTCCCAGAGCTCGACGCCCCGCCGCTCGCAGGTGCGCACGCACTCACCGGCGATCTCGTGAGCCTCCCGGAAGGGGACCCCGGCGCGCACCAGCCACTCGGCCACGTCGGTCGCGAGGGAGAAGCCCTGCGGCGCGAGCTCCTCGAGCCGTTCCGGGTGGAACCGCAGCGTCGCCACCATCCCGGCGAAGGCCGGGAGCAGCACCTCGAGGTTGTCGACGGCATCGAACACCGGGGGCTTGTCCTCCTGGAGGTCGCGGTTGTACGCGAGCGGCAGCCCCTTGAGCGTGGTGAGAAGCCCGGCGAGGTTGCCGACGATCCGGCCCGCCTTGCCGCGAGCCAGCTCGGCGACGTCCGGGTTCTTCTTCTGCGGCATGATCGACGACCCGGTGGAGAACGCGTCGTCGAGCGTGACGAAGGAGAACTCCCTGGTGGCCCACAGGACGACCTCCTCGGCCAGTCGCGACAGGTCGATGCCCGTGATCGCCGCGACGAAGACGAACTCCGCCAGCACGTCCCGGGAGGCGGTGCCGTCGATGGAGTTCTCGACCGAGTCCTCGAAGCCCAGCTCGGCCGCGACGACCACCGGGTCCAGCCCGAGGGAGGACCCGGCGAGCGCGCCCGCGCCGTACGGGGACACCGCCGCCCGGCGGTCCCAGTCGCGCAGGCGGTCGAGGTCACGCAGCAGCGCCCAGGCGTGCGCGAGGAGGTGGTGGGACAGCAGGACCGGCTGAGCGTGCTGGAGGTGGGTGCGCCCCGGCATGGCAACGCCCATGTGGGCCTCGGCCTGCGCCATGATGGCGTCCACGACGTCCAGGAGCAGGCGGGCGAGCACCCGCGCGTGGTCGCGGAGGTACATCCTCGGCAGCGTGGCGATCTGGTCGTTGCGCGAGCGGCCGGCGCGCAGCCTCCCACCCAGCTCGGGGCCGACCCGCTCGAGCAGGCCGCGTTCCAGGGCGGTGTGGACGTCCTCGTCGGCCTGCTCGGGTCCGAAGGCACCGGCCGCGACGTCGGCGTCGAGGCGGTCCAGGCCGCCCAGCATGACCTCCAGCTCGCCACTGTCGAGAAGGCCGGCCCGGTGCAGCGCGCGCGCGTGGGCACGCGAGCCCGCGAGGTCGTAGCGCGCCAGCCGCCAGTCGACGTCGGTCCCCTTGCTCAGGGCGGCCATCGCGTCGGCGGGACTACCTCCGAACCGTCCGCCCCAGAGGCTGATCCGCTCAGCCACGGACCACGCGCTGGTCGCGGGCCGCGGCGAGCCGGGACGGCAGCCCCCAGAGGTCGACGAACCCCTTGGCCAGGGACTGGTCGAATTTGTCGCCCGTGTCGTAGGTGGCCATGCCGTAGTCGTACAGGGAGTGCTCGCTGCGACGGCCGGTGGGGGTGGCCCGGCCGCCGTGCAGGGTCATCCGGACGTCGCCGGTCACGTGTCGTTGGGTCTCGTCGACGAAGCCGTCCAGGGCGCGCTTGAGCGGGCTGAACCAGAGACCGTCGTAGACGAGCTCGCTCCACCGCTGCTCCACCTGCCGCTTGAACCGCGCCAGGTCGCGCTCGAGCGTGACCGTCTCCAGCTCCTGGTGGGCGGTGATCAGGGCCATCGCGCCTGGGGCCTCGTAGACCTCGCGGCTCTTGATCCCGACGAGCCGGTCCTCCACGAGGTCCAGCCGGCCCACGCCCTGGGCGCCGGCGCGTTCGTTGAGCTGCTGGACCGCCTGGAGCGGGGTCACGCCGGTCCCGTCCAGCGCGACGGGGACGCCGGCCCGGAAGCTGACCACGACCTCGTCGGGTTCTCGCAGCACCGCGGGGTCGGCCGTGTAGGCGTAGACCTCCTCGGTGGGTGCGTTCCAGATGTCCTCGAGGTAGCCGGTCTCCACCGCCCGGCCCCAGACGTTCTGGTCGATGGAGAACGGGTTCGTCTTGGTGGTCTCGATCGGCAGCCCGTTCGCCTCGGCGTAGTCGATGGCCTTGTCGCGGGTCAGCGCCAGGTCCCGCACCGGCGCGAGGCAGGTCAGGTCGGGAGCGACGGCCCCGATGCCCGCCTCGAAGCGGACCTGGTCGTTGCCCTTGCCCGTGCACCCGTGCGCCACGGTGGTCGCCCCGTGCTGGCGGGCCGCGGTCACCAGGTGCTGGACGATGACCGGTCGGGACAACGCGGACACGAGCGGGTAGCGGTCCATGTAGAGGCCGTTGGCCTTCAGCGCCGGGAGGCAGTACTCGGCGGCGAACTCCTCGCGCGCGTCGGCCACGTACGCCTCGACGGCCCCGCAGTCCAGGGCACGCTTGCGGATGGTCTCCAGGTCCTCCCCGCCCTGGCCGAGGTCCACGGCCACGGCCACGACCTCGGCGCCGGTCCGCTCCGCGATCCAGCCGATGGCGACGGAGGTGTCGAGACCTCCGGAGTAGGCGAGCACGACTCGCTCGGTCACGGTTCGCTCCTTCGTGGGTGGGGGGCAGCAGTCGTGGTGGTGGGGCCCGGCTCATGGCCCTCGGCCAGGGAGAGGAACCGCGCGGCGACGGCCTCACCCCCCGACGGGTCCCGGCTGATGACGAGGACCGTGTCGTCGCCGGCGATGGTGCCCAGCACCGCAGGCAGGTCGGCGTGGTCGATCGCCGACGCGAAGTACTGAGCGGCACCCGGTGGCGTGCGGAGCACGACGAGGTTCTCCGACGCCTCGGCGGACACGAGCAGCTCCTCGGTGACGCGGGCCAGCCGGGCGTCGAGCAACGCCTCCCCCTGCGCCGCCCTCGGCGTGCGGTCACCGCCCTCGCCGGGCACCGCGTAGACCAGCCTCGAGCCGTGGGGATCGCGCACCTTGACCGCGCCGAGCTCGTCGAGGTCGCGCGACAGCGTGCCCTGCGTGACGACCACGCCGTGCCGGGCGAGCAGGTCCGCCAGCTCCGCCTGGGAGTGGACCACCCGCCGGCCGAGGATCTCGACGATCTTCTGCCGCCTCGCCGCCTTGGTGGCGGGGACCGACGCGCGGCTCACGACCGTGCCCCGTCGGACCGACTTGTCGCGTCATCCAGGATCCCGGGCAGGGCCGCCAGGAAGCCGTCCGCCTGTTCCTCCGTGAGCACCAGGGGCGGTGCGAGCCGGACGACGTCCGCGGCGACGTCGTTGACGACGAAGCCCGCGTCCAGGGCTGCGGCGGCCACCTGACCGGCGACCGGGAGCCGCAGTGCGATGCCGAGCAGCAGGCCGGCGCCGCGCACATCGGTGACGAGAGGGTGGGCCAGGCGGGTGACGCCGTTCGCCAGGTGGTGGCCGATCCGGTCGGCACGTGTGGGCAACCCCTCCCGCTCGACGGTCGCCAGCACGGCGAGTGCCGCCGCCGACGCGACCGGGTTCCCCCCGAACGTGCTGCCATGGGCACCTCGCCCCAGCAGCCCGGCAGCCGGCCCGCGGGCGGCACAAGCCCCCACGGGGAACCCACCGCCGAGGCCCTTGGCCACGGTGACCACGTCGGGCAGGATCCCGTGCCGCTGGAAGGCGAACCACTCCCCCGTACGGCCGATGCCGGTCTGCACCTCGTCGAGGACGAGCAGCGCACCGTGGCGGGAGGTCAGTGTGCGGGCGGCCTCCAGGTAGCCGGGTGGGGCGGGACGGACGCCACCCTCGCCCTGGACCGGCTCCAGCACGACCGCTGCGCAGGTGCCGTCGACCGCCGTCCCGAGCGCGGCGACGTCTCCGTAGGGCACGTGCTCGACGCCTGCGGGCAACGGCTCGAACGGCTCGCGGATCGAGGGCTTGCCGGTCAGGGCCAGGGCGCCCATGCTCCGCCCGTGGAATCCCCCGGCCGCGGCGACGATCCGTGGTCGGCCGGTACGCCTCGCCAGCTTGAAAACCGCCTCCAGCGCCTCGGTCCCGGAGTTGCAGAGGAAGACGCGGCCGTCTCCTTCGAAGCCGAGCAGGCCGAGCAGGCGCTCGGCGAGCTCCACCTGGGGTGGCGTGGCGAAGAGGTTGGACACGTGGTCGAGGCTCGCCAGCTGGCGGCACACCGCCTCGACCAGGGCGGGGTGGCCGTGCCCGAGGGAGCTGACCGCGATCCCGGCCAGCAGGTCGAGGTAGCGGCGACCCTGGTCGTCCCACAGCCAGCAACCCTCACCTCGGACCAACACCAGCCTCGGCGGCCCGTAGGTGTCCATGATCGCCGCCGCGTGGCGCTCGGCCCAGGCCGTCACGACGGCACCACCATCGTGCCGACCCCGGAGTCGGTGAAGACCTCCAGCAGCAGGCAGTGGGGGACCCGGCCGTCCACCACGTGGGCCCCGGGCACTCCACCCCGTACGGCTCGTAGGCAGGCCTCCATCTTGGGCACCATGCCCGCCGCCAGGCCGGGGAGCAGCGATGCCAGCTCCTCGGCACCGATCTGGCTCAGCACCTCTCCGTCCGTGGCGGGCCAGGTGCGGTGCAGCCCCGCGACGTCGGTGAGCACCACGAGCTTCTCGGCCCCGAGGGCGACCGCGAGCGCCGAGGCTGCGGTGTCGGCGTTGACGTTGTGCACCTGACCCGCCCGGTCGGGGGCCACGGACGACACGACCGGGATGCGGCCCGCGGCCACGAGGTCGAGCACCGCCTCGGGGCGGACGCTGACCACGTCGCCGACCAGCCCGAGGTCCACGGGCTCGCCGTCGACGACCGAGCCGCGGCGCTCCGCCGTGAACAGGCCGGCGTCCTCACCGGACAGGCCGACGGCGAAGGGGCCGTGCTTGTTCACCAGCCCCACCAGCTCCCGCCCGACCTGGCCGACGAGCACCATCCGGACGACGTCCATGGCCTCGGGACTCGTGACACGGAGGCCACCGCGGAACTCGCTGGCGATCCCGAGCCGGTCGAGCATGGAGCTGATCTGTGGCCCGCCGCCGTGGACGACGACGGGCCGCAGGCCGGCGTAGCGCAGGAACACCACGTCCTCGGCGAAGGCGCGCCGGAGGCCGTCGTCCGTCATCGCGTTGCCGCCGTACTTGATGACCACCACCTTGCCGTGGAAGCGCTCCAGCCAGGGCAGCGCCTCGACGAGCGTGGCGGCCTTGGCGTGTGCGGCGGCGAGGTCCCGGCTCATGTCGAGTACGCCGAGTTCTCGTGCACGTAGTCGTGCGTCAGGTCGTTGGTCCAGACGGTCGCGTCGTTGCTGCCAGACCTGAGGTTGACGACGATGCGGACCTGCCGGCCCGACATGTCGACGAGCGCGCGGGGCTCCCCCACCCCGCTGTCGCGGCACACCGCCACCCCGTTGATCGTGACGTCGAGCCGGAGCGGGTCGAAGGCCGCCCGGGTCGTCCCGACCGCCGCGAGGATGCGCCCCCAGTTGGGGTCCTGGCCGAAGACGGCGCACTTGACCAGGTTGGAGCGCGCGACGGCCCGCGCGACCTCGACGGCATCGTCCTCGCAGGCCGCGCCGACGACGTCGACGGCGATCTCGTGCGAGGCGCCCTCCGCGTCGGCGACCAGCGCAGCGGCCAGGTCGGCACAGGCCCGGTGCACGGTCTCGCCGAACGCGTCGGCGGAGGGCCGCGCCTCCGACGCGCCGGAGGCCAGCAGGAGGACGGTGTCGTTCGTGGACATGCATCCGTCGGAGTCGACCCGGTCGAAGGTCGTGCGCGTGGCGGAACGGAGGACGTCGTCCAGCGTCGCAGCGTCGACGACCGCGTCCGTCGTGAGCACCGCGAGCATCGTCGCCAGGCCGGGGGCGAGCATGCCCGCTCCCTTGGCCATGCCGCCGACGGACCAGCCCTCCGACCGGACGAGCGCCTCCTTGGGACGGGTGTCGGTCGTCATGATGGCCTCGGCCGCTGCCGCCCCGTCCTCGCCCAGGGCGGCGCACGCGGCGTCGACGCCGCGGAGCAGCCGGTCCACCGGCAGCCGCTCGCCGATGAGCCCGGTCGAGCAGACGGCCACGTCGGCCGCCCCCACCCTGAGTCGCCCGGCGACGTGCTCGGCCGTCCGGTGGGTGTCGAGGAAGCCCTCCGGCCCGGTGCAGGCGTTGGCGCCACCGGAGTTGAGCACCACGGCCCGGAGCGCCCGCGACCGCAGCACCTGCTCGGTCCAGAGGACGGGGGCCGCCTTCACCCGGTTGGCCGTGACGACCCCCGCGGCGGCCATGCTCGGCCCGTCGTTGACGACGAGCGCCACGTCGGGGGCACCCGAGGACTTCAGGCCGGCGGCTACACCCGCCGCCCGGAAACCACCTGCCGCCGTGACGCTCACGGGGCGAGACCCGCGACCGGCAGCCCGGCCGACTCGTCCAGCCCGAGGGCCAGGTTGGCGTTCTGGACGGCCTGTCCGGCCGCCCCCTTGACCAGGTTGTCCAACGCCGCCACGACCACGACGCGCCCCGCGTCGACGTCGAGGGCCACCTGCAGGTGCACGCTGTTGGACCCGACAGTGGCACCCGTCGCGGGCCAGGCCCCCGGCGGCAGGACGTGGACGAAGGGCTCGCTGTCGTAGGCGGCGTGCAGGGCCGCCCGGAGGTCCGACTCGGTCGCTTCGGGGACGGGCCGGGCCGTGCAGGTGGCCAGGATGCCCCTCGGCATGGGAACGAGGACGGGTGTGAACGACACGACCACGTCAGCGCCCGCGGCCGCGGCGAGGTTCTGGACGATCTCCGGTGTGTGCTGGTGCACGCCGCCGACCTTGTACGCCGTGGTGCTGCCCATCACCTCGGACGCGAGCAACGAGGTCCTGGCCGTGCGGCCGGCGCCGGAGGTCCCGCTGGCGGCCACCACGACGAGGTCGTCGCCGAGGATGAGCCGACTCGACAAGAGCGGTGCCAGGGCCAGGGTCACAGCGGTGACGTAGCAGCCGGGGTTGGCCACCCGGCGAGAGCCAGCGACGCGAGCGCGGGTACCGGGGAGCTCCGGGAGGCCGTAGACCCACGACCCGGCATGGGGGGTGCCGTAGAAGCGTGTCCAGGCCGACGGGTCGCGGAGCCGGAAATCGGCCCCGAGGTCGACGACGAGCCGGTCCTCCGGGAGCCGGGCGGCCAGCGCAGCCGACTCGCCGTGCGGGAGGGCCAGGAAGACCACGTCCGCACGCGACAGCTCCTCGGGTGTCGTCTCCGCCAGCACCATCCCGGCCAGTGGGGTCAGGGACGGGTGGACGTCGGTGACCGTCCGGCCCGCCTGAGTGCCCGCGGTCAGCGGCCCGAGCTCCAGCACCGGGTGGCCGAGGACCAGCCGGAGCAGCTCACCCCCGGCGTAGCCGCTCGCTCCGGCCACCGCGACCCGCACACCCATCCCCGCACTCCTCGTCGACGCGGCATGAGTATGCTCAACATTACATCTCTATGCAAGCACGTCCCGACTCGCGGACGTCAGGTGGGGCGGCCCTCGTCACGCAGCGGGTCGTCGGGACCGTACGGGACGACGGCGAGGGTCCGGGCCCTAGTCCCCAGGTGGGGCGCGACCTCGTGCAGCCGCTCGAGGTCGTCGGCACCGGCCCGCAGGAACCGTCCCGACCAGGCGTCCAAGTCGCCACGCGCCACGGCCACCACCAGCTCGACGACGCGGTCGGACGGCGTCCAGTCCGTACGATCGGTGTGCACCGCCATACCCCGGGTCATCGGGGTCCGCACGACGCCGGGCGAGATCTCGAACGATCGCAGCCCCAGCCCGCGTCCGGCCGCGTGCAGTCCCCCACCGACCCGGAAGAGCGCGGTCTTGGCGGCGTTGTAGGCGGAGTAGACCTCCATGTCGCGCGTGCCGGAACCCGAGTTGACGTCGACGACCCGCCCACCGCCCCGGGCGACCATCCCCGGCACGACCGCCCGGACGCAGTTGAAGGCACCACGCAGGTTGGACTCGACCACCACCCACCACTCCTTGGGGTCGGCGGCCCAGATCGGGACCTCGACGGGCTCGATCGCGCCGGCGTTGTTGACGAGCAGGTCGACCGGGCCGAGGTCGCGCTCGACATCGGCCACCGCCGCGCGGACGGCACGGAGGTCGGTCACGTCCGCGGGGGCCACCGATGCCCGGCCACCACCGGCCCGCACCGCCTCCGCGGTCTCCTCCAGCCGGGCGGGAGTCCGTCCGAGCACCCCGACGGCCACCCCGGCGGCGGCCAGGCCCTCCGCCACTGCCCGGCCGATGCCGCTCCCGGCGCCCGTGACGAGCGCGACCTCGGCCGCCGGCGGGTCGTGGTCAGGCACTGCGGAGCACCGCCCCCGTGCGTTGCGCCGCGACTGCGACCGCGGCGTCGCGGACCGTGCCGGCCTCCTCGGCGGTCAGCGTCCGGTCGGGTGCGCGGAGTCGGAGCGAGAACGCGAGCGACTTGTACCCGTCGGCGACCGGCTCCCCGGTGTAGACGTCGAAGAGCCGGACGTCCTCGAGCAGGTCCCCCGCACCGTCGGCCAGGGCGCGTCGGACCGTCTCGCACGGGACGTCCTGGGCGACCACGAGGGCCACGTCCTCCCTGGCCGCCGGGTAGGTCGACACCGGCCGCGCCCGGACTGGGCCGTCCACCGCCCCGACCACGGTGTCGAGGTCGATCTCGAACGCCACCGTTCTCGACGGGAGCTCGAGCCGGGCGAGGACGCCCGGGTGCAGCTCACCGGCATGCCCCACCAGCGTCCTGTCGGCCAGCCGGAGCACCGCGCATCGGCCGGGGTGCCACGGTGCGTGGTCGGGGTCCGCGGCGACATCCACGTCGACGCCGACGGTGCGGGCCACGCGCCGCACGAGCTCGACCAGGTCGGCCGTGTCCACACGTCGCCCGGGACCCCACCAACCGGGCTGCTCCCAGCGACCGGAGACCAGCGCAGCCACCCGGGTCGGCTGGGACGGCACTGCGGCGTAGAGGGCGCCGAGCTGCTCCTTGTCCGGGTGGACACCGGGCGCCAGCCGCGGCGGGACGCGCTCACCCCCGTCGGGCCGGGCCACCTGCCCGACCTCGAACAGGGCGACGTCGGGGCCGTTGCGGCCCACGTTGCGGCGAAGGACGTCCACCAGCGTCGACAGCACCGAGGTCCGCAGGTAGGGCTGCTCGTCCGACAGCGGGTTGCTCAACCGCAGCGCGTTGCGGCGGGGGTCGTCCTCGGGAAGTGCCAGCTCGTCGTGCCGTTCTCCGGACACGAACGGGTAGCTCAGCACCTCGACGAGACCGGCCTCGGCCAACCCCCTCGAGACCGAGCGCCGCACCCGCTGCGCGGTGGTGAGCCCGCGTCCCGGGGGCGCGACCGGCAGGACGGACGGGATCTCCGAGTAGCCGTCGAGCCGGGCGATCTCCTCGACCAGGTCGGCGGCGAGGACCAGGTCCGGGCGCCATGACGGCGGGAGCACCTGGAGCACCTGCCCGCGGCCGGTGACGGTGCACCCCACCTGCTCCAGGAGATCGGTGACCCGCTCCACCGTGAAGTCTCGCCCGACCAGGCGCGCCGGTTCCCCGACGGGCAGCGGCACCGCGCGACGGGGTGGCCGGTCGTCGACATCGGTGACGCCCGGGTCGGGGGTGCCGCCACCGTGCTCGCCCAGCAGTCGGACGGCGAGCTCGGCCGCTGCTGCCTGCAGGTCGTCGTCCACGCCGCGCTCGAACCGACGGCTGGCCTCGCTGCCCAGGCGGTGGCGTCGCGCCGTCCGGGCGACGCTGACCGGGTCGAAGTGGGCGGCCTCCACGAGCACGTCCGTCGTCGTGCCCGACACCTCGGTGCTGGCACCACCCATGACGCCGGCGAGGCCGATCACGCGCTCCCCGTCGGGGCCGTCGGTGATGAGCAGGTCCTCGAGGTCGAGGGCACGGTCGACGCCGTCGAGGGTGGTCAGCCGCTCACCGGGGCGCGCGCGGCGCACGGTGATCGCGCCCTCCAGCCGGTCCAGGTCATAGGCGTGTAGGGGCTGGCCGAGGGCCAGCATCACGTAGTTCGTCACGTCGACCGCGAGCGAGATCGGCCGCATGCCCGCCAGCTGGAGGCGGCGGCGCATCCACCACGGCGACGCGGCACGGGGGTCCACGCCGCGGACCACCCGCGCGACGAAGCGGTCGCACCCCGCCCTGCCCTCGACCGGCGCCCGGTCGTCGAGCACCACCGGGTGCCCCGGCCGGCCCGCGGCGGGAAGGCGCTGCGCCGCCGGGTCGCGGAACGCGGTGCGGACGTCGGCTCGCCGCCCGTGCACGTACTCCCGGGCGATCCCCCGGACGCTCAGGCAGTACCCGCGGTCGGGCGTGACGTTGACCTGCACGACCTCCTCTGCGAGGCCGAGCAACGGGATGGCGTCCGCACCGGGTGCCAGCCCCTCGACTTCCGGCCCGAGGAGGTCCTGGAGCACGATGATCCCCTCGTGGTCGTCGCCGAGGCCCAGCTCGCGGGCGGAGCAGATCATCCCGTCGGACACGTGCCCGTAGGTTCGCCGGGCCGAGATGGCGATGCCGCCGGCGAGCACCGACCCGGGCAGGGAGACGACGACGAGGTCACCCGCGGCGACGTTGGGGGCGCCGCACACGATCCCCCGGCCCCGGGCCGCTGGCCCGTCGGCGGCGGCCTCGTCCCCGACGTCGACCGAGCACCACCGGATCGTCCTGCCGTTGCGCTGGGGCTCCTCGACCACGGCGAGGACCCTGCCGACGACCAGCGGCCCGGAGACGTCACCGGTGTGCAGGCCCTCCTCCTCCAGTCCCACCCGGACCAGGTCCGCCGCGACGTCGGCCGCCCGCGCGCCCGGGGGCAGCTCGGCGTACTCGGCCAGCCAGGACAGGGGGACGCGCATTCAGACCTCCATCCCGAACTGGCGGCTGAACCGCACGTCACCCTCGACCATGTCTCGCATGTCGGCGACACCATGGCGGAACATCAGCGTGCGCTCGATGCCCATCCCGAACGCGAATCCCGACACGCGGTCGGGGTCCACGCCGGCGGCACGCAGCACGTTGGGGTGCACCATGCCGCACCCCCCCCACTCGATCCAGCCCGTGCCCCCGCAGGTGCGGCACGCTGCGTCCTCGCCACGGCAGACGAAGCAGGTGAGGTCCATCTCCGCGCTCGGCTCGGTGAACGGGAAGAAGGACGGCCGCAACCGCGTGACGGTGCCCGGGCCGAACATCGCGGCGGCGAAGTGGTCGAGAGTCCCCCTCAGGTGCGCCATGGTGAGGCCTTCGTCGACGGCCAGGCCCTCGACCTGGTGGAAGACCGGCGTGTGCGTCGCGTCGAGCTCGTCGGTGCGGAAGACCTTGCCCGGTACGGCGACGTAGATCGGCACACCGCGCTCGAGGAGGGCACGGGCCTGCACCGGTGAGGTGTGGGTCCGTAGCACCATCCCCGAGCCGGGAGGGTCGACGAAGAACGTGTCCTGCATCTGGCGCGCCGGGTGGTCGGGCCCGAAGTTGAGGGCGTCGAAGTTGAACCACTCCCCTTCCACCTCGGGACCCTCGGCGACCTCCCAGCCCATGCCGACGAACAGGTCGGCGATCCGTTCCTGCAAGGTCTGCAGCGGGTGGCGAGCCCCCCGAGGGCGGCGGTCGCCGGGGAGCGTCACGTCGACGGTCTCCTCGACCAGGACGCGCGCGTCCCTCTCTGCTTCGAGCTCCGCCTGGCGCGCTGCCACGGCGTCGGCCACGGAACGCCGGGCGGCGCCGAGCCGGATCCCCGCGTCCTTGCGTGCCTGGGGTGGCAGCGCGCCGATCTCACGGTTCGCCAGGGTGAGCGGCGACCGGTCGCCGGCGTGGGCGAGCCGGGCCGCCTTGAGCTCGGCCACGTCACGGGCGGCAGCGACAGCGGCCAGCGCCTCCAGACGCGCCCGCTCCACCTCGTCCGGGTGCAGGAGGCTCACCTCGACCGGGTCGTACTGCTTGTTGGGCGCGGACATGCTTCCTCGGGATCCGTCACGGGTGCGCCGCGCGGAGAGCGGGCGCCGGACGCGGCGAGTCTAGGAGGAGACCGCCGGGTCGCGTCGCTGGCACCGGGCGGACGCGTAGAGGCACACCGCGGCCGCCGTGGCGAGGTTCAGGCTCTCGGCCGCCCCGTAGACGGGGACGCGGACCGCGTGGTCCGCGAGCGCGGTCGCTGCGGGAGCCAGGCCGTGCGCCTCGTTGCCGAACAGCCACACCGTCGGGGCGTCGAGCAGACGGGCCCTCTCAGCGTCGTCCAGGTCGAGGTCCGCACGGCCGTCCGCGGCGAGGACGGTGAGCCCAGCGCTGCGGCAGGCCAGCACGGCATCCTGCAACCCGGGACCGGTGACCACCGGCAGGTGGAACAGGCTCCCTGCGGACGCGCGGACCGCCTTGCCGTTGTGCGGGTCCACCGAGCCGGCGGTGAGGATCACGGCGTCAGCCCCCGAAGCGTCAGCGCACCGGACGACTGTCCCGGCGTTCCCGGGGTCCTGGACCTCGACGAGGAGCGCCACGAGCCGCGGCGCCCCGGCCACGGCCACCGCCAGGGGCACGGTGACCGTGCGGCAGACGGCGACCACACCCTGCGGCGTGACCGTCTCCGCCAACGAGACGAGGGCGTCGTCGTCGACCGCGACCACGTCGGCACCTCCCGCCGCCGCTTCGGCGACCAGGCCCGCATACCGGCCCGCCGCGCCCGGGGTGACGTACACCTCCTCGAGGAGGTCGGGACGGCGGACCGCCTCGCGCAGCCCCTGCGGCCCCTCGACGAGGAACAGCCCGGACTCCTCACGCGCCGGCCGCCCGGTCAGGCGGCGGGCCCGGCGCACCCGCGCGGAGCGGGGGCCGAGGACACCGGCCGGGGCCAGGCGGTCGGGGGTCACCGAGGACGGTCAGGCCGCCGGGGCGTTGCGGTCCTCCGGCAGGGCCGCACGGGCGACCTCGACCAGGGCCGCGAAGGCGGTGGCGTCGTTGACTGCGAGGTCGGCGAGGTGCTTGCGGTCCACGTCGACGCCCGCGGCCCTCAGGCCCTGGACGAACCGGTTGTAGGTGAGGCCGTGCGACCGTGACGCCGCGTTGATGCGGGTGATCCACAGCTGGCGGAAGTCGCCCTTGCGCTTCTTGCGGTCGTTGTAGTTGTAGACGAGGGAGTGAGTGATCTGCTCCTTCGCCTTGCGGTAGAGACGGGACCGCTGGCCCCGGTAGCCGCTCGCCCGCTCGAGGACGACCCGGCGCTTCTTGTGGGCGTTGACCGCCCGCTTCACGCGTGCCACTGGAACTCCTTGCGCTGTCCCGGCCGGTCGATCGGGCCGGGATCGTCAGTCGTTACTTGCCGAGCAGCTTCTTGACCTTGCGGACGTCGGCGGCCGACGTCTCGACGTCCCTCGCCAGCCGGCGTGTGCGCGTCGACGGCTTGCCCTCGAACAGGTGGCGTCGGTTGGCCTGCTCGCGCATCACCTTGCCCTTGCCGGTGATACGGAAGCGCTTCTTGGCGCCGCTGTGCGTCTTCATCTTCGGCATGTCGCCATGTCTCCTCGTCCGTGCGCGGCGACCGCTGCGGTCGGCGCCGCCACCCTGTCTCGTGCCTCGTGTCCGTCAGGGACCGTCGGTGGTCTTGGCCGCGGCCCGGGCGGCCGCTCGACCGGCGGCCCGGGCAGCCCGACCGCCGTCCCCGCGCTCGGCCGCCTGCCGAGCCCGCTCGGCCTCACGCTCCGCCTTGGCCTCCGCCTTCTTGCGGTGGGGACCGATGACCATGATCATGTTGCGACCGTCCTGCCTCGGCGCGGACTCCACGAACCCGAGCTCCTGGACGTCCTCGGCCAGCCGCTGCAGGAGCCGGAAGCCGAGCTCGGGCCTCGACTGCTCCCGGCCGCGGAACATGATCGTGACCTTGACCTTGTCCCCCTCGCGGAGGAACCGCTCGACGTTGCGCTTCTTGGTCTCGTAGTCGTGCGAGTCGATCTTGGGACGGAGCTTCTGCTCCTTGATCTGGACATTGGTCTGGTTCCGACGGGTCTCGCGAGCCTTCATGGCCGACTCGTACTTGAACTTCCCGTAGTCCATGAGCTTGGCCACCGGCGGGCGGGCCGTCGGGGCCACCTCGACGAGGTCGAGGTCGGCCTCCTGGGCAAGTCGCAGGGCGTCCTCGATGCGGACGATGCCGACCTGCTCGCCGTTCGGGCCGACGAGCCGGACCTCGGGAACCCGGATCCGGTCGTTGATGCGGGGCTCGACGCTGATTGCGGTCCTCCTCGTGCTTGGTCTCGTGGGTGTGTCGTCGTGCTGGTCGTACCGGTGCGACCGTCGGAGGAAGGTGCCCCACGTGCACGAAGGCCCCTGCCGCTCACGCGTGCAGAGGCCGCCGGGTGCCCTCGGCGGAGCCTGCCGCCGCGGACCCACCCCGATGCCCGGGGTGCCCGGACCGTGACCCGTCGGCCTCGCGGCCGCGCGGGTGGGAGGTGCCTCCACTTTGCGTCCCCCCGCAGTGCCCGGACGTGCGCCGGGTGCCCCGAGGAGTCGGTCGGTGTGCCAGGGTAACACCGCATGGACGCCGGTCCCCAGTCCGCGGCGGCCGCGCGCGACATCGCCGAGGTGCCCGCGGTCGAGGTCATCGGGGCGGCCGCGGTCCACCTGATGAGCGCCGCGGCCGTGCACCTGGGGCTGGCCGAGGACCTGCCCGACCATCGCGACCTGGACGAGGCCAGGGCGCTGATCGACGCCCTGGCCGGCCTGGTCACCGGGGCCGCACCCCACCTCGGCCACCACCACGCGGCACCGCTGCGGGACGGGCTGCGCAGCCTTCAGCTCGGCTTCCGGGAGGAGAGCGCCGTCCCGGACCCGCCCGGTGACGGCCCGGGAGAGCGGTTCACCGGAGCGGTCCGGGCCTGAGCCCCTGCCTGGAGACGGGCCCTCACAGGCGGTCACGCACGTGTCGCCACCAGCTCCGACGGACGGCGCCGGGACTCTCCCGCGCCGGCCGCTCCTCGGGGCGGGCGAGCGCCACGCGGACGCCCCACCGGGTCGCGCCGCCCTCGTCGTCGACGGGGCCCCAGCCGGCGGCGAGAGCGCGGAGGAGCGGCCCGTCGAGCTCGACGACGACCGGCCCGGCCAGGTCCACCACGACGGCGTCGGCCCCGTCCGCGAGCGCCGCCGCCGCGACGCCGCGGGTCGCCACGGGCACCGGTCGCGCGGACGGGTCCCAACGCCGCATCGTCTCCAAGGACGTGAAGGCCAGCTGGCCGCGACGGCCGTCCCGTCCGGTCGTCGAGACCGAGGCCAGGTGCGAGGCCTTGTCGGTCCCGTGACCTCCCCGCGCCCCGGCCCCCTCCAGGACGGCGACGAGCGGCACCAGGAGGCGGCCGGACGCCAGGGCGGCGACCAGCCGAGGGGTCGGGGCGCCACCGGGTGGGAGGTCGGCCAGTGCCGCCTCGACCCGCGGGTCCACCGCCCCGTCGTCGCCCGAGGGGGTCGGGAGGGGACGGTCCGCCGAGCTCGGCACGACGCCGACCCTAGGCCGGAGCGGCGGATCCGTCGGACGGCGGCCGGTATCCCGTCGGCTCGGGCCCGAGGTCCACCACGGCGGCCACCGGCCCGCCACCGTCCGGCCCCTGGTGCGCCGCCGAGACGGAGACGAAGACGGCGGGGTCGCCCGTCACGGCTGCGGCCACCCCTCCGACGCAGGCCTTGATCTGCCGGTGCCAGTGCACGTCGGAGTCGTCGAGCATGGCGTTGCGACGGCCGCGGACCGTGCCGTTCCGACTGGCCTCGCACTTGAGGAAGACATTGACCAGACGACCGTCGAGGTCGCTCCAGTGCGGCCGGGCGGGGAGCTCCAGACCCGCCTCCCGGACGGCCGCCCAGATGCCGTCCGCGTCAAGGGCGTCCCGCATCACGGCGTGGCCGATGCGGTAGCGCCCGCCCACCCCCCGGGCGTTGCCGACGACGACCACCTGGGCCCGGTCCAGCTCCACGCCGGAGGAGCAGGAGGCGACGGTGGAGTAGAGCGACCGGTCGTGCATCACCTGCTCGTCGGTGGGCATCCGGATCTCCCCGAGGGCGACGGCCACGCCCAACGCGGTCGTGCCGTTGGACAGGTCCATCGACTCGTGGGTGTGCTCCGTCCAGACGGTCTGCCCGCGCTCCTGCGCCTCACGGATGGTCTGGATGGTGAGCAGCGGCGTCTTGGTCTGCACGTAGTGGACGTCGGAGGCGTCGGTGATCCCGGCCCGGTCCGTAGCGGCGCCCACCGCCTCGGCCACCTTCTCGATCATGCCTCGCCGGCCGATCTCCTCGGGCAGGATCGGCTCGCTCATGGCGAAGCCCACGGCGAGCCGCGGCTCTTCGGTCGGATCGGCCCGGCCGGGCGGCACGGTGGCGAAGACCGTCGCGTGCGGCGAGAGCACCCCGTCGGTCCCGCCGGACCACACGATCGGCACCTGGCCGACCTCCTCCGGGGTGCGCGTGCCCCTGCCGACGAGCACCTCCCGGAAGGCGCGGTCGGCGATGATCCGGGTGTAGTCGTTGACCCCACCGTTGCCCTCGGTCTTGCCGATGACGGCCACGACCCGGTCGGCCTCGAGGACGCCGGCGTCGACGAGCTCCGACAACCCGGAGGCGTCGGCGACGCTGCGGATGGGGACCTTGCGCACCTCGATGGCGTCGGACACGGGAACGTCCTCTCGTCGGGTGGACACGGCCGGGCCGGCGACAGTGGGCCTGTCCGCAGCCGCTGCGAACCTAGCCGGTCCGCCGCACCGACCGGCAGGCCGACGTCACCCCACGTCGGGTCCGCTCGCACCGAGCCTCCGGTACCTCTCGTGGCGCTGGTAGAGCCGGGGGGCAGCGGGTTGCCGGATCAGCCGGACCAGCTCGTGCTGGAGCACCCGGCCGAGACGACGGCAGAAGTCCGTGGGCTCGTCGGCCGCGTCGGGATGCTCGGGCACGACGCGGTCGACGATGCCGGCCAGCTTGAGGTCGAGGGACCGTACCCCCTGCTGCTCCGCCATCTCGGCCGCGCGCGCCGTGGTCCGGTGCGCGATGGCGCTCGCGCCTTCCGGTGGCAACGGGGACAACCAGGCGTGCTGGGCCGAGATCACCCGGTCGCAGGGCACGAGGGCCAGCGCGCCTCCGCCGGTCCCCTGTCCCACCAGGACGCACAGCGTGGGTGCCGGCAGCGTCACGAGCTCGGCGAGGCACCGGGCGATCTCGCCCGCCAGCCCGCCCTCCTCCGCCTCCTTGCTCAACGCCGCGCCGGGGGTGTCGATGACGGTGACCAGCGGGAGCCGGAGCTCGCGGGCCAGGCGCATGCCCCGCCTCGCCTTGCGCAGGGCGCCCGGCCCCATCGGACGGTCCACGGTCTGGCCGCGACGGTCCTGGCCGAGCAGGACGCAGGGCGCACCCCCGAACCGCGCGAGCGCGAGGAGCAGGCCGGGGTCCGCCTCCCCCTCCCCGGTGCCGTTGAGCGGGACCACGTCCGTCGCCGCGTAGCGGAGGAGGCGCCGCACGCCCGGCCGCTCCGGCCGACGCGACCGCGTCACCGACTCCCAGGCAGGGACGTCCGGCACGGCTTCGTACGGGAGCTCCGGCGGTGCCGGTAGCCCCTCCCGGGGGGCGAGCAGGACGTTCAGCACCCGATCGGTGATGTCGGCGACCTCCGCCGGGGGGAGGACGGCGTCGACGAGCCCGTGGTCGTAGAGGTTCTCCGAGACCTGCACCCCCGGCGGGAACGGCTGGCCGTAGAGCGCCTCGTACACGCGGGGGCCGAGGAAGCCGATCAGGGCACGGGGCTCGGCGACGGTGACGTGCCCCAGCGATCCCCACGACGCCAGCACGCCTCCGGTCGTCGGGTGGCGGAGGTAGACCAGGTAGGGCAGGCCGGCGGCCTTGTGCGCCGCCACCGCCGCCGCGATCTTGGTCATCTGCAGGAAGGCCAGCGTCCCCTCCTGCATCCGGGTGCCACCGGACACGGGGGCGGCCAGCAGCGGCAAGCCCTCCACGGTGGCCCGCTCCACGGCGAGCACCAGCCGCTCGGCCGCAGCGACGCCGATCGACCCGGCCAGGAAGCCGAACTCGCAGGCCACGACGGCCACCCGGCGTCCGCGCAGCCGCCCCTCGCCGGTGACGACCGACTCGTCCAGGCCCGTGCGGGTCCGTGCAGCCGCCAGCTCGCCCTCGTACGCAGGAGTCGTGGGCACCCGTACCGGCGCGGAGTCCCAGGAGCGGAAGGACCCGGGGTCGAGGACCAGGTCGAGCAGCTCGTGCACACGGAGCGAGCGGCTCACCCCGGCTCCGCGCCACCTGGTGCGTCCGCCGGCTCGGACTCGTCGAGCCAGGCGCGCACGGCTTCGTCGTGCTCGCCCAGCGCGGGCGGCGGCAGGTGGTGCTCCCGCCCCCCCGCGTACGGGGCGTCGTCGAAGCGCAGCGGCGGGCCGGGCAGCTCGATCCGGCCGAGGACGGGGTGGTCGACCTGCACGAGGAGGCCCTGCGAGCGCGTCTGCTCCCAGGTGTAGACCTCGTCGATCGAGCGCACCTTCCCGGCCGGGATGCCGGCGTCCGCCAGGCGGGCCAGCCAGGTCTCGGCCCCTGCGGATCCCAGGGCCGACTCGATGTCGCCCACCAGCGCGGCCCGGTGGGCCACCCGGTCCCGGTTGGTGGCGAACCGGGGGTCGGCGGGGTCGAGACCCACCAGGGGGGCGAAGGTCGCCCACTGCGACTCCGACCCCACGCAGACCTGGATCGCGCCGTCGGCCGCGTGGAAGAGCCCGTACGGGGCGATCGACGGGTGGTGGTTCCCCTGCGCCACGGGCGCCTCGCCCGCCACGGTCCACCGGGTGCCCTGGAAGGCGTGCACGCCCACCACCGCCGCCAGCAGCGAGGTCCGCACCAGCCGCCCCCGCCCGGTGCGGGCGCGCTCGACCAGGGCGGCGAGGACCCCGTGCACGCCGTACATGCCGGCGAGCAGGTCGGAGATCGGGAGGCCCACGCGGGTCGGCTGGCCGGGCTCGCCGGTGAGCGCCATGAGGCCCGCCTCGCCCTGGGCGATCTGGTCGTAGCCTGCGCGGCCGCCCTCCGGCCCGTCGTGACCGAAGCCCGTGATGGACAGCGCCACCAGGCGCGGGTTGAGCTCCTGCAGGCGAGCCCAGCCGAAACCCATCCGCTCCAGGACCCCCGGCCGGAAGTTCTCGAGCAACACGTCCGCCCGCCCGATCAGCCGCTCGAGCAGTCGACGACCGTCGTCCGACTTGAGGTCGGCGGTGACCGACTCCTTGTTGCGGTTGCACGACAGGAAGTAGGTGGACACCGGCTCGTCGTCGGGGCCGACGAACGGCGGTCCCCACCCACGGCTGTCGTCGCCGTGCCCCGGGGCCTCCACCTTGATCACGCGCGCGCCCAGGTCGCCCAGGATCATGCCCGCGTGCGGCCCCGCGAGCGCCCGGGTGAGGTCGACGACCAGCAGGCCGTCCAGCGGTCCGCTCATGGGCGGAACCTAAGCCATGCAGGGACAGGACGGAGCGGGCGACGTCGTCCCGAGCCACCCGCGTGGGTTCTGGTAGGGATGCGCCATGGCCTCGGACCTACGCGCCCGGCTGGACGCCGCGACGGCCCACCTGGACCCGCCGTTGGCCGTCGTCGACCTCGCGGCGTGGGAGGTCAACGCCGCAGACCTCGTGCGACGCGCCGCAGGGCGCCCGATCCGTGTAGCCAGCAAGTCCGTGCGCTGCCGCCACCTCGTCGCCGACGCCCTGGCCCGTCCGGGCTTCCGCGGAGTCCTCGCCTTCACCCTCGGGGAGGCACTCTGGCTCGTGGGCGAGCACGTGACGCGCGACGCCGTGGTCGGCTACCCGACGGTGGACCGGTCCGCGCTGGCCGCGCTCGCGGCGGACGAGGCCCTGGCGGCGGCCGTGACCCTGATGGTCGACGACGTCACCCAGCTCGACCTGGTCGACGACGTGGCGCGCCCGACGGCGCGGCCCACGCTGCGGGTGTGCCTGGAGCTGGACACCTCGTGGCGGCCCCTGGGCGGGCGCCTACGGGTGGGCGCACACCGCTCCCCACTGCACCGCCCGGACCAGCTGGCGGGTCTCGCCGCCCACGTGGTCGGGCGGCCGGGGTTCCGGCTGGTCGGGCTGATGGCCTACGAGGCCCAGGTGGCAGGCGTGGGGGACGACCGGCCCGGCCCCTACGGCGTGGCCCTGCGCGAAGTCCAGCGGCGGTCGATGGCCGAGCTCGCCGAGCGCCGGGCGGCTGCGGTCGCGGCCGTGCGTGCCCTGGCGCCGCTGGAGTTCGTCAACGGCGGCGGTACGGGGTCGGTCGAGCGCACGGCCGCCGAGCGTGCCGTCACGGAGGTCGCCGCGGGGTCCGGGCTGCTCGGCCCCCACCTCTTCGACCGGTACCGGGGCTTCACGGTCCGCCCCTCCGGCTTCCTGGCCTTCCCGGTCGTCCGGCGCCCCGCTCCCGGCGTCGCCACGGTGTCGGGGGGCGGGGTCGTGGCGAGCGGGGCAGCGGGCCGCGACCGCCTCCCGCGCCCCTGGCTGCCGCGGGGGCTGGCCCTCGACCGGCTCGAGGGTGCCGGCGAGGTCCAGACACCGCTGATCGGACGGGCCGCCGACACGCTGCGCGTCGGGGACCGGGTCTGGTTCCGGCCCGCGAAGGCCGGCGAGCCCTGGGAACGCTTCTCCGAGCTCCACCTGGTCCGGGACGCCACCGTCGTCGCGACGGTCCCCACCTACCGGGGCGAGAGGCGGTGCTTCTGAGTGAGCGGCCCTCCGTGAGGGTGCTGACCCTGGCCGAGCTGGCCGGGCGGGTCCGCGACCTGCCGGTACCCGCCGGCGCCTGCCGTGTGGTCGCGGTCGACGGGCGGGCCGGGGCGGGCAAGTCCACGCTCGCCCTGCGCCTGGCGACCCTCCTCCCCGCGCCGGTCCTGTCGATGGACGACCTCTACCCCGGCTGGGACGGGCTGGCTGCGGCCGTTCCCGCCCTGGTGGGCGAGGTGCTGGAGCCGCTGGCCGCCGGACGTCCCGCGGTCCACCGCCGGTGGGACTGGGCCGCGGACCGCTGGGGGGACCCCGTGGCCCTTCCCTGGCACCCGTTCCTCGTGGTGGAAGGCGTGGGCAGCGGCGCCCGCCTCGCCGCGCCGTACCTCGCGCTGCTGGTCTGGGTGGACGCCCCCGACGGGGTACGGAAGGAGCGCGCCCTCACCCGTGACGGCGACGTGTTCCGGCCGTACTGGGATCGCTGGGCGCTCCAGGAGGAGGCGCTGCTGGCGGCCGAGCGGACCCGTGGCCGGGCCGACGTCGTCGTCGACACGGCCGCCCGCCTGCCGTACGACCCGGAGACCGAGGTCGTGGTCCGGGGACCTGGCGGCTAGAGGAAGACCGTCGAGACGCCGTGGATGACCAGTCCGACGAGTGCCCCGACCAGCGTGCCGTTGACCCGGATGAACTGCAGGTCGCGGCCGACCTGCAGCTCGATCTTGCGGGTGGTCTCGTCGACGTCCCAGCGGCGCACCGTGTCGGAGATGACGGCGGTCAGCTCGTCCCGGTAGTTCGTGGCCAGGTGGACCACGGCCTCCTCCAGCCACCCGTCCACCTTCCGGCGGAGCTCGCCGTCCTCCACCAGTCTCTCACCGAGGCCCTGCAGGCCACGCACGGCTCGCCGGCGGAGGTCGCTGGTGGGGTCGGACATGGCCTCCAGCAGGACCCGGCGAGCACTGGCCCAGACCCGGCCCATGGCGGCGCGGACGTCGTCGCGCTCGAGCAGCTGTTCCTTGAGCTCGTCGGCACGCAGCATGGTCCGGCGGTCGTGCTGGAGGTCGAGAGCCACCTGGGCGAGGAAGCGGTCCACTGCCCGGCGGAACGAGTGGTCCGGATCCCGGGCGACCTCCTCCACGAAGCGCAGCAGCTCGGTGTGCACGCGCCCGGCCACGACATCGTCGAGCAGGCGGGGGGACCAGCTCGGGGCCTGCGCGGTCACGACCGCGACCACCGTGCGGCGGTTGGCCGCGAGCCACCGGCGGGTCTCGTCGACCGCGAGGTCGACCAGACCGTGGTGCGACCCCTCGTCGACCACCCGGCCGAGCAGCTGGCCGAGCGGCGGTCCCACGGGCGCCTCCGCGAGCGGGCGCAGCACGGTCCGCTCGAGGAGGTCCTGCACGTCGTCGTCGCGCAGCACCTCGAGGGCGCCGCGGACGGCGACGGCGACCTCGGCGGCGACCCGCTCCGCGTGGGGCTCCTGCGAGATCCAGGCCCCCACCCGTTCGGACACGCCCGCCTGGCGCACGCGTGAGCGGACGACCTCCTCGGCCAGGAAGTTGCCGCCGACGAAGTCGCCGAGGCTCTCGCCCAGGGCGTCCTTGCGGCTCGGGATCAGGGCGGTGTGCGGGATGGGCAGCCCCAGCGGCCGGCGGAACAGCGCGGTCACGGCGAACCAGTCGGCGAGCCCCCCGATCATCCCGGCCTCCGCGGCCGCCCGGACGAATCCCACCCATGCGGGCGCGCCGGCCTCCTCGGCCCGTCGGGCGACCACGTAGACGATCGCGGCAAGGACCAGCAGGCCGCCCGCCACGGACTTCATCCGGCGGAGGCCGCGCCTGCGCTCCTCGTCGGTGGGCAGCAGCCGCGACGTCGGTGCGGCGGGTGCGGCAGTGGACATCCGCCGATCGTGCCACCCGGGCGGTCAGAGCCAGTCGACCTCCGCGTGGGTCCGGCCGCCGGAGAGCCGGGCGTAGCCGGGACCGCGGTCGAAGAAGGGTGCCGATCCGGCGTGGGCGCGCCGGCGACCTCGCTCCTCGTCGGAGGCGGCCACGTCGACGCGTGGCTCGTCGAGCGGGCCGGTGACGACGACGCCGTAGTCGTCGAGGGCCCCGGCCGAGGACACCTTGCCCCACCGGACGTCACAGAGGACGTCGTCGTACGGGCGGTCCAGCGGGTCGCCCCAGCCACCGCCGCCGGTGGTCCGGATCCGGATGACCTCGCCCGCGCGCACCGGCTCGGCGTCGGCGAGCGCGTCGACCTCCCGCTCCGCGGGGCCGCCGGGGTCGATCGTCACCTGGAACGGGCGGCCGGCCCGGCCGCCGCGCACGCCCCAGCACGACAGGATCGAGCGGTCCGCGATCGACATGAAGTGCGCGTCCCGCAGCATCCTGATGTGCTTCTCGTACCCGAGTCCCCCCCGGTAGCGCCCGGGGCCACCGCTGTCGAGGGCCAGGCCGAGCCGCTCCACCACGAACGGGAAGCGCGCCTCGGAGAACTCCGTGGGCAGGTTGCGCGAGTCCGGGACCACGTGGACGGTGTCCTCACCGTCGGCGTAGTACCTCCCCCCGGACCCGCCCCCGAGGACCTCCCGCATGAGGTACGGGCGACCGTCCGGGTCCTCGCCGTGGACCCCGGTGTAGCGGATGGTCTCCTGGTCCGCCGGCATCCGCCCGTCCACCGCCTTGGCCAGTGCTCCGGCCAGCACGCCGAGCAGCCGCAGGATGACGAACGTCCGCGCGTTCGTCGGTGCCGGAAAGACCGGGGTGAGCAGCGTCCCGGGAGGCGGGAACCGCATCTCGATCAGCGGGGCGACCCCTTCGTTGACGTCGAGCTCGGCCATCCGCTCGGGGGTGGCGGCGAGGTTGCGCAGCACGGGCGCGAGCCACTTCTTGAGGAAGACGCCGTCGGCGTGGTCCCCGCTGTGGTTGATCGGCCCCCTGGCCTGCGGGCCCGTCCCGGTGAAGTCCACGACCAGGCGGGCGTCGCCGCCGGCCCCGTCGGTGGAGGTCTTGGTCAGCGTGATCCGCTGGGTGTGCAGGCGTGGTGGGTCCACGCCGTCGTGCTCGGCGTAGTCCTCCCACACGTACTCACCGTCGGGGATCGTGGCCAGGACCTCGCGCCGGAAGGTCTCCGTGGTCCGGTCCAGGACCGCGTCGAAGCAGGCCTCCACGGTGTCCAGGCCGTAGCGGTCGAAGAGCTCGGCCAGCCGCCGCGCGCCCATCAGGCAGGCCGCGCACTCCGCGTCGAGGTCGGCCGCCAGCGACTCGGGCGTCCTGGAGTTCCGGGTCATGATCCGCAGCGCCGCCTCGTTGGGGACGCCCCGCTCCCACAGCCTGATCGGCGGGACCATCAGCCCCTCCTCGAACACGCTCGTCGCGTGCGAGGGCATCGACCCCGGGACGGAGCCGCCGATGTCGTCGTGGTGCCCGAAGGCTTGGACGAAGGCGACCACCCGGGGACCGGCCCCGTCGTCGTGGAAGACCGGGGCGGTGACGCAGAGGTCGGGCAGGTGTCCGATGCCGCCCTCGGAGAGGTAGACGTCGTTGTGGAAGAACACGTCGCCTGGCCGCATCGTCTCGACCGGGTGGTCGCGGACGACGGGGTGCACCAGGGCGCTGTACGACCGCCCGGTCAGCTTGCGCAGGTGCCGGTCGTGGATGCCGGCCCGGTAGTCGTGGGCGTCGCGGATCATCGGCGACCTGCTGGTCCGGCCGATCGCGGTCTCCACCTCCAGCTCGACCGA
>DASTQL010000121.1:0-6831 GCA_035761805.1 Jiangellales bacterium | reverse complement strand
GATGTTGAGGTCGTGCTGCCAGTTCTCGACGGCCACGTGCACCGGGTGCCGGCGAGCGTCCAGGTCGGCGACGACGGCCTCGAGTCGCCAGTAGCGATAGCGGTCCACAACGTTGCGCCGGTCCCCGTGCTCCAGCAGCTCGGGGTCGTAGCGCGGGTCGTCGGGCCAGGTGCCGACCCACGGACCCACCCCGACGTCGGGGAGCCCGTCGGGCTGTCGGGCATCGCGCACCACCCCGACCATAGCTAGCCTGGGGCCGTGTCGCGGCGGTGGCGTCCGCTGGTCGCGTCGGCGATCCTGCTGGCCGCCGCGGCGGTCTTCGTCGCCCTGCTGGCGAGTTCCCCCGCCGACTGCGGCAGGGTCGGCGCGGCTGCCGACGACTGGACCGCCCGAGGCGTCGTCGTCAAGGCCCCGGCCGACTGCCCGCTGCACTCCGGCGACCTGGTGACCGCCCTGGACGGCCGACCCCTGGCGGGCGCACCCGGCACGTCAGATGCGGCCGACCCCGACGCCACCGCGCCGGTGCTCGGCGAGGTGGTCGAGCTCGACGTCGAGCGCGACGGGCGCACCCGGACCGTCCCCGTGACCCTGGCCCGCCCGGAGGTCGGACCCGCCCTGGCCGCGGCCTGGCCGACGCTCCTCTTCGTGGTGTCGCTGCTGGCGGTGGCGGCCTACGTGACGTGGCGGCGACCGGGAGCCCCCACCACGGCGCTGCTCGCCTTCGCCACCGGCCTGGGCGCCAGCTCGGTCGCCGCGGTGCTCTGGCTGCCGGTCGTCGACGTCCCCGGCGGTCCCGGGCGATGGCTCTACCTGGCGCTCACCCAGGCCGTCTACCTCACCGGCTGGGCCGGCGGCCTGGCCTTCGCGCTGATCTTCCCGCGCCCGTTCGACTGGTTCGCCGCCAGGAACCGGCTCACGCGGTCGGCGATCGTCACCGCACCGCTCTGGGTCACCGCGGGGTGGGCCGCCGCCGCCGCACCGGGGAGTGCCAACGACCTGGACTGGATCGGCCGGGTGATCGGCGGCGGCGCCCTGGTGGTGATCGCGAGCCTGCTCACGACCACCGCCCTCGGGTTGAGCCGCCTGCGCGGGAGCCGCGACCCTCTCGAACGCCAACAGGTGCGCTGGCTCGTCGGCACCGGCACCCTGGCCGTCGCCGCCGGCCTGGCCGGGTGGTTCCTGCCAGAGGTGTTGCTGGGCACCGGACTCCCGACGGGCTGGATCGGGCTGGCCGCCCTGCCCTTCGTCGTCGGGCTCGGCGTCGCCGTGACCCGGTACCGCCTCTTCGACCTCGACCTGGTCCTCAACCGCGGTCTCGTCTACGGCCTGCTCACCGCGAGCCTGGTCAGCGTCTACCTCCTCGTGGTCACGCTCGCCGCCGGTCTGATGCGCGGCGAGACCACGACACCGGCCGCGATCGTGGCGACCGTCGTCGTCGCCCTGGCGGTGAACCCGCTCCGCGTCGCGCTGCAGCGCGGGGTCGGCCGGGTCCTCTACGGCGACCGCGACGACCCGTACTCGGCGCTCAGCCGGCTCGGGCGGAGGTTCGACCTGGCCGGCGGCGTCGACCTGCTCCCCGCGGTGGCCGAGGACGTCGCGGACGCACTCCGGGTCCCGTATGTCGTCATCGAAGTCCGCCGCCTGGACCGGAGGGTCGTGGCTGGGACGCGGCCCCGGTGGTTGGCCGACGACACCGACCTCGCCGAGCTGCCGCTCGTCGACCGCGGTGAGCGCATCGGCCGCCTTCTGCTGGCCCCCCGCGCCCCGGGCGCTCCGTTCAGCCGGGCCGACCGCCGGCTGCTCGAGGACCTCGCCCGTGGCGTCGGCGCGGCGGTCCGCGAGCTCGGGCTCCGGGCCGACCTCCAGCACTCCCGTGAACGCCTCGTGCTCGCGCGCGAGGAGGAGCGCCGTCGACTGCGGCGCGCCCTCCACGACGAGCTCGGCCCGGCCATCGCCGGCCTCGGACTGCGTACGGAGGCGGCACGGCGCCTCGTCCGGACCGACCCGACCGGCGCGTCGGACGTGCTCACGTCAGTACGGGAGGGCACCCAGGAGCTGGTCTCGGACGTGCGCAGGCTGGCCTACGACCTACGACCGCCGGCACTCGACGACCTGGGTCTGGCCGGAGCGCTGCGGCAGCACGCGGGCACCGTCGACGGGCCACCGGTGACCGTGTCGGCCGCAGCGGACCTCGGCGCCCTCCCAGCAGCGGTCGAGACCGCGGCCTACCGGATCGCCGTCGAAGCCGTAGCCAACACCGTCCGCCACGCCGACGCCCGGACCTGCTTCGTGGAGCTGACCCGGCTGGACGGTGCCCTCCAGGTCACGGTGACCGACGACGGATCCGGCCCGCCCTCCGACGTACGAGCGGGAGTCGGCCTGACCGCGATGCGCGAGCGGGCGGCGGAGCTCGGTGGCACCCTGCGGGTGGCGGGCGGGGCGGAGGGCGGCACGACCGTCGTCGCCACGCTGCCCCTGGGACGGGAGGCCGGATGACGCGGGTCGTGGTCGCCGACGACCACCCGGTGTTCCTCGAGGGCCTGCTCGCCCTGCTCGCCGGGGAGCCGGACGTCGAGGTGGTCGGGCGGGCCGCGACCGGGCCCGACGCGGTGACCGCCGCCGTCGACCTGCGGCCGGACGTCGCCGTCCTCGACCTCAACATGCCCGGCCCCGGCGGCATCGCGACGATCCAGGAGATCGGCGAACGCGCCCCCGGCGTGCGCGTGCTCGTGCTGACGATGTACGACGACGACGCCCTGGTCTTCGATGCCGTCCGGGCCGGGGCCCTCGGCTACGTCCTCAAGGGGGCCGACCCCGAGGAGGTGCTGCTGGCCGTGCACACGGTGGCCCGGGGGGAGGCCGTGTTCGGTGCCGGCCTGGCTCGCCGGATGACCGACTGGTTCGCTCGAACGCCGCCGCCCGACCCGTTCGAGGGGCTCACCCCGCGCGAGCACGACGTCCTCCGCCTGCTGGCCCAGGGCCTGGGCAACGCGGCGATCGCCGAACGCCTCGGGATCACGCTCAAGACCGTCCGCAACGTCGTGTCGAGCATCCTCACCAAGCTCCAGCTCCCCGATCGGGCCGCGGCAACCGACCGGGCCAGGCAGGCGGGGCTCGGGCGACACCCGGGACAGCTTCCCGACCCGGGCGGGACATCTCGGGGTTGATGCCCGGGACACCCGGCGAGGAGCGTCCGTCCCGAGGCCGGCGGCGCGAGGGTCGCGCGCCGGCGCCTGGGGGTAGGGATGGTTCAACCGATAGTGCTGTCGGTGCGCGGCGTGAGCAAGTCCTTCAAGCGACGCCGCGTACTGGACGACGTGTCGTTCGACGTACGGCAGGGGGAGGCGCTCGCCGTCATCGGTGAGAACGGCGCCGGCAAGACCACGCTGTTGCGCATCTGCGCGGGTGTCGTGGCTGCGGACCGAGGGACCGTGGCCCGCTCCGACCGCCTCGCCTACTGCCCACAGGAGGCCGGGCTGATCGAACACCTCACGGCGGACGAGCACCTGCGCTACGTCGGCGCCGGGCGGGGACTGTCGGCCGCCGAGGCCCGGGCCCGCGGCGGCGCCCTGCTGGAGTGGCTGCGCTACCCGACCGGCGAGACGGCCACCGTGCGCGAGCTGTCGACCGGCACCCGGCAGAAGGTCAACCTGGCCCTCGCGCTGATGGATGGCGGGCCGCTGATCCTGCTCGACGAGCCCTACCAGGGCTTCGACCGGGGCACGTACGAGAACTTCTGGGACCACGTGGAGACCTGGCGCGACAAGGGAGCCGCCGTCGTCGTGGTGACGCACATGCTCGCCGAGCTCCACCGCGTGTCGCACGTGCTCGAGCTGCGGGTCGGCGGCGGCTGGGCCCTGGACGGCCGGGGGGTGGCGGCGTGAGCCCCACCCGGTTGCTCACCGTCGCGGCGATGCACGGCCGCGACCTGTCCCGGCGCCGGCTCGCCCTGGTCATCCTGGTCGCGCTGCCCCTGGTGTTCTACTTCTCCGGCCGCATGCAGCTCGATGACGCCGGTACCACCGCCGACGACCAACTGTGGGTGCTGGTCTCCGGGGCGATGGGGTCCTGCTGGGCCATCTCGGTAGCTGCCCTCTTCGTCGTGAACGGGTCGCGGCGGGCCGATCAGCCGCTCCTGCTCGCCGGCTACCGGGCCGCGGAGCTCCTGCTCGGACGCGTGCTCACCGTCCTCGTCCTGGCAGCGCTGATCACCCCCGCGTTCTCGGTCCTGATCTGGACCCAGCAGGACGTCGACCTCGCCCTGCTCACCGCGGGGATCGGCCTGGGGGCCGTCGTGTCGGTCGCGACCGGCGTCCTCGCGGCGGCCCTCGTGCCCCGCGACATGGAGGGCGTGCTGGTGGTCATCGGCGTGGTCGGCGTCCAGATGACCGCCCTGGAGCCCTGGATGCCGCTGTGGGGTTCGGGCGAGCTCATCGTCCGGGCCGGTGGCGTCGCCGTCACCAGCACGGTTCAAGGGGCCGTCACCCACGCGCTGGTGTCGACCGCCGTGCTGACCGCCGCCGGGGTCCTGCTGTGGGTACGCCGAGTGCGACTGCAGCGGGCGGCTCCCCTGCCGGCCGCTACCACCGCCGCCGCACAGGACGCGCCCTCCGTACGGGCGGGGCTCGCCGTAGGGACGGAGCCCGCCGTGCCGGCGGAGACCGCACCCGCCGACAGGAGGGCGACATGAGGACCACGTACAAGGTGCTGGCCTACCTGGTGGCCGCGGGCGTGGCCCTGCAGGCGGCGAGCGTCGCGCTCGGCTTCTTCGGGATCCTGCACGAGATCGAGGACGGCGGGGCGGTCACGGCCAGCTACGACTGGGAGAGCAACCTCGGCGTCATGATCCACCGCTACAACGGCTTCCTGATCCCGTTGTACGCGCTGGCGCTGCTGGTCGTGTCCTTCTTCACCCGCGTGCCGGGCGCGGTGCGCTGGGCGGCGACCGTCTTCGGTCTGGTGCTGCTGCAGATCGGGCTGCTCTTCCCGGCCTTCGCCGTCTCGGAGAACTGGGGAGCGCTGCACGGGCTGAACGCCCTGCTGGTCCTCGGTGCCGCGGTCCAGGCTGGTCGGCGCGTGACCCGGGTGCACGATGAGCTGGTCCTGGAACCGGCGCCGGTCTGACCGGGTCGTCATCGGGCTGCTGGCCGCGGTGGCCCTGCTCGTCCCGGTCGGCTGGCTCTGGGCCTCGAGCCTGGTCCCCGACTCGTACTCCGTGATGGGCATGGGCCACGCGGAGCTCGGCGGCGGGCCGGAGGGCGGGCACTCGGCCCACGCGCTGGGGTGGGACGGCCCGCCGCCGAATCCTGGGGACGTCGCCGTGACCGGGCTGACCGGGCCGCGGGAGGGCAGCCCCGACGTCGAGGTCACGCTCGTGGCCCGCGAGGAGACCGTGACGCTGGCGAGGGGGGAGACGGTCGAGGGGTTCACGTTGAACCACACGTCACCCGGCCCGCTGATCCGGGCCAGGCAGGGCGACCTGGTGCAGGTGGCGCTGGTCAACGAGTCGGTCGAGGGAGGCACCACGCTCCACTGGCACGGGGTCGACGTGCCCAACGCCGAGGACGGCGTCGCCGGGGTGACCCAGGACGCCGTTCCTCCCGGGGGCCGCCACCTCTACCGCTTCGTGGCCGAGGACGCGGGCACCTACTGGTACCACTCGCACCAGGTCTCCCACGAGCAGGTCCGCGGCGGGCTGTACGGGGTGCTGGTGGTGGACCCGGCCCGTGTCGGCGCCCGCGACGAGGTCGAGGTGGTCGCACCCGTGCACACGTACGGCAGCCTGCCGACCGTCGCGGGCGCGACGGGTGAGTCGCGGGTCGACGTCGAGCCGGGCACGTCGGTCAGGGTCCGGGTCGTCAACACCGACGACGGTCCGCTGCGCACGCAGCTCGTCGGCTCGCCCTACCGGGTGCTCGCGGTCGACGGCCGCGATCTGGTCGACCCCGGGCCGCTGTCCGATGCGTCGGTCCAGATCCCGGCCGGTGGGCGGGCCGACCTCGGGCTGGTGACCCCGCAGGACGGGTCGGCCGCACGGGTCCAGCTCGGCAGCGAGGCGGCGCCCTCCCTCGTGCTGGGGCCTCAGGGCGCCACGGCACCACCGAGGGTCGCCCTCGGCCCGCCGGTCGACCTCCTCGAGTACGGCGCCCCCGCGCCATTGGGCGTCGACCCCGAGGCGGCCGACCGGATCTTCGAGTACTCGATCGGCCGACGCCCGGGCTTCGTCGACGGGCGACCCGGCCTGCACTGGTCGATCAACGGGCGCCTGTTCCCCGACGTGCCCATGTACGTGGTGACAGAGGGCGACGTCGTCCGCATGACGGTGGAGAACCACAGCGGCGAGGTCCACCCGATGCACCTGCACGGTCACCACGCCGTCGTGCTGAGCCGCAACGGCGTACCGGCGTCCGGGAGCCCCTGGTGGGTGGACACGCTCGACGTCGCCTCGGGCGACTCGTACGAGATCGCCTTCGTGGCCGACAACCCGGGGATCTGGTCGGACCACTGCCACAAGCTGCCGCACGCAGCCGAGGGGCTCGTCGCCCACCTCGCGTACGAGGGGGTACACACACCGTTCCGGATCGGGGGGGCAGCCGGCAACGAGCCGGAGTAGCAGCGGCCCGTACCCTCCTCTGGTGACCGAGCACGCCCCGCCCGCGACCCGACGGCGCCGCCGGACCCCGCTCGACGTGGTCCGGGGCGTGCTGATCGGCCTGGCCGAGGTCGTGCCCGGTGTCAGCGGCGGCACGATCGCCCTGGTGACCGGCGTCTATGACACGCTCATCGTGGGTGCCGGCCATGTCGTCAGCGGCCTACGGCAGGGTTCCGCGG
>DASTQL010000120.1:0-21570 GCA_035761805.1 Jiangellales bacterium | reverse complement strand
GTCGTGCTCCCCCCAAGGGATGCCGTCGCCGGTCCGGAAGGCAGCGGAGACCCGGTCGATCGCCGCGTAGAGCGCCACGTTGACCTCGAAGGCACTCGCCAGGAACGCAGGCGACGCCTCGTCGGCCAGCACCGCGGCGTGGGTGCACCGCCTCAGCCCGCTGCCGGTGCCGCCGCCCGGTGACCCGGGTGCCGTCGAGTCGCCGGCGGTGCGGCTCTTCCGCGACAGGGCGTCGCGGGCGACCGGTGGCACGCCGGTCGGGAACGACCGCCCCGCGGGCAACGCCGCCCTCGAGCAGGTGGTCGAGGTGTGCCGCTCCCTCGACGGCCTGCCGTTGGCACTGGAGCTTGCCGCCGCCTGGCTGCCCGCCGTCGGTCTCGCGGGCCTGCGGGAACGGCTGGACCAGCGGCTGGACATCGGGCCGTCGAGGTCGAGCGACGACGACCGGCACCGCACCCTCCGCCGCACCATCGCCTGGTCCTACGACCTGCTCACCCCCGACGAGCAACGTCTCTTCCGCTACCTCTGCGTCGTACATGACCGCTTCGAGGTGGAGCTCGCCGAGCACATGGCCGCCGCGTCGGACGTCGGCGACCACCCGTCGGCGGTGGTCGCCCGCCTGGTCGACTGCTCGATGCTGGTCGCGGACAGCGCCGCCGCCCGCCCCGCCGTCCGTGTCCTCGAGAGCGTGCGGGCGTACGGGCTGGAGCGTCTCGAGGCCCACGGCGAGGGGGCGGCCGCCGGGCAGGCACTGTGCACCTGGGTGCTCCACCTCGTCGAACGCGCAGCGGTCGGGATCACCGGGCCGGACGAACCGGCCTGGGATCGGCGGCTGGTGTGGACGCTGCCGACCCTGCGGGCCGCACGCCGGGTCATGCTGGCAGGCGGGGACGTCGCAGGCGCCGCGCGCCTGAGTGCGCTGCTGGGGGACTTCGCCCTGTGGCGTGAGCACAGCGAGCTGTGGGCGTGGGCACTGGAAACCGCTGAGCTCCCCGGCCTCGACGACACCCCGGACGCGGTGCCCGCGCTCGCAGCAGCGGCGAGCGGGGCGTGGCGGCTGGGGTTGCGAAGCAAGGCGAAGGCGCTGGTGGCCCGCGTCCGCCGGCTCGCGGCCGACGACGACGACCTGACGGCGGGAGAGCTCGTGCACGGGGTGCTCGAGCTCTTCGACGGCCGTTTCGACGACGCGGAGCGCGCCGTGCTGACCGCCCGTGGCGGAGCCGCGCAGACGGCCGAGGCGGTGGCCACCGCTGCGCTGAGCGCCGGCTACTCCGGCCGCCGGGCGGAGGCGATGCGCCGGCTCGACACCGCCGAGCAGCTCGCCGCCAGCGGATCTCCCACCCAGCACGCGTACGTCGCGTACGTGCGTGGCGAGGTCCTGGCGCTCGACGCCTCGCCCGAGGCGACCGCCCACCTGCGCCGGTCAGTCGACCTGGCCCGGCTGAGCGGGGCCTCCTTCGTGGAGCAGGTGGCCGGGTTGACCCTGGCGACGTCGGCCGCCAGGGCCGGCGATGTGGAGGGCGCCGTCGAGTCCTACCGGGCGGCCGTCGACCACTGGCGCCGTACCGGGAGCTGGACGCAGCAGTGGACCACGCTCCGCAACGTGGCGGCCCTGCTTGCCGGCGAGGGCTTGACCGAGCAGGCGCTCACCCTCGTGGTCGCCGCCGACGCGGCGCCCGACGCGTCCGCCTTGGCGCCGGGGGCCGCCGCCGCGCAGGCGCGACTGGTCGATCAGCCGCGCACGGACGTGGTCGAGGGCGCCCTGGCTGCCCTGGACCAGCTGTATCCCGGGGGGCCGTCGGACGGCTGACCGGCGACGGCGCCGCAGCCCTTGGTCGAGGCCGGTCGCTCACGCTCGGCGGTGGTGTTCGAGCAGCTCGGCTGCCACCGCGGCCCCGGCCTCCCGCAGATCCGCGGGCTCCATCACGTACGCGTCCGGGCCGGCGGTGATGAGCAGGAGCCCGACCCGGCGGGAGACGGGCGGGAGCATCTCCGCCCGCAGCTTCACGGAGTCCTCGTCCTCCTGGACGACCTCGACCCGCTCGGCGAAGCGGTCGACGGCCCAGCGCGCGGACTGCGGAACCACCAGGACCACCGACGTGCGGCGGCGGTTGGCCTCGATGAGCTCGTCCACGTCGGCCGGCGGTACGAAGGAGTGGTCGAGCACCTCGACCTCCCGGATCCCCGAGACCAGGTACGTGCGGATGCGCCCCCGCTCGTCGCGGGGACCCGCGTCGACCTCCCAGCCCCGCCGCGTCCGGGTGAGCCCGTACGGTTCGAGCACCCGCTCTCGTACGCCGGGGTGCCAGGCGCGCGCGTAGACGACGCGGACCCGGCGGTGGTCGCGGGCCGCGGAGGCCAGGCGACGGGCATGCCCGTCCTCCGGAGCCGTGGCGGTCATCCCCGCGTCCGGCAGGAGTGACCGCTCCAGGGCTGCCAGGGCCCCCGCGAGGTCGGCGTTGTCCGGCTCCAGCGCGAGTAGGTCCCGCCCGGCCCGGTAGAGGGTGGCCAGGTCTCCGGCGCTGAGGTGCTCGACGCCCAGCTCGCGCTCGGGCCGGCGGGAGACCACCCGGAGCACCTCCGCCCGGTGCGGGTCGTCGTCCCGGCCGTCGCTGCCGACGAACTCCACCACCGGCGGCTGGTAGACCTCGATGCCGTACTCGACCAGGTCGACGCGGTACCACGCGAGGACGTCCTCCCTGAGCTGGCCGGGATCCGTTCCCACCACGGCCGCAAGGTCGGCGAGCGAGAGGCCGTCCGGGTGCTGTGAGAGCACGTCGAGGACCTGTGGCAGGCGACCCACCCGTTGCACGTACCTGCTGACGGTCACCGGGCGGTCCCGGTGACGGCGACGAGCTCGGCCTCGATCTCCCGGCGCAGGGCCTCCGGAGCGAGGAGCCGGACCCGCGGGCCCAGCTCGTACAGGCGCCAGCGGAACGGCCCGCGGTGGGTCACCTCGTAGGACAGGCGCGCGATGTCGCCCGCCACCTCGACCGCGCCGGGCTCGCCCAGCAGGTGCTCCACCTGGGGCCGGTGCTCGGTGGTCGTCTCGACGACGGCCCGCAGCGGCGGGTCCACCTGCCAACGGAGCGGGTCGAGCTGCGGCCGGGGCGAGCTCGCGGGCACCTCCGCGGTGCCGGGCCGGTCCAGCTCGAGGCCGTCCATGCGACCTACGACGAACTCCTTGACGGTGTCGTGCCCGTCCTCCCGGGCCCGCAGGTACCACCCCGAGGGGCCGGGGTGCACCGACCAGGGATGGGCGACGCGGGCCACGTCCTTGTACGTGAACCTCACCAGGCAGTGCAGGGCGACGGCGCGCAGCGCGTCGGCCAGGGTGTCGTCGGGGGCGGTCCCCTCGGTGACGACGACCCGCGGCGCCGGAGGCACGGCTGTCGGCCCGGCGCCGGGACCGGGGGCGCGTGGGTCGCCTGGCCCCAGCGGCTCGGCCAGGCCGGGGCGACCGGCGGCCAGCGCCGCCCGCACGAGCTCCGCCCGCTGAGCCGGGGTGAGCCCGACGCGCAGCCGGTTGTCCCTGGCCCGCAGCTGCCAACGGCCCGGCTCCCCGGGCGGTGCGACGTTGCGGATGTCCCACCCGGTCGAGTTGAGCTGCGCGATGTCCCGGGTGAGCATCCGCTTGGCGTCGTCCGGGTCCACCGCGTGGTAGCCGCCCACGCGCACCAGGTCCTCGGCCGGCACCGGCGTCGATCTCGCGGTGAGCACGCTGATCAGCCGGATGACCCGCTCCATCGGGGCTACCTGATCCCGGCCGGGACCTCGACCCACGTGGTGCTCCTCCCGTCGAGCTCTACCGAACCGCTGCCCAGGCGGCATCGTGCGCGACTCCGCGGGTTCGTGTCCGGGGTTGCGTCGAGCCTACGGGCGTCCAGCGGGTCCGGTGGGAGTCTGAACAGGGTCGAGTCCGGGGGGGCCTGCCCGGCCGGGTCGACGCGTCCGGTCACGAGCGGCCGGCAGAGCCGCGACGTAGTCTGGCGCTCGTGGAACTGGTGCTCGCGGTCCTCGCCGTCGTGGTCCTTCTGACCTGCACCGTGGTCGGGGTCTCGCTGCTGGCGCTGCGAGCCCTCCGGCGGGCCGTGTCACCCGCGGTCGACCGGGCCGGTGTAGCGCTCCAAGCGCGCTCCCGCGGGCCCGCTGGAGAGGTGGCGAGGCTTCGTCGCGACCTGGACACCGCGGTGCGCCGGGGCGGACGGTCCTTGGCCGCCGCCCGCGCGGTCGACGCCCCAGTGGGCGACGTGCCCGCCCTGCTCGACCGGATCGAGTCCGCCGCGCGCGATCTCGATGCCGAACTCCGCGCCGTGGGGTCCGTCGCCGACCCGGCCCGAGCCGGCGCTCTCCTTGCGGAGACCCGGCACCGGGTGGCCGAGCTGGTGGCCGCCGCCGACGACGTTGCGGAGGGGGTCGCCCGGGCCGCGGGCCCTGGCGGGGCCGACATCGCCCAGCTGCGCGCCTCCTGCGCCGCCGAGGCCGAGGCCCTGCGCGAGGGCGCCCGGGTCCGCGGACGATCGGGGCTGTTCGGACCGGCCTGACCCGGGTCGGTCACGCCTCATCCGTTCCGTCTCGTCCGTCCGTCCGTCCGACCCGCCGCCGCCCTCCGCGGCCCCCTAGGCTTACCCCATGGCTGCCGGCTCGCTCTCGCGCCAGGCCCGCCGCGCGGTCGTCGGTCTCGAGACCGCGGTGGAGCGGGGGTTCGCCTCGGCCCTGTCCCGGGCCGGCTGGCGGCCGCAGGTCGTGCCGTTCCCGGGGTACGGCCGCGAAGACGCTGCGGACGAGGGCTGGGTGCGGGTACTCGCCCGGGTGCTGATGCTCCCGCCCGAGCGGCGCGCCGGAGACCTCGAGGGCGGTCGCGGCTGGCGTCGCTTCTTCACCGTCGCGGTCCCGGACGCCGACGTGGAGATCCGGGCCGGGCACCGCGTTCACCAGGCGACCAGTGAGCGGGGCGGCTTCGTGGACGTGGTCGTGGGTGCGGACCTGCCCAGCGGCTGGCAGGAGGTCCGGCTCACCGTCGCCGGCGGTGACCCGGCGGTCGAGCGGGTGCGCGTCGTGGGATCCGACGAGCGGCTCGGGGTCGTCAGCGACATCGACGACACGGTGATGGTGACCGCCCTCCCGCGGCCCCTGCTGGCCGCCTGGAACACCTTCGTCCGCCACGAGACCAAGCGCCGTCCCGTCCCGGGGATGGCCGAGCTCTACGAACGGCTCCGCTCCGCCGACCACGACGCGCCCTTCGTCTACCTGTCCACCGGTCCGTGGAACCTTGCCCCGGCGCTGGTCCGCTTCCTCCGCCGCCACGGCTTCCCGGTCGGTCCGCTCCTCATGACCGACTGGGGGGCGACCCCCGACCGGTGGTTCCGCTCCGGTCGTGAGCACAAGCGCACCTCCCTGCGCCGGCTGCTGCGCGAGTTCCCCGGGGTGTCGTGGGTCCTCGTCGGTGACGACGGCCAGCACGACCCGCAGATCTACGACGAGCTGGTGCGTGAGGCACCGGAGGCGGTCCGCCTCGTCGCGATCCGCCAGCTGACCGCCACCGAGCAGGTGCTCACGCACGGCTCGCCGCTGCCCCCGGACGCGGACGTGCTCGCGCCCGAGCCGGTCACCGCTGCCGGCGGTGTGCCGTGGCTGCAGGCCTCGGACGGCTTCGGCCTGGCCCAGCTGCTCGGGGCGGTGCCCGGCACGCGTCGGGACCGCCGCACCCGGTCGCACTGACCGGCGCTCAACCGGGTCCGGGGACCGCGAGGGAGCGGGCGGGGAGCTCGAACCAGCGCAGGTGCTCGAAGTCCTCCGACAGCAGCCCGGCGCCGTCGACGTGGTCCTCGTCGTGTCCGAGCAGGATCCGACGGGCCTCCTCGAGGTACTCCTCCAGCGCCGACTCCGGGGCGGTCTCGTGGGCGGCCGGGAAGCGCATCACGCCCTCGGCGTCGTAGCGGACCTGGTCCAGCCGCACCGGCGGTTCGACGGGTCCCTGGTGGTGCCGCCACAACCCGGTCGCCGGATCGAAGCGGTAGTCCGGCAGCAGCCGCCAGCCGTGCTCGGCGACCAGGTGGACCGCCTCCACCACGTACCGGAAGACGGCCTCGCTGATGAAGTAGTTGAAGTTGACCCTGACCCAGCCCGGCTTGATGCCCTCGCAGCCGTGCTCGATCTCCCGCTCGTACGCGTGGGAGCGCTCGATGTCGATGCCCAGTAGGCGGTGTCCGTACGGGCCGGCGCAGGAGCAGCCCCCGCGGGACTGGATGCCGAACAGGTCGTTGAGGAGTGCGACGGCGGCGTTGTGGTGCAGGAACCGACCGCCCGGCCGCCGCACGGTGAAGGAGACGATGGACAGCCGCTCCGCCTCGAGGTTGCCGAGCACCTCGAGTGCGGGGTTCCTGCGCCAGGAGGCCACGGCGCGGCGGACGAAGTCGTCCTCGTAGGCGCGGATCACGTCGCTCCCGACCGCCTGCTTGAGCTGAACCACCAGACCGGCCCGGATGGACTCGACGATCGCCGGAGTACCGCCCTCCTCCCGGTGCTCGGGGTCGGCAAGGTAGTGGTGCTCGGTCGGGTTGACGTAGGTGACCGTGCCACCCCCGGCGACGACGGGCACCCGGTTGGCCATCAGCTCCCTCCGGGCTACCAGCACGCCCGGTGTGCCCGGGCCGCCGACGAACTTGTGCGGGGAGATGAAGACGGCGTCCTTGTGGGCGAGGGGGTGCTGCTCGCAACGAGGCGACATCTCGACCCGCACGTACGGCGCCGCGGCCGCGAAGTCCCAGAACGCCAGGGCACCGTGCCGGTGGAGCAGGTCGGAGATGCCGCAGGTGTCGGTGATGATCCCCGTGACGTTGCTCGCGGCCGAGAACGAGCCGATCCGCAGTGGCCGGTCGGCGTACCGGACGAGCTCGGCCTCGAGGACGTCGACGTCCACGTGCCCGTCCGCGTCCTCGGGGATGCGCACGACGTCGGCGAGGGACTCCCGCCACGGCAGCTCGTTGGAATGATGCTCGAAGGGGCCGACGAAGACGACCGGCCGTTGCTCCTCCGGGACGTGCCGCGACAGGTGCCACCGGTCCTCGGCGGCGCTCGGCAGCCGTAGCCCGAGGACACCGATGATCTTGTCGATGGCGCCGGTCGAGCCAGAGCCGCAGAAGACTACACAGGTGCCGTCGTCGCCGCCCACGGCGTCTCGGATGATGCGGCGGGCGTCCTCGCGCAGCCTGGTGGTCTGCAGACCGGTGCCCGACGACTCGGTGTGCGTGTTGGCGTAGCGCGGCAGGACCTCCTCGCGGATGAAGTGCTCGAGGAAGGAGAGGGCTCGCCCGGAGGCGGTGTAGTCGGCGTAGGTCACCCGGCGCGGCCCGTACGGACCGCGCATGCACTGGTCGTCGCCGATCACCGACTCGCGGACCCGGCGCAGCAACGGGGAACGGGGGAGGCCCGGCGACGGCGGAGGGACGGCATGGGGCATCTCGGCATCGTGCCGCAGGTGCCTGGGCCGATGCCAGGCCGGTCGACCACGGCGCGTGCACTGTCGGTGACAGGTAGGGTCCTGGTGCATGAGCGGCTGGGGGATCGGTCGCCGTCTCTCGCCCGCGGTGGGGGCGTTCGCAAGCAATGCCCGGAACGGCAACCTGCGCCGCGCGCAGCTCAGCTTCGGTGGGGCGTGGACGGCCGAGTGGGCCTTCACGGTCGCGCTGGGGGTGTTCGCCTTCCGCGACGGTGGGGCCACAGCGGTCGGTCTCGTGACCCTCCTCCGGATGGTGCCGTCGGCCGTCGTGGCGCCCTTCGCCTCGGCGCTGGCCGATCGCAGCCGGCGCGAGCTCGTCCTGGTCTGGGTGTCGGGGTTGCGCGGGGTGGCGACCGCGCTGGCCGCGGTCGTCGTCGGTCTGGGCGCCCCGTCGGCGCTGGTCTACGCGCTCGCGGTCGTGTCCACGGTGGCGGCCACCCTCTACCGACCGGCTCACTCGGCGCTGCTGCCTTCGCTGTGCGCGACGCCGAGGGAGCTGGCGGGGGCCAACGTCGTCCGTGGGCTGCTCGACTCGCTGTCCACGCTCGTCGGCCCGGCCCTGGCTGCCGCGCTGCTCGCCCTCAGCGGCGTCACCTCGGTCTTCGCCGTGGCGGCCGCCCTGTCCTTCTGGTCCGCCGCCCTGATGCTGCGGATCCGGTACGAGGTCGTCCCGACCGTACAGGCCCGTCGACACCGGGTACGGGTCGAGGCCGTGGAGGGCGTCCGGGCGGTCGTGGCCAGCCACGACCTGGCTCTGCTCGTGGGCCTGACCGCGGTCCAGACGTTCACCCGCGGTGCTGTCACCGTCCTGTCCGTCGTCATGGCCATCGAGCTGCTCGGGACGGGGGAGCCAGGAGTCGGAACCCTCACCGCCGCGATCGGTGCCGGCGCCGTGATCGGCTCGCTGCTGAGCTCGCTGCTCGTCGGCACCCGCCGACTCGCCCGGTGGTTCGGCCTGGGCGTCGCCCTGTGGGGCCTGCCCCTCGCCCTGGTCCCCGCCTTCCCCGAGGAAGGACCAGCCCTCCTCCTCCTGGCGGTCGTGGGCGTGGGCAACGCGCTCGTCGACCTGGGGCTCTTCACGCTGATGGCGCGGCTCGCCGACGACCGTGTGCTCGCCCGAGTCTTCGGGCTGCTGGAGAGTGTCGGCGCCCTCGCCGTGGGTCTCGGCTCCGTCGTCGCCTCCGCCGGTGTCGTCGTGCTCGGCGCGGAATGGGCACTCGTCGTGGTCGGGGCGTTCGGACCCGTCGTCGTCGCCCTCGCGTGGCTTCGGCTGCGCCGCTTGGACCTCGCCATACACGTGCGCGACCGGGAGTTCACCTTGCTCCGCCAGGTGCCCATGCTCGAGGTGCTCCCGCTGCCGGCCGTGGAACAGCTGGCCCGGCGTCTGCGGCCGGTGACGGTCCCGGCCGGGGCCACCGTCTTCGAGCAGGGCGACACGGGCGATCGCTTCTACGTCGTGGGAGCGGGCGAGGCCGAGGTCGTCGGGGACGGCAGGGTCGTCGCCCGGCTGGGCCCTGGCGACGGCTTCGGGGAGATCGCGCTGCTGCGAGACGTCCCCCGCACGGCCACCGTCCGGGCGGTCGACGAGCTGCACCTGCAGGTGCTCGCCGGCGAGACGTTCGTCCTCATGGTCACCGGCTACCCGCCGAGCCGGCGGGAGAGCGAGCAGGTCGTCGGGGAGCGCCTGGACCGCTTCACCCCCGGCGACGGGGAAGGCCGAGCCTGAGATCGAGAGCACGGAGCCGTTGACCCCGACGGTCCCCGGGGGCAGGCTGCCGGTGAGCGGAGAGTCGCTCGGGGGTCACACAGGGGAGGGTCCGCCGATGGCCGCACACCGGTACCCGAGGCGCCGCCGCGTGCTCACCGTCCTGTCCGCCGCGATCCTCGTCGCCGCACTGGTGCCGGGCTGGTCGGTCCCGGCGGGTGCGCACAGCCCGAAGGGGCGGCTCGCTGTGACGGCCGTGATCGACTCCGGGTCGAGCCTCGGAGCACCGGTCCAGGACCGCCCGTTCGATGTCGTCGTGCATGTCCAGGACGAGAAGGGCGCACCGCTCGAGGTCCGCAGGGCGACGACGCTCGTCATCGACCAGGTCGCCGGCGCCGGCCGGCTGGACGGGGTGAAGACCGTCGTGGTCCCCAAGGGCCGGTCGTCCGCGACGTTCACCGACCTCACCTACTCGCCCTTCGCCAACGGTGTCCGGCTCCGGGTCCGAGCCGTGTCGGGGGACTCGCTCGCCCCCACGACGGTGACCTTCGACGTGGCGCTCAGCGCGGTCAGCCGGGCGGCGAGCCCGCGCGTGGCCACGGACCTCAGCGACCCCGCCTGCCCCGCGCCGTCCGCCGAGGTCCCGACCTGCGGCTACCTCGAGCTGCCGAGCGGTGCCTCCGGCCCCGTCACCCTCGCGCTGAACTCGTGCGAGGGTGTCGCGGACTGCCGGGAGGCGGGGGACGGGACGGCCGCGCTGATCGTCCTCGCCCTGGCCGACCTCAAGGACGCCGGCGAGCCCCTCTACGGTCCGACGCAGCCGGCCACGCTTGTCGTCGCCTGCGACAAGGTCTTGTGCGGCCGGGGTGGCGTGACCAAGTTCCCGCTGCTCGTCGACCTCACCAACACGGGACCGCTGGAGGAAGCGCCGCCGTGCCCCAGGAAGGGCCGGCTCGGACCGGGACAGCAGGCCTGCGTCGACTACGTCCAGAGCCATCGGGACCAGGCGGGCGACCTCTACACCTACCTGCTCTTCGCTCACGACGCCCGGGCCAGCCACCCGTAGGCCGTCACCGCGTCAGCGGTCGACCGGGGGCAGCGGGACGCTGACGACGCCCAGTCCGTCCAAGGTCGCGGCGACCTCGGCATCGAGGCGGTCGGCCGCGATCTCCGCCTCCCGTCGCTCGAGGCGGGCGGCGACCGAGAGCAGGTAGGCGCGCTCGTGCCCCACGTCCGGCGACTCGCTCAGCCGCAGCCCAGCCGTCAGGGCCTCGCGTGCGCCAACCACGTCGTCGCGGGCCAGCAGGGCGGCCGCCCGGACCCGGTGCGCCGAGGGCAGCAGGGTCGCCGCCCCGAGCTCCTCCGCCACTGCCAGGGCCTGCGCGACGAGGTCCGCGGCCTGCTGGGGGCGGCCGGCAAGCAGGTGGGCCTCGGCCGTCGCGACATCCGTGTCGACCAGCTCCTGCCGCTCACCCAGCTCGACGAAGCGGGACCTGGCCTCGGCGAGCAGCGCCGTGCCCTCGACGACGCGGCCGGACCTGCACCGTGAACGCCCCTGCTCCCGGAGAACCAGGGCGACCAGCTCCTCGTCCTCCACGGCACGGGCGACCCGCAGGGCCTCCGCCAGCAGCGGCTCGGCCTCGTCGTGACGACCCTGGCGGACGAGTACGTCCGCCTGGTTGTAGGTGGCGTTCGCAGCGTCGGCCGCGTCACCGACCCGCCGGAACATCTCTGCCGCCCTCGCCAGTATCGGCAGCGCCTCTGGCCAGCGGCCCTCCAGTAGCCGCCGCAGGGCCAGGTTGTTGAGTGCATGGGCCTGGCCGCCGAGGTCACCGAGCTGCTCGAAGAGGCGGAGCGCCGTCTCCCCGTGGCGCTCCCCGTGCGGGCCGGCCGACCAGAGCGCGACGGTGTGCAGGACGAGGTGCGCCTGGGCCAGGGCGTCCAGCTCGCCCGCCGCGGTCGCCTCGTCGACGGCGAGCCCGGCCCAGGTCCGGGCCTGCGGGTAGCGGCCCTGGCTGACCCGGCACACGGCGTAGCGGACCTGCAGCCGGGCCCGGGCGGCCCGGGCGTCCCGGGAGTCGAGCCCGTCCAGGGCGCGCAACCCCAGGCTGATCCGTCGCAGGGCGGGCGCATAGTGTCCGCGGCGCTGATCGACCCGGGCCTCCTTCAACGCGAGACCGGCTGCGCGCAGCGGAACGTCGCTGACGGCGCGAGCGGCCTCGCGGTAGGCACGCCCGGCCTCGGTCGACCGCCCGGTGAGGAAGAGCGCGTCGCCGAGCGCCTCGAGGTCGGCGGCCCGTTCCGACGACGGGACGCCCGGCGCGCGGCGAGCCGCCTCGGCCGCTCGGGCGTACGCGGTGGCCGCCGCTCCGGGTGCGTTCCCCGCCGCGGCCCGCTTGCCCGCGAGCCGCGCGTAGCGCCAGGCCCGCTCGTAGCGACCCGCGACGTAGTAGTGCAGGGCGAGCAGCTCGGGGCGGCGGACGGCCAGCGAGGTCGTCGTCTCCAGCACGGCCGCGGCCCGGGCGTGCAGCTCTCGACGTCGCCGGTAGGGGAGCCCGGCGTAGGCCGCCTCGCGCAACAACGAGTGCCGGAATCTCAGCCGCCCCTCTCCCGCCGGGAGCAGGTAGCCCGCAAGGCGGGCCACGGCGTCCGGGAGGTCGGCCGGGTCGTCGAGCATGGCGGCGAGCAGCTCGGTCGGTACCTCGTCGCCCAGCACCGCCGCCCGGCGCAGCATCGAGCGCTCGGGTGGGGACAGCCGGTCGACCTCGGCCGCCACGACGTCCTCCACCGAGGCCGGCAGCTCGTCCAGGGCCGCGCCGGCCGCGACCGCGCGAACGAGCTCGCACAGCAACAGGGGGTGCCCCCCCGCGCGGTCCACGAGGGCCTCGACGACCGACGGAGGCAGCGGCCGCTCCGTTTCCACGAGCTCGGCCATGGCGACGGCCGCCCCTGGGGGTAAGGGGCCGAGCTCCACCCGTTCCGCACCCGACGGGGTCCAGCCGTCGGCGTCCGGCTCGCGGGCTGCGAGCACCAGCCACGCGTGGTCGGTCGTGTACTGGGCCAGGCGGTCCAGGACGCCGGCCGTGGCTGGGTCGGCGAGGTGGGCGTCGTCGACCGCGAGCAGGACGGGACCGGGGCGGAGCCCGACGATGAGCTCGGCCGCGAGCTGCTCGAGCCGGCGGGGGCGGAACCGCTCGTCCAGCTCTTCGACCTCCGGGGTCGTCGGCAGGTCGATGTCGAGGACGGGCCCGAGGAGCGGGAGCCAGGGCCGGAGCGCCGGAGCGAGCGCCGTGCAGACATCCTCGACCCGTGCGCCCGCCTGCGTCGGGCCTGCGTCGGCCGGGATCTCCAGCAGCCGGCGCAGAAGCCGGCGCACGGGGGTGTACGCCGTGCCCGCACCCCCCCGCTCGCCGGGACAGCGGAGCACCTCGACGCCCGCGGCCCGGTGGAGCACCTCCTCGACCAGGCGGGTCTTGCCGATGCCGGACCCCCCGACGACCTCCACCATGCCACCCCGTCCGCCGGCCAGAGCGCGGACGTGGTTCTCGAGCAGGATCACGTCGGCATCACGCCCGACGAGCAGGCCGGCGGCCTGAGGTGGAAGGACGGCAGCGCGCAGCGGGTCCTCCTCCACGGCCACGAGCCCGACGGTCGCCACCGGTGCCCGGTGGCCGCGTACGGCGCGGTCGACCCGTTCGGTGACGACGTACGATCGACGGGCGTGGTCGACGACGTCCTTGGCGACGACGACCTCGCCGGGCGCTGCGAGCGCGGCCAGCCGGGCCGACAGGTTGACGGCGGCGCCCTTGACCGAGTAGGTGCGCCGGTCCGGGGGCCCGAGGTCACCGCTGAAGACCCGCCCCCGGGCCACCCCGGCCCGCAGTCGGAGGTGCCCGCCCCGGTCCACGGCGCGGCGCACGGCGGCAAGCGTGCGGTCGGTGTCGTCACCGGTGCTGCGTGGCGCCCCCGCGACGAGCATGATCTTGCCACCGTCGGAGTCCACGTCCGTCTCGTGGAAGGAGACGCCGTAGGCGTCGCTGGCGCCCTGCACCGCCCGCAACAGTCGGTCCAGTCCCTCGGCGAGGCCCGACGGCCCCTCGTCCGCCAGGAGCCGGTCGGTCCCCTCGAAGCGGAGGAAGGCGACCGTCACGGTGCGGTGCTCCGGTTCCCGCGCCGGTTGGGAGAGGTGCTCCCGCAGCTGGGCTGGGATGACCAACCCCGGGGCGGGGCCGTCTCGCGCGTCGCTGTCCCGGCGGCGGCCGCCGACCGGTCGGGGTAGGCCGGCGAGCAGGTGCCCCGACCCGTGGCGCGCGCCGACATGGGCGGCGTCCAGCCGCCTGGCCGTCTCGCGGCTGAGCAGGACCTGGCCGGTGCCTGCCTCCCTCTCCAGCGCGGTCACCCTGGACACGCTGGGGCCGACGACGAGGAGCTCCAGGTGCGAGGACGGGTCACCTCCCACCACCAGGTCGACCGGACCGGCGTGGACCCCCGTCGAGCAACGCAGCACCACCCGACCCACCGACGTGTCCAGGTGACCCCATCGGGCCAGGGCCCGGTGCATCTGCGCCGCGGCACGGGCCCCGCGACGCACGTGGGCGGGCCCGTCCAGCAAGAGGAGCAGCGCGTCGCCACCCCACTTGAGCAGGTCCGCACCCTCGTCACGGGCCTCGGCCAGGAGCCGGCTGAAGACGTCGTCCAGCAGCTCGCTCAGCTCCTCGGCGCCCTCCCTGCCACGCTGGGCGAGGCGCTCGGTGAGCCGGGTGAAGCCGCTGACGTCCAGCAGCACCAGGGTGCCGTTCACCCGCCGGTGGGTCGGACCCTGCGCCCAGGGCTCCCACGACCGCAGGACGCGGGGGACGTACGCCGCCAGGGGGCTCTCGTCCCCGGTCGACCCGAGCCGGTCCACCGCCCCCATCTCACGGACTGTACAAGTCTGTCGACGGAGGACACCTCACCGAAACGAGCCCGCAACGTTGCCGGTCCAGTCTGGACGTCACCTGCCGTCGAGGAGGACCCATGCTGCTGCGTGTCCGAGTGGAGCTCCCCGACCTGCCCGGGTCGCTGGCCAAGGTGACCCGCATCCTCGGCGTGCTCGGTGCCGACGTCGTGCAGATCACCGTGCTCGAGCGGGACACCGGACGGGCCCTCGACGACATCGTCGTGGAGTGGCCCGGCGGGCAGCCCCGCGGCCGCCTGCTCGCCGCGCTGCGGAATGCGCCAGGCGTGCAGCCGCTCGGCGTGTGGGCGGCGGCGTCCACTCCGGAGGCGCAGCCGGAGGTCGACCTCCTCGTGGCCATGGTCCGGGCCCCGGCGCGTGCGGTCCGCACCCTCATGGACACCGTGCCGCTGGTCCTCGCGGCCGACTGGGCCTGTGTCAGCGATCCGGGCGGCGACGTGGTTGCCGCGAGCTGGGGAGCCCCCCGGCGGCCCCGCCTCCCCACCCAGGCGCCGCCGCGCGTCCTCGGGCTGGTCGACGGCGTCCGGATGGCGCGTGCGCCGCTGCCCGCCGGCCAGGTGCTGACCGTGGCGCGCGAAGAAGGGCCCGCCTTCCACCGCAGCGAGCTCCAGCGGGTGCAGCGGTTGCTGGACGTGCTGGACGCCCTGCCCGCCGAGCCGCTGCGGCCGGAGGGGTTGCTGACAGGCGCCTGACCCGGCTCTGCGCAGCTGTGGCGGCACGCCCCGGGCTCAGGCGACGTCGGTGAGGTGGACCCGTCGGGCGTAGCGGCGGTAGGCCCACCGCGGCAGCCCCAGCCGGATCAGCACCCGGGCGGGCAACGGCAGATGGGAGACCATCATGGCCGTCGCGTCCGGATCGGCATCGGCGAGGAACATCCCGAAGACGGCGAGCCGGACGTCCCTGGGGATCTCCTCCGCGCCGCCCTTGCCGAGCTCACGCCACTCCGGCCCGGTGAGCACCCGCTCGGCGATCGGCAGCAGGTGCGACTCCTCGTCGTCCATGTGCTCCACGAGGGCGTCGTACAGCCGGCGGAGGAGCCGGGCGAGGGTATCGCGGTCCTGAGCCGCGCCGGTGCCGCGCCACGAGGCGGCGAGGGGGCTGATCCGGTCGACCAGCTCCTCGACCACCGCGTGCTGAGCCTCCATGAGGTCGACGACCGGCTCCAGGTCGGCCGGTGCCCGCTCGTGCAGCAGCGGCCACAGGTAGTCGTCCTCGCGGGTGTGGTGGCCGTGCAGCAACGTCAACCACAGCTCCAGGTGGGCGCCCACGACCTCGGTGCGCTCGAGGTCGCCGTCGGCCACGGCGTGCACGAGCTCGGGCATGAGCCGCAGCTCCCGGCGGAAGCCGGTGTGGACGACGACCATGTCGCGGGTGTCCGGGCGGTCGTCGGCCGTCGTCGCCGCGCGCGGCGGGGACGTGGTCGGAGCGGTCGGCGTCTCGGTCGGCCTGGTCACGTTCGGTGCTCCTCAGCTGCAGAGGGCAGGCACTCCCGCCGTCCGTCCCAGCCTGGGCGGCTCGGCTTGCGACTCGCTTGCACCGCACTTGCGACGCAGTTCCAGTGGAGCGGACACCGCAACTCGCACCCTCCCGCTCGTGGCCGAGGCCGGTCGCCCGCCCGTCCTAGGTCAGTCGTCGTCGCGGTCACGGCCCCGGTCGTCCCCACCGTCGAGCGTGCGAAGCGCCGAGCGGAGTCCGTCCGCCGCCTCGAGTACCGCCTGCCCGGACCCCGCCGACAGCCTTCCGTCCTCCTCGAGGTCCTCCACCTCCTCCTCGAGGCCCTCGAGCCGGTCGTGGGCCTTGTCCCCATCCCCGTCCCGGACGGCGGACTCCAGCCGGTCGACCCGACGCTCCAGGTCACGCTGCGCTCGGCGGCCCTCCGCCCCGAGGCCGGCAACGGCCGTGCGCAGGGTGGCCAGGGCCGCCTCGGGTCCTGCCGGCTCAGGGTCGACGGGCTCGTCCCCCGCCGGGCTCCGCTCGGCTTCCTCGGCGGCGTCCTGCTCCTGCTCCGATGTTGGTTGTGCCGCCGGTTCATCCTCCACGACGGGTGGCCTGACCGCGGCCGGGGCGGCGTCGGTGCCGGCGTCGTCCCCGCCGGGCAGGACTCCGAGGGCCGCCGCGGCGATGAGCAGCCCCACCGTCGCCAGCACCGCCGCGGCGGCGAGCCCGATCCGGCGGGTGTCGAGGCCCTCGTCCGCCGCCGCCGTACCGCCACGCGCCGAGACCGGCGCACCGGTCGCGGCGGCGCCAGGCAGGACGGCCGTCGCCGTTGGATCCGGGTTCATCACGCCGGCGGCCGGGACGACGGCGGTCGCGTCGTCCGGGCTCGCGAGGTCGCCGAGCCGATCGACGACGTCCTGGGCACCCGCCGGTCGCCGATGCGGATCCTTGGCCAGCAGGTCCCGGACGAGTTCGGTGAGGGGGGCTGGGACGTCCGGCCGCAGCGCCGCGAGGTCCGGCGGGTCGGCGTGCAGGTGCTGGGCGGCGACGGTGACGGGGGAGTTCCCGGAGAACGGCGGCCGCCCGGTGAGCAGGGCGAGCAGGACGCAGCCCAGGGCGTACAGGTCGGCTCGGTGGTCCACACGCCCTCCGGAGGCCTGCTCCGGCGCCAGGTAGGCCGCGCTGCCCACGACATGGCCGGCCGCCGTCAGTGCGGCGCCGGCCTCCTGCTCCACGCGGGCGATGCCGAAGTCGACCACGCGAACCCGGCCCTGGGCGTCGAGCACGAGGTTGCCCGGCTTGACGTCACGGTGGACGATGCCCGCGGCGTGCGCGGCGGCGAGCGCCTCGGCGGTCTCCCGTACGTACGTGGAGGCCCGGCCGACCTCGAGCGGCGCCTCCTCGGCGACCACACGCGCCAGGGAGGGTCCCGGTAGGAGCTCCATCACCAGGAAGGGGGAGCCGTCCTCCACGCCGTAGTCGTGCACGAGCACCACGCCCGGGTGCCGGATGCCGGCGATCACCCGGGCCTCCCGGTCGAAGCGAGCCACCGCCGCGGGGTCGGCGGCGTCGGGCCGCACGACCTTGATCGCGACGTCGCGCCCGAGGCGCTCGTCGTGCGCCTGCCACACCGAGGCCATCGCCCCCTCGCCGAGGAGCTGGTCCAGGCGGTAGCGGCCGGAGAGCAGCCGGGTGGAGGCGGGCACGTCGTCCCAGCCTTCCCCATCCCGGCCGCTCCGTCACTTCCGCGGCGTGTCGCCCGTCCGCGCGTCGGGCGGGGCGTGCGACGACCAAGGCGGATCGGGCAGGGTTGGGCCACGATCGACGCCACTGCCCGGATCGGGGTCACCGGCCTGGCCACGGTTGGGCCGCAACCTCGCCCGCAACCTCGCCCGGCACGGCCACACCGTGGCGGTCCACAACCGCACGCGGGCCCGTATCGACGACCTGATGGCGCGTCACGCCGGAGAGGGCGGCCGCGTGCCGGCACCGAGGCCTGCGAGCGCCGGCCGGACCTGCCGACGCTCCTCGTGGACGACTACTTCCGCGACGCGGTGGTCTCGGGCCAGGACTGGTGGCGGCGGGTCGTCGCCGGGGCAGCCCACACGTATCGCCGGGTCGACGCCGACGGCGTCTTCCACGTGGACTGGTGGGGGGAGCACCGCCAGGCCGTCTGACCGGGCGACCTTGGGGGGGTCAGGTGCGTTCGTACCGGGCTCGGGCGAAGCAGTAGATCCCGTATGCGCCGATGCCGAGCCCGACGACGCTGAGCAGCCATGGCCCGAACGGCTGTTCCTCGAGGGTGCGCAAAGCGGCGTCGAGGCCACCGGCCTGGTCCTCGTCGTGGCGCCACGCCGCGACGACGAACAGCACGCCGACGATCCCCAGGGCCACTCCCTTGGCGGCGTAGCCGATCTGGCCCAGCCGCTCGATGGCGCTGCCCGTGCGGCCGGTGGTGGCGCCGCCCTCGAGGTCGTCGAGGAACTCCTTCCCGATCCCCTTCTTGACGTGGTACGCCCCCACGGCGAGGGTGCCGATCCCCACGGCGCCGACCAGGAAGCGGCCGCCCGGCAGGTCCATGAGCGTGCTGGCGGCCTCCTCCTCGCTGCCGCCCCCGCCCCCGCCGAGCGCCACGCGGACGGCGACGGCCGAGATCACGCCGTACACGACGGCCTTGGCCGCCGCCTTGGCGCGGCTGGCGCCACGATGCCCGTCGCCCACGACGTGCCCGCCGAGGACCGCCTCGGACAGCTGCCAGAGCGCGAGCAGGGCCATGCCCACCGCCACGGCCCAGACGAGGACCAGCCCGAGCGGCTGCTGGGCCAGGGTCTCGACCGCGCCGCTCGTCGACGCCTCCTCGCCACCCGAGCCCCACGCGATCTGCAGCGCCAGCCAGGCCAGGACCAGGTGCACCAGCCCGTACACGACGAAGCCGAGGCGGGCCAGCCGCTCGACCCTCGGGTCGTCGCCCACGCGACTCACGTGCCGAGCCGTCTCCCGCGCCGCCTGTCCGGCCTCACCAGCGCCAGCCATGGTGGTGTCCCCTCTGCTCGACACCGGGCTGCCCGGCGCGCCCGGTCGCGCCACCACTACCCGGCCCGGACCCCCGCCAACCGCCACCCCAATGATCACGGCAGCCGCGTAAGCGGGTGCAGAGCCAGGTGAATGCACCGTGGCGCGTGCCCACTTACCGCGGCACGGCACCCGGGGCCGCGTCACCGTCGACCACGGGATCGACACCGGTGGCCAGGTGGAGCAGGGCCAGGCCGTAGGCCTCGGCAGGAGCGTCGGCCTCGACGGTCGCCGATCGCCCCGCCACGTCGAGCACAACCCGGTGACGGCGCCCCGACCGCTCGAGCCGGACGAACGCCCCACCGAGCAGCTCGCGGAGCTGGTCCTCGCGGGGCAGCCACAGGGTCGTCCCCTTCTCAACGCTGTCGAGCGCCCACTCCACGGTGCCGTTGAAGCCGATCTCCGGGCCGGTCGGGAAGTCGTGGACCTCGATCGTCATGTCGGACAGCACGAAGACCTCGTCGTCGATCCCGCGGTCGACGATGACGAAGGCGTCTCCGCGGCTCGGCTCCCACCGCAGCCCCGCATCGCGGAGCCGTCGCGCGAGCGGGACCGAGATCACCCCTCCATCCTCACCCCGCGCGGGCCTCCCGCGCACCCCCGGGCATCAGCCGCCCGGTCCCGCCGGGGCCCCGAGCGCCTCGGCGAAGACGTCGGCGATGACCGCATGTCCGGAGGCGTCGGGATGCAGGCAGTCGGCGCCACCTACCAAGTCCTCGGTCGAGAGCGTCCCGAAGGTGTCCGCCACCAGCACGCCCTTCTCCGCGGCGACACTGCGGATGACGTCGTTGAAGCCGACGGCGAGCGGCGGCAGTCCGGGCACCGATCCGCCCTCCAGCACCACGTCCGCCAGAGCCGTGAACGGGGCGAGGATGCACGCCGGCAGCGGGTTGTAGTAGGTCATCACCACGATGTCCGTCTCGGGGCCGGCCGCCCGCCCGAGCTTGCCCAGGATGACGCCCAGGTCGGTGTCGACCGAGGTGAAGACCTGGTCGATCGTGGACGCGCAGCCGGCGGCGTCCGGGGGCACGGGCCGGATGCACGCCGCCACCACCGGCCCGAAGAGGTCGTTGCCGCCGATCGTCACGGTGACGACCTCGACGTCGTTGCGGGGGTTCGCGTCGGCGTTGCGCGCCTCGAGCAGGCCGACGGCTGTCGGCAGCTGGTGCTCGATGAGTGTGGTCGTCGTGGCTCCACCTACCGACACGTCGACCAGCTGCAGCTGCTCGCACCCGACCGACGGGCGCGGCGAGGCGGCGGGAACGCAGTCCAGCCCGGCCCGCAGGTGCTCGTGCAGCAGGCCCACGTAGCCGAACCGGCGGCGCTCTGCCTCGGTGGCACCCGCGCCGACACCCGCGGCGACCGAGTCGCCGAGCGCAAGCTGGACCGGCAGGCCGGGGACGGTCGAAGGCCGCGCGGCTGAGGCACCCGGGGCTCCGGCCACCAGACCCGCGAGTGCGAGCAGCGCCGCGACCGAGCAGGCCAGGAGTCGACGCATGACGACCTCCCCTTCGAGGCGGCACCGGGGGTCGGAAGGTCATGGTCGACCATCCCCGACCGGTTGGCCAGCTCTCGCATGGAAGCGTCGCACGCGGGTAGCACTCGGTCGCACGCCGTGCCGGTGTCGAGGAGAGGGGGTGGCCCGTGGGCTGCGAGCGGGTGCTCGGGCGGGTCGCTCCCGATCTCGGGACCAACGAGGGCCACGAGCACATCCACCTGGACCCCGAGCCGTCCTCCGTACGGGAGGCGCGTCGATGGGTCGTGGACCGGCTCGCTTCCGCGGGGCTCCCCAAGGAGCGCGTGGAGGTGCTGGCCCTGCTGGTCAGCGAGCTCGCCACCAACGCTGTGCAGCACGCCGGTACGGAGATGTGCGTCGGCCTCACGCCGATGGCCGACGGTGTGCTTCTCACCGTCTCGGACGAGAATCGCGGGCGCCCCTCGCCGCGCGGGTACAGCGAGAGCGCCGTCGACGGTCGTGGGCTGCGGCTGGTCGACTCGCTGGCCACGAGGTGGGGTGTCGTGGCCGACGCCGAGGGCAAGACGGTCTGGTGCCTGGTCCCCCGCAACCCGGCCTGAGCCGTCGGCCAGGGCACGGGGGCGCCCCGGCGGTCAGGCCAGGTCCACCACCACCGGTGCGTGGTCGGACGGCGCCTTGCCCTTGCGGGCCTCGCGGTCGACCCAGGCGTCGAGCACCCGCTCCGCGAACGGCCCGGATGCGTAGACCAGGTCGATCCGCATCCCCATGTCCTTGGGGAACATCCCGGCCCGGTAGTCCCAGTACGTGAACGGGTTCGGCCCCTTGCCGGGCCGGGGCACGACGTCGCGCAACCCCAGGTCCCGTACGGCAGCCAGCCGCACCCGCTCCGGCTGCGTCACGTGCGTCGCACCCACGAAGGCCGCCGCGTCCCACACGTCGTCGTCGGTGGGCGCGACGTTCATGTCCCCACACGTGACCAGCTCCGGGTACGCCGACAGCTCCGCCGCCAGCGTCGTACGGAGGGAATCCAGCCACGCGAGCTTGTAGGCGTAGTGGGGGGAGTCGGGGGTGCGGCCGTTCGGCACGTACAGGCTGTGGACGCGGGTGCCGCCGCAGGTCGCGGCCACGGCGCGGGCCTCCACGTCGGGAAAGCCGGGCTCCCCGTCCAGCCCCCGCCGGACGTCCTCCAGGCCCACGCGGGAGAGGATCGCCACGCCGTTCCAGCGCCCGTTGCCGTGCACGGCGGCGAGGTAGCCGAGCCGGCCGACCACGTCGGTCGGGAAGGCCTCGACGGAGCACTTCGTCTCCTGCAGGCACACGATGTCGGGCGTGCGCGACTCCAGCCAGTCCAGGAGACGGGGCAGCCGCGCACCCACGGAGTTCACGTTCCAGGTGGCGAGGCGCACGGGCGGCCACGCTAG
>DASTQL010000119.1:0-21629 GCA_035761805.1 Jiangellales bacterium | reverse complement strand
CTTCTTGGCCGCGGGGGTCTTCTTGGCCGCGGGGGTCTTCTTGGCCGCGGGGGTCTTCTTGGCCGCGGGGGTCTTCTTGGCCGCCGGGGTCTTCACCGGCGTCCCGGCGGCGGTCGACTTCTTCGCCGTCGTGGTCTTGGTCGTCGCCTTCTTCGCCGGCACCGCCGTGGCCGTTGCCTTCTTCGCCGCCGCCTTCTTCGCCGGGGCAGCCTTCTTCGCGCTCGTGGCCCTCGCGGTCGACGAGCCGCTCGTAGCGCTGGAGGAGCCGGAACGGCTGCGCCCGCTGTCCCCGACGAGCGAGGCTGCCTTCGCCGCGCCCGACACGGCAGCCTTCACCCGCCCGGTGATGCCCTTGCCGGTGTCTGCCATGTCCGGGCCGTCCCTCTCGTCAGGTGATCTCGCGGTCACGAGAGGATAGGTCGGGGTGGGTCCCCCATCAACGTGCACCGCCGCGCAACTCCGCAACCCGGGCGGCCATCGAGTCGACACCCGAGCTCCAGACGTCGATCTCGACCACTTTGTCGCGGCGGGTGGCCCCGACGACCAGGCGGACGTCTCGCCGCCGGAGGCCGAGGGCGTCGGCCAGCGCCGCGAGCGCCGCCTCGGTCGCCCTCCCGCCGACAGCGGGCGCCTGCACCGCCACGACCAGCGCACCGCCCTGCTCGCCCCCCACCTTCGTCCGGGACGCGCCGGGGCGCACGCGCACGGCGATCCGCAGGGTCGGCACGAATCCAGTCTCCCGCGACGCCGGTCCCGAGTGAGGACGTCCGGACCACGTGCCGTGGGACCTGGGCACGCGCCGCGGTGAATGCACCTGGCTCGGTACCCAGATACGCGGCTGCCGTGATCAATGGGGAGGGCGGCGGTTCGGGAGGGTGGCCGTACACTGGGCACCGCGAGAAGGCGTCGATGGGGAGGAGTACTCCCGTACGCAGCCACCAGCGACCCGGGGACGGTGCGAGCCCGGGGGCGAGCGCGGGAGGAAGATCACCCCGGAGCCGCCGGAGGAACGGCGCCAGCGCCCAGTAGAACCGGCCGCACCGCAGAGAGCGGGCCGTGCCCACGCGCGGCCAAGGAGGGTGGTACCGCGGGGCCCCGACGGACGGGTCCTCGTCCCTCCGTCGAGCGACGACGCGACGGAGGAGTGCGGTGACGTACCGCCCGGTGCCGGCCCAGGTCGACCTGCCCGCCCTCGAACACGAGGTGCTGCGCTTCTGGCAGGAGCACGACATCTTCGGCAAGGCCCTCGCGCGGACCGCCGACGGCCCGGGCTGGACCTTCTACGAGGGCCCACCGACCGCCAACGGCATGCCCGGCACCCACCACGTCGAGGCGCGGGTGTTCAAGGACGTCTACCCGCGCTACCGCACGATGAAGGGCTACCACGTCCCCCGCCGGGCCGGCTGGGACTGCCACGGCCTGCCCGTCGAGATCGCCGTGGAGAAGGAGCTCGGCTTCAGCGGAAAGAGCGACATCGAGGCCTACGGGGTCGCAGAGTTCAACGCCCGGTGCCGCGAGTCGGTCCTGCGGCACGTCGACGCCTTCGAGCAGATGACCGACCGGATGGGCTTCTGGGTGGACTTCTCGACCGCCTACCGCACGATGGACCCCTCCTACGTCCAGTCGGTCTGGTGGTCGCTCAAGCAGGTCTTCGACAGCGGCCTGCTCGTCGAGGACCACCGGGTCGCCCCCTACTGCCCCCGCTGTGGGACGGCGCTGTCGGACCACGAGCTGGCCCAGGGCTACGAGACGGTCGTCGACCCCTCGGTCTACGTCCGCTTCCCCCTCACGTCGGGCCCGCTCGCCGGGCGGGCGGCCCTGCTGGTGTGGACCACCACCCCGTGGACCCTGGTCTCGAACACCGCCGTCGCCGTCCACCCCGAGGTCCGGTACGTGGTGGCCCAGGCACCCGACGGCGCCGAGCGCCTCGTGGTCGCCGAGCCCCTGGTGGACGTGCTCGGCCAGGGCTGGACGGTCCAGGACACCTTCCTCGGCACCGAGCTCGAGCGGTGGGGCTACCGGCGACCGTTCGACCTGGTCCCGGTCCCCGACGCCCACTACGTGGTCGTCGACCCCTACGTCACGACCGAGGACGGCTCCGGCCTGGTCCACCAGGCCCCCGCCTTCGGCGCGGACGACCTGCGCGTGGGTCGCTCGTACGGCCTGCCGGTCGTCAATCCGGTGCGGCCGGACGGGACCTTCGCCCCCGAGGTGGGGCTGGTGGGAGGCGAGTTCTTCAAGCACGCCGACACTGCGCTGGTGAAGGACCTGGAGGAGCGGGGCCTGCTGTTCCGGCACCTGCCGTACGAGCACCCGTACCCGCACTGCTGGCGGTGCCACACGCCGCTGATCTACTACGCCCAGCCGTCCTGGTACATCCGCACCACGGCGGTCAAGGACGCCATGCTCCGTGAGAACGACCGGACGCGGTGGTTCCCGGAGCACGTCCAGTGGGGCCGGTACGGCGACTGGCTGCGCAACAACGTCGACTGGGCGCTCTCGCGCAACCGCTACTGGGGCACGCCCCTGCCGGTGTGGCGCTGCACCGAGGGCCACGCGGTCTGCGTCGGCTCGCTCGCCGAGCTCGGCGCCCACGCGGGCCGGGACCTCTCGGAGCTGGACCCGCACCGCCCGTACGTCGACGAGGTGATCTTCCCCTGCCCGCAGTGCGGGGGCGAGATGCGCCGCGTCCCGGAGGTCATCGACGTCTGGTACGACTCCGGCGCCATGCCCTTCGCCCAGCTCGGCTACCCGCACGCGCCGGGCAGCGACGTGGAGCTCACCGCGACCTACCCGGCGCAGTTCATCAGCGAGGGCCTGGACCAGACCCGGGGATGGTTCTACTCGCTGATGGCCGTGGGGACGCTGGTGTTCGACCGGAACTCGTACGAGAACGTCGTGTGCCTCGGCCTGATCCTGGCCGAGGACGGCCGGCGGATGAGCAAGCACCTGGGCAACATCCTCGAGCCCATCCCGCTGATGGACGAGCACGGTGCCGACGCCCTGCGCTGGTTCATGCTCGCCTCCGGGTCACCGTGGCAGCCGCGCAAGGTGGGGCACGCGGCGATCCAGGAGGTGGTCCGCAAGGTCCTGCTGACCTACTGGAACACCGTCGCCTTCCAGTCGCTGTACGGGCGTACTGCCGGCTGGTCCCCCGGCGACGCCGCCCCTCCGCCGGAGCAGCGCCCGCTGCTCGACCGGTGGGCCCTGTCCGAGCTGCACCGGCTGGTCGCCGACGTCGACACGGCGTACGAGGGCTTCGACGTCACCCGGGCGGGTGCCCGCGCCGCGGCCTTCGTCGACGACCTCTCGAACTGGTACGTTCGCCGCTCCCGGCGCCGCTTCTGGGAGGGCGACCCGGCAGCCCTCGCGACGCTGCACGAGTGTCTGTCGGTGCTCACCCGGCTGCTCGCGCCGATGATCCCCTTCGTCACCGAGCGGGTGTGGCAGGACCTCGTCCGCAGCGCCGACCCGTCAGCCGCCGAGTCCGTGCACCTCACCGACTTCCCGGTCGCCGACGCCGCACTGGTCGACGACGGTTTGGCCGAGCAGGTGGCGCTCGTCCGCCGGCTGGTCGAGCTCGGTCGGGCGGCGCGGGCCGAGGCGAGGGTGCGCACCCGCCAGCCGCTCGCCCGGGCGCTCGTGGGCGCCCCGGGCTGGGACGACCTCCCGGACGAGCTGCGTGACCACGTCGCCGCCGAGCTCAACGTGGCGCGTCTCGCTCCGCTGTCCACGGCAGGAGGCGACCTGGTGGACGTCACCGCCAAGGCGAGCTTCCGCTCGCTCGGGCGCAGGTTCGCCAAGGACACGCCGCGGGTCGCGGCGGCGATCGCCGCTACGGACGCGGCGACGCTTTCCACCGGGATCCGCCGCGACGGTGAGGCGGTCGTCGAGGTCGAGGGGCTGGGACCGGTGACGGTGACCGGCGACGACGTCGTGGTCACGGAGACCCCTCGGGCGGGGTGGTCCGTGGCGCGCGAGGGCGAGACCGTCGCCCTCGACCTGGAGCTGACGCCGGATCTGGTCCGCGCCGGCCTGGCCCGCGAGGTGGTGCGGCTGGTCCAGGAGGCCCGCAAGGCCAGCGGCTACGACGTCTCGGACCGGGTGCGCCTCTCCTGGGAGGCGAGCGGTGAGCTCGCCGAGGCGCTGCGGGAGCACCGGGACCTGCTCGCCGGGGAGGTGCTGGCCGTGCAGGTGGAGGAGGGCCTGGCGGCCGTCCCGCTCGGCGACGGGACCACCCGTCGGCAGGACGACGAGCTCGGAATCACCCTCCACCTGCGGCGCGCCTGACCCGTCCGGGAGAGCGCCCGACGGCTGTCAGCGCTGCTCGTCCTCCAACAGGCTGGACACCGACCGCATCGGGCCGGTCGAGCCGACCGGAGCAGCGGCCTCGGTGAGCCCGGAGGTCTCGAGCTGGCGCAGCTGCCCCTCGAGGTAGGCCTTGAGCCGGCTGCGGTACTCCCGCTCGAAGGCTCGCAGTCCCTCGACCTGCGCCTCGAGCCGGTCCCGCTCGACCTCGAGCTCGCCGAAGAGCTCCTGCCGGCGCTGCGAGGTCTCGCGCTCGAGGGAGTCGGCCCGCATCCGGGCGTCCTGCTCGACCTGACCGGCCCTCGCCTTGCTCTCGCTGTCGAGCTGCTCGGCCTGCCGGCGGGACTCGGCGAGCAGCTGGTCCGCCTCGCTCTTGGCGTCGGCAACGAGCTCGTCCGCGGTGCGCTGGGCCAGGGCCAGCACCTTGGCTGCGGCCTCGTGCGGCGCGCCGCCTCCGGTCGCGGCAGCCGCGAGGGCAACCGGCGCCTCCTGCGGCGCGGCGGGGCCCGGCTCCGGCGGTCGCTGGGGGATCAGGGGCTCGACCGAGCCGGCGACCCCACCGTCCCGGGTGACTGCGGCAAGCTTCTCGCGGAGCTCGTCGTTCTCACGGAACAGACGCGCGAGCTCGGCCTCGACCTCGTCCAGGAACTGGTCGACCTCCTCCATGTCGTAGCCCTCGCGGAGGCGGACGGTCGTGAACTCCTTGTTCTGGACGTCCTCGGGCGTCAGCGGCATAGCGTCACCTCAGGGTTGAGTGCGTGAAGGGCCCAACGGTACCGCCTCACCGCGCGGAGCCGACAATGGTCAGGGCGATCTGCACCGCGATGATCAGCACGATGAAGGCCAGGTCCAGCGCGACCGACCCCAGCTTCAGCGGCGGGACGACCTTGCGGACCGCCTTTAAGGGCGGGTCGGTCACCGTGTACACGGCCTCCAGGACGACCAGGACGGGCCCCTTGGGCTCCCACGAGCGGGCGAAGAGAAAGACCCAGTCGAAGACCAGCCGGGCCAGCAGGGCGATGAAGAAGAGCCACAGGACCACGTAGATGACCTGGCTGACGACCGCCACGTGACGGGAACCTACCCGACCCGAGCGTGCTGGGTCTCGGTCGGGGCTCCGGCACGCAAGGCTCAGCTCTGGTTGAAGAAGCCGTGCTCGGCGAGCCGCGCCTTCTCCTCGGCGGTCACCTGGACGTCGGACGGGGACAGCAGGAAGACCTTGGCCGTCACCCGTTCGATCGTCCCGCGAAGGCCGAACACGAGTCCGGCAGCGAAGTCGACCAGTCGCTTGGCGTCACCGTCGTCCATCTCGGACAAGTTCATGATCACCGGCGTGCCGTCACGGAAGTGCTCCCCGATGGTGCGCGCCTCGTTGTAGGTGCGCGGGTGCAGCGTCGTGATCCGCGCCGGCTCCACCCGCCTGGGCGAGGGTGCCACCGCGACCGGCCGCCGCTCGGCCAGGCTCGCGACGGTCGCTGACCGCCGCTCCGGTGCGGCCGCGGCCCGGGTGGGTTCGGGCTCGTCGTCCACGACGTCGCCGGTGTCGGGGCCGACGTCGTCGTAGGCCCCGGAGTAGTCCTCGTAGTCCTCGCCGTAGTCGTCGTAGCGGCTCTGGTCCTCCACGAGGCCGAGGTAGACCGCCACCTTGCGCATCGCACCGGCCATGCTCCGAGTCCTCCTGCAGCTGGTCGTGGACGGGTGCCCGTGACGGTCACCGGAGACTGTGACCTCGTCCGACACTAGCCGTCGGGAGGTCGCTCACCGAGGATTGCGCTGCCGACACGCACGTGTGTCGCGCCGTGCTCCAGCGCCGTCTCCAGGTCGGCGCTCATCCCGGCGGAGACCCAGGTGGCATCGGGGTGGGTGGCGCGCAGAGCGTCGGACACCCGGGCCAGGCGGGCGAACGCGGGTCGCGGGTCGGCGCCCAGCGGGGCCACTCCCATCACCCCGCCCAGGACGAGTCCGGGTGCCGAGGCAACCCGGTCGGCGACGGCCGCCACGTCGCCCGGCCGGGAACCCCCGCGTCCGGGGCCGTCGTCGAGCGACACCTGGACCAGGGCCGTCACGGAGCGCCCCGCAGATGTCGCCGCGCGGGACAGGGCGTCGGCCAGCCGGACCCGGTCGACCGAGTGGACCACGTCGGCGTAGCGGGCGACCGATCGCGCCTTGTTGGACTGCAGCTGGCCCACGAAGTGCCACACGACGTCGACGTCGGCGCACTCGCGGACCTTGCGCGACGCCTCCTGGTCCCGGTTCTCCCCCACGTCACGCACCCCGAGCGACGCCAGGAGCCGCACGTCGGAGGCCGGGAACGCCTTGGTGACCACCACGAGCGTGACCTCGTCGGCGCTGCGGCCGGCCCGGGCGCAGGCCGCGTCGATCCTGGCCCGCACGACCCGCAGTCGCTCGGCCAGCTCCTCGGTACGGCTGGTCACCCGACCCGCCAGGCCAGACCCGCGAACCGCCCGGTCGTCGCGTCCCGCCGGTGCGAGTACAGGTCCTGGCGCTCCGCCGTACAGCCGTCCAGCCACTCGACCTGGACCCCCGAGTCCGCCAGCTGGTCGACGACCGCGGCGCCGAGGTCGAGCGCGGGTGTCCCGCGGCGGGTCACGGAGCGGGCAACCGGCCAGGCGCCGGCGACCTGGTCGCGCATCGACGCGGGCACCTCGTAGCAGCGGCCGCAGATGGAGGGACCGACCCGTGCCACGAGTTCTCGTCCCCCGAGGTCGCGGACGGCCTCGACCAGCGCCCCCACGACGCCGGCGGCCGTCCCGCGCCGCCCGGCGTGCGCCACACCGACCACGCCCGCCTCGGGGGCTGCCAGCAGCACCGGGACGCAGTCGGCCACGAGCACGGCGAGGACGAGGCCGGGGTCGGCTGTGACGAGGGCGTCCGCCCCTGGGGCCGGACCCTCCCACGGGGCCCGCACCTCCGCGACGTCGGCACCGTGGACCTGGTCCCCGACGACGAGCCGCCCCGGCGGGAGGTCCAGGGCGGCGAGCAGCCGCTCCCGGTTGTCAGCCACCGACCCCGGGTCGTCGCCGACGTGGGCGGCGAGGTTGAGCTCGGCGTAGGGGCCCGTGCTCGACCCACCGTGGCGGTCGGTCACCGCCAGGCGGATCCCGCCGGACAGCTGCTCGCGCCAGGCCAGCACCTACTTGAGGAAGTCCGGCACGTCGAGGTCGTCGTCCCGGTCGGGGACCACGCGACGCGGGGGGAGGACCTCGTCACGGCGGGTCGGCCCCGGCGCCCGGTGGTCGACCCCGGAGCCGGCCGGTCCCACGGCGGGCCCGGCGGAGGTCGGCGCCGCCCCGGTGCGGACCGGCGCCACGGCCGAGTCCCCGGCCGTGCGCGGCGGAGCTCCCGGATCCTCCGGGGCGTGCGGGTCGTCCCCGGGAGGCGCGGGTCGCCGGCCGTCAGCACCGCCGACGTCCAGCGTGCGGCGGACGGCACCGAGGTCACGCCGGCGGTGCGTGGCGCCGTCGAACCCGGCGGCGATCACGGTCACCCGCACCTCGTCGCCGAGGGCGTCGTCGATCACCGCACCGAAGATGATGTTGGCCTCGTCGTGGGCCGCCTGGGCGACGAGGTTCGCCGCCTCGTTGATCTCGAACAGGCCGAGGTCGGAGCCACCGGAGACCGAGAGCAGCACCCCGAAGGCACCGTCGATGGACGCCTCCAGCAGCGGGCTCGAGATCGCCATCTCCGCTGCCGCCACGGCCCGGTCCTCCCCCCGGGCCGAACCGATGCCCATCAGGGCCGACCCGGCGTTGGACATGACCGACTTGACGTCGGCGAAGTCCAGGTTGATCAGCCCGGGCGTCGTGATCAGGTCGGTGATGCCCTGCACACCCGAGAGCAGCACCTGGTCGGCGCTCTTGAAGGCGTCGAGGACGCTGACCTGCCGGTCGCTGATCGAGAGCAACCTGTCGTTGGGGATGACGATGAGGGTGTCGACCTCCTCGCGCAGGGCCTCGATCCCGGCCTCCGACTGGAGGGCCCGGCGGCGGCCCTCGAAGGCGAACGGACGGGTCACCACGCCGATCGTCAGCGCCCCGAGCGAGCGGGCGATGCGAGCGACCACCGGCGCGCCGCCGGTGCCGGTGCCGCCTCCCTCCCCGGCCGTGACGAAGACCATGTCGGCGCCTTTGAGCACCTCCTCGATCTCCTCGGCGTGGTCCTCCGCGGCCTTGCGACCGACGTCCGGGTTGGCACCCGCGCCGAGACCGCGGGTGAGCTCGCGTCCGATGTCGAGCTTGACGTCCGCGTCGCTCATCAGCAGCGCCTGGGCGTCGGTGTTGATCGCGATGAACTCGACGCCCTTGAGGCCGACCTCGATCATCCGGTTCACGGCGTTGACGCCGCCCCCACCGATGCCGACGACCTTGATCACCGCGAGGTAGTTCTGCGGAGCAGCCACGTCGCTTCGCCTCTCGCTCGAGCCCTTGGTCCGAAAACCCTCCGAAACCCTTACCCTCAGGTAGAGGTTGATAGTTATGTCAACCTGAGGACAGGGAGAACGCTAGGGCCGTCGCCACCGGCAGCCAGGACCGACACGCCGCCCGGGGGTGAATATCCGCGACCGGCCCAGGCCCGGCAGCACGCGCTCAGGGACGGACCGTCGGGCGCTCGGGGGCCGACACGTCATATGCCGCGGCCTGCTGCGTCAGCAACGCCGCGAGCACCTCGGCCTTGCGGTCCGTACGGTCCGGAGCTCCCCAGTGGACCGACGAGCCGTCGTCCAGGACGAGCTCGACGTCGACGTCGGTGGTCGCGCGGACGGCGGCCACGCGGGCGGCGAGCTCCGGAGGGAGGCCGGACAGCACGCCGACGGCAGCGCCGCGTGCCCCCGCGGCCTCCTCCTCCCCGGGCGCCTCCAGGCGCGGGAGGCCCTCGACGGGATCGACCGGCACGAAGACCGCGCCGGTGCGGTCGACCGCACGGTCGCCGTCGGCGGTTCTCAGCAGCGCCAACGGCTCGCGCGGGGACACCCGGACGACCAGGGTCGAGGGCCAGGCACGGTCGACGTCCACCCGGGAGACGGCCGGGACGGCGGCGACCCGGTCGGCCATGCCACCGGTGTCGACCCGGGCCAGGGGCGTCCCGATCGGCGTGCCCGCCGCGTTCCGGACCTCGGCCGCCAGGCTCTCCGGCACCCCCTCGACACGGACGTCCTCGACCACGATCAGGTCGGACCACCCGACCACCCACACCGCCGCACCGAGGACCGCGACGCCCAGCACCGCACCCGCCCACGGGAGGACCCGACCGGCCCTGCGCCGCCGGGTGCGCGCGGCGAACCGACGGGCCGACGACCCCGACACCACCCCGGTACGGGTACGGGAGCGGCCGCTCCGGCGCCTGCGCACCCTCACGTCGGTTGCTCCACCCGGCCGTCGAGGAGCTCGAGCACCTCGGGGCCGACGAGCGTCACGTCACCGGCGCCGATGGTGAGGAGCACGTCGCCCGGCCGGCTCCGGGCGGCGACCACAGCGGGGACCGCCGACCACGACGGCTCGAAGGTGACCCGGTCGGGGGGGAGGGGGACGGCGCCGGCGACGAGGGCACCCGTCACACCGGGCTCGGGGTCCTCGCGCGCCGCGTAGACGTCCATGACCACGACCTCGTCGGCCAGCCCCAGCGCCGCGCCGAACTCTGCGGCGAAGATCCGGGTTCGGCTGAACAGGTGCGGCTGGAAGACGGCGACGACACGCCCCTCGCCCGCCACCGGACGGGCGGCCCGCAGGACCGCCTCCACCTCGGTCGGGTGGTGCGCGTAGTCGTCGTAGACGCGCACCCCGTCCGCGATCCCCTTGAGCTCGAAGCGCCGCCGCGTCCCGGTGAAGCCCTCGAGCCCTTCCCGCAGGTCGGCGCTCGGGAAGCCGAGCACCAGACCGGCGGTGAAGGCCGCGGCGGCGTTGAGCGCGTTGTGCTGGCCCGGGAGCCGCAGGCCGACCCGACCCTGGCGGCGGCCGCGCGCGACGATCTCGAAGGTGGAGCCGGTGCCGGTGAGCTCGAGGTCGGCGACACGGACGTCGGCGCCCTCGGAACGCCCGTACGTCTGCACGTCGCCGCCCTGCCCGCGCGCCCGGCCTGCGAGCGCGGCCGACCCGGGGTCGTCGGCGCAGGCGACCAGGACGCCGTGGCGCACCCGGGCCGCGAAGGCGTCGAAGGCGGCGACGTAGGCCTCGGCCGTGCCGTAGTTGTCCAGGTGGTCGGCTTCCACGTTGGTGACGACCGCGACCGCGGGCGCGTAGACGAGGAACGACCTGTCGCTCTCGTCGGCCTCGGCCACGAAGATGTCCCCGCTGCCGTCGTGGGCGTTGGCCCCTGACTCGTTGAGGTTGCCTCCGATGGCGAAGGAAGGATCGACGCCGCAGTGCTGCAGCGCGACCGTGAGCATCGAGGTCGTCGTCGTCTTGCCGTGCGTGCCCGCCACTGCCACCGCGCGGCGGCCGGCCATCACGGCAGCGAGCGCGGCCGCCCGCGGCAGCACCCGCAGTCCCCGGTCACGGGCCTCGAGGACCTCCGGGTTCGTGTCCCGGATGGCCGTCGACACCACGACGGTGTCGGCGTAGGCGACGTTGTCCCGCGCGTGCCCGACGTGCACCTGCGCCCCGAGCGCCCGCAGACCCGCGAGGACGCTGGAGTCCTTGGCGTCGCTGCCGCTCACCGAGCAACCACGCGCGAGGAGGATCCGCGCGATACCGGACATCCCGGCCCCCCCGATGCCGACGAAGTGCACACGGCCCAGCTCCTCCGCGCGCAGCACGTGTTCGGGAGGAGGGACGATCACCAGGTCCCTCCCGTCCGGCCGGGCGTCCCGGCGGCCTCCCGCACCATGGCCACCAGGAGGTCGTCGGCGTCGCGGTGGCCGAAGCCCGCAGCCGCCGCCGACATGCGGGCGAGGCGCTCGGTGTCGCGCGCCAGACCCGGCACGGTCGCAGCGACCCAGTCGGCCGTCAGGGCTGCGTCGTCGACCAGCAGCCCGCCACCGGCGCGGACCACCGGCTCCGCGTTGAGGCGCTGCTCCCCGTTGCCGTGCGGGAGCGGCACGTAGACGGCCGGGAGGCCGACGGCCGCCAGCTCCGCGCAGCTGAGGGCTCCGGCGCGGCACAGGGCGAGGTCGGCGGCGGCGTAGGCCAGGTCCATGCGGTCGAGGTACGGCACGACGACGTACGGCGCCCCGTCGGTCGGAGGGACGACGGCGCCCTCGTTGCCCTTGCCCACCGCGTGCAGCACCTGCACCCCGGCAGCGGCCAGGACGGCCGCCGCACCCGCGACCGCCTCGTTGATGCGACGCGCACCCTGGCTCCCCCCGTACGCGAGCAGGGTCGGCAGGTCGGGATCGAGCCCCAAGGCCGCGCGTGCCTCCGCCCTGCGGGCTGCCCGGTCCAGGGTGGACACCGATCTGCGGAGCGGGATCCCGACGTGTCGAGCGTGCGGGAGCGGTACGTCGGGCGTGGCCACCGCGACGTACGGGGTCAGGCGGGCGCCGATCCGGTTGGCCAGCCCGGGCCGGGCGTTCGCCTCGTGCACGACGAGGGGCACCCTGCTCCTCCGGGCAGCGAGGTAGGCGGGCAGCGCGACGTAGCCGCCGAAGCCGACGACGACGTCGGCCGCCGTCCGCCGCAGCACGCCCTCGACCTCACGGACGGCTTTCCGGACCCGTCCGGGAAGCCGGAGGAGGTCGGTGCTGGGCCGGCGTGGCAGCGGTACGGGCGGGATGAGCGCCAGCTCGTAGCCTCGCTCGGGGACCAGCCGGGTCTCCAGGCCGCGCGTCGTGCCCAGCGCCGTCACCCGGGTGGCCGGGTCGGCGCGGACCAGCGCGTCCGCCGTGGCGAGCGCGGGCTCGACGTGGCCCGCTGTGCCACCACCGGCGAGCACCACGCGCACGACGACATCACTCCCACGGATCAAGCCCTACGACGGCGTCGGAACGCCGTGCGCCGAGCCGCGAGGGCCTCGCGGGCACCGGGCTCCTCCTTGGCGAAGGACACCAGGATCCCGACGGCGACCAGGGTGGGCAGCAGCGCGGAGCCACCGTAGGACACGAGCGGCAGAGGTATACCGGTGATGGGCATCAGCCCGAGCACCGCCCCCATGTTCACCATGGCCTGGCCGAGCAGCCAGCCGACCAGGCCGGCGGCGGTGAGCCGGACGTAGGGGTCGCGGGCCCTCCACGCGATGCGCACGCCGGCGTAGCCGAGCGTGAGCACCAGCACGAGGACGACCAGTGACCCGAACAGCCCCAGCTCCTCGCCGATCACGGCGAACACGAAGTCGGTGTGGGCCTCCGGCAGCGAGCCCCACTTCTGCCTGGACGCCCCGAGGCCGACACCCCACCACTCCCCCGTGGCGAACGCGTAGATGGAGTGGGCTGCCTGGTAGCCGCTGCCCTGGACGTCGGCGAAGGGGTCGAGGAAGGAACGAACCCGGGCCAGGCGGTACTGCTCGGCCGTGACGAAGTAGATCCCGACGGTCCCGACCACCCCGAGCGCGAGTCCGAAGAGCCACCCGGGCACGCCCACGACCCACAGGAGGGTCAGTGTGATCGCCATCATGACGACGGACGTCCCCAGGTCGCCCTGCCCCACGGTGAGTGCCACGACCACGGCGGCGCCGGGCAGGAAGGGCACCACCAGGTGCTTCCACTCGCCGAGGAGGCGCTCCTTGCGCGCGTAGATGTGCGCGCCCCACACGACCAGGGCCAGCTTGGCCAGCTCGGACGGCTGGAGCCGGAACGGACCGCCCAGGTCGATCCAGTTCCGGTTGCCGTTCACCACCACCCCGATCCCGGGGACGTACGTCAGGACGAGCAGCGCGATCGACCCGAGGAGCAACGGGTAGGCCAGCCGCCGGATCGTCGAGGGCCGCGACCGGGCGGCGACCCAGGCCATCGGGAGCCCGGCCGCCACCCAGGCCGCCTGACGGAGGAAGACGTGGTACGAGGAGCCGTGCAGCCGCAGCGAGTAGACGCTCGACGCCGACAGCACCATCACCAGGCCCAGGGTCAGCAGCAGCCCCGCCGAACCGAGCACCAGGTGGTAGGACGCCAGCGGCCGCCCGAGGAGGCGCTCGACAGCGGCCAGGCCCGGACGCGGGGCGGCCCGGTCACTCGTCCCGGCGGCGGTGGCCACGCTCGGCTCCCGTGGGCTCAACCGGCGGCGAGCCGGTCGACGGCGGTGGCGAAGGCGTCACCACGGGCCGCGTAGCTGGTGAACATGTCCATGGACGCGCACGCGGGCGCGAGCAGCACGGTGTACCCGGGCCGGGCCAGGGCGGCCGCCTCGCGGACCACGACGTCCATCGCCCCAGTGTCGGTGTCGGCCACCTCCACCACGGGGACCTCGGGCGCGTGTCGCGCCAGTGCCTCGGCTACCAGCGACCGGTCGGCACCGAGGAGGACCGCGCCGCGGAGCCGCTCGCGCGCCCCTAGCACGAGGTCGTCGAAGGTGGCCCCCTTGGCCAGGCCCCCCGCCACCCACACCACGTCGTCGTACGCCGCGAGCGAGGCGGCGGCGGCGTGCGGGTTGGTGGCCTTGGAGTCGTCGACCCAGGTCACCCCCCGGACCGTGGCCACCGTCGCGATGCGGTGGGCATCGGGCCGGAAGGCGCGCAGGCCGTCCCGCACGGCGGCCGCGGGCACCCCCAGCGAGCGGGCGAGGGCGGCCGCAGCCAGGGCGTTGGCCACGTTGTGCGGAGCGGCGGGCACGACGTCGCTGACGGCGGCCAGCTCGGCGGCCCGGTTGGCCGGGGGGTGCCGGTCCTCGACGAAGGCACGGTCGACCAGCGTGCCGTCGACCACGCCGAGCATGCCGACCTGCGGCGGGCCGAGCGTGAAGCCGACAGCTCGGCAGCCCTCGGCCACGTCGGCGGCACGCACCAGCTCCTCGGTCACGGGGTCGGCGACGTTGTAGACGCAGGCCACCTGGCAGCCCTGGTAGATCCGGCCCTTGTCCCTGGCGTACGCCCCCACGGAGCCGTGCCAGTCGACGTGGTCGGGCGCGACGTTGAGGACCGCGGCGGCACGGGCCGCCATCGAGGTGGTCCAGTGCAGCTGGAAGCTGGACAGCTCGAGGGCCAGGACGTCGTGCGGCTCCGGGTGCAGGACTGCCTCGACGACCGGGTCGCCCACGTTGCCGACCGACGCCACGCGGAGCCCGGACGCGCGCAGGACCTCGGTGAGCATCCGGACGGCGGTGGTCTTTCCGTTGGTCCCGGTGACCGCCAGCCAGGGGGCGGCACCCGCCGGGTCGCGGAGCCGCCACGCAAGCTCGACCTCGCCCCACACCGGGACACCCGCAGCCGCCGCGGCCACGAGCAGCGGTGCCGTCGGCCGCCAGCCCGGGGAGGTGACCACGAGGCCGACGTCCGGGGGGAGCTCGCCCGTCGCACCGGTGCCCAGCCGCACGGTCGCGCCGAGCACCTCCAGCACCGTCGCCTTCTCCCGCTCGGCGTCACCCTCGCGGTCGTCGAGCACGGTCACGCGCGCACCGAGGGACACCAGCGCGTCGGCGGCGGCGAAGCCGGACACGCCGATCCCCGCCACGCAGGCGTGCAGCCGGGACCACGGCGCACCACGGTCCGCCGCGGCGAGCCAGGAAGGAGGGCTCACGCGCCCGTCACCCACTCGGCGTAGAAGAGCCCGAGACCGAGGGCGACGAACAGGCCGGCGATGATCCAGAACCGGACCACGATGGTCACCTCGGCCCAGCCCTGCAGCTCGAAGTGGTGCTGCAGCGGGGCCATCCGGAACAGGCGCTTGCCCCCGGACAGCTTGAACCAGCCGACCTGGAGGATGACCGAGAGGGTGATGATGACCATGAGTCCCGACAGGACGCCCAGCAGCAGCTCCGTCCTGGACAGGATGGCCAGCCCGGCCAGCGCGCCGCCCAGGGCGAGTGACCCGGTGTCACCCATGAAGATCTTCGCTGGTGAGGTGTTCCACCACAGGAAGCCGAAGCAGGCGCCGACCAACGCGGCGGAGACGATCGCCAGGTCCAGCGGGTCGCGCACCTCGTAGCAGTTGGGCCCGGCGACCACGGAGCAGCGTTGGTTGAACTGCCAGATGGCCACGATGAGGTAGGCGCCGAACACCATGATGCAGGCGCCCGTGGCCAGACCGTCCAGCCCGTCGGTGAGGTTGACCATGTTGGACGCGCCGGCCACGAAGACGTAGGCCCAGATCACGAAGAGGACCGGACCCAGCACCAGCGGGGTGTCCCGCAGGGCCGACACCGCCGTCGACGCGGGGGTGAGACCGCGCTCGTCCTCGAACTGGAGTGCCAGCAGGGCGAACGCGATCGCCACGAAGGCCTGGCCGGCGAGCTTGGCGCCAGTGCGCAGGCCGAGGCTGCGCTGCTTGGAGATCTTGATGAAGTCGTCGACGAACCCGACCAGACCGAGGCCCGTCATCAGGAAGAGCACGAGCAGGCCCGAGGCGGTCGGCGGGGTCAGCCGCGCCAGGTGGGCCGCCGCGTAGCCCACCACGACGGCCACGATGATCACCGCCCCACCCATGGTGGGCGTGCCACGCTTGGTGTGGTGGCTGGTCGGACCGTCGTCCCGGATGAGCTGGCCGTAGTCACGGCCGACCAGCATGCGGATGGCCACGGGGGTCCCGAGGAAGGCGACGACGAAGGCGGTGAAGCTGGAGACCAGGACCGCGATCACTCGGCCGCCCCCCGGCCGTCCGTGAGCAGCGCCTCCGCCACGCGCTCGAGACCCACGGCGCGGGAGGCCTTGACCAGGACGACGTCCCCCGGGCGGAGCTCGGCCCGGAGCACGGCGAGGGCGGCGTCGACGTCGGGCACCCAGGCCGACTCGTCGCCCCAGGACCCCTCGTGGGCGGCCCCCAGGTGGACCGCGCGGGCGCCCTCGCCGACGGCGAGCAGCCGGGAGACGTCCAGACGCACCGCCAGGCGGCCGATCGCGTCGTGCTCCTCTCGCGCAGTGGCGCCGAGCTCTCGCATCTCCCCGAGCACGGCCCACGTCCGGCGGCCGCGGGCGAGCGAGACGAGGGCCTTGAGCGCGGCGCGTACGGACTCCGGGTTGGCGTTGTAGGCGTCGTTGACCACGGTGACGCCCTCGGGCGTCTCCTCCACCTCCATGCGCCAGCGCGACCGGGGCCGGGCCGAGGAGAGGGCGGTCGCCGTGGCGTCGAACGGGAGCCCGAGCGCGTGCGCGGCCCCCACCGCGGCGAGGGCGTTGGCGACCTGGTGCTCCCCCACCAGCCCGAGCCGCACCTGGGCGGTATCCCCGGGCCCGACGAGGCGGAACGACGGCCGGCCCTGGTCGTCCAGCCGGACGTCCTCGGCCCGGACGTCGGCATCGGCGGCCTCGCCGACCAGGAGGACGCGGGCCGTCGTGCGGTCGCGCATGGCCCGGACCAGCGGGTCGTCCGCGTTGAGCACGGCGGTGCCCTCGCCCGGCAGGGACTCGACGAGCTCGCCCTTGGAGAGCGCGATGGCCTCACGGCTTCCGAACTCGCCGAGGTGTGCGCTCCCGACGTTGAGCACCACCCCCACGGTTGGAGCGGCCGTTCGGCACAACGCGGCGACGTGGCCGCGCCCGCGGGCGCCCATCTCGAGGACGAGCGCGCGCGTGCCGGGGTCGGCCCGGAGCACGGTCAGGGGAAGGCCGATCTCGTTGTTGTAGGAACCGGGCGGCGCCACGACGGGTCCGAGGTCGGCCAGGACCTCGGCGAGCAGGTCCTTGGTGCTCGTCTTCCCGCTACTTCCGGTGATGCCGACGACCGGCAGACCCGGTAGCCGCTCACGGACCGCCCGCGCGAGCGCGGAGAGGGCGGCGACGGTGTCGGCGACGACCACGGCCGGCCCGCCGGTCGGCCGCTCCACGAGAGCCGCGACCGCGCCCTCCGACACCGCCCGGCCGGCGAAGTCGTGCCCGTCGACACGCTCCCCGCGGACGGCCACGAACAGCGACCCCGGGACGACGAGGCGGGAGTCGACGACCACGTCGCCGGCGACGACGGCCGCCGGGTCGGCCGCGTCGAGGGTGCCGCCGGTCGCGGTGGCGACCTCGGCGAGCGTCAGCGGGATCACCGCGCGTCCCCCACCCGGTCCGCCGGCCTCGACTCGCGGTGCCGCAGGGCATCCCGCAGGACGGCGCGGTCGTCGAAGGGGTGCACGACCCCCGCGACCTCTTGTCCCTGCTCGTGTCCCTTGCCCGCGACGAGCACGGTGTCCTGACCGCCCGACGTGAGGCCGACGGCCGCGCGCACCGCCTCGGCCCTGCCGGCCACCTCGATCACCCTGGCCCGGTCTGCGGACGAGACCCGGGTGGTGCCGTCGAGCACCGCGGCCCGGATCGCGGCCGGTGGCTCGGAGCGGGGGTTGTCGTCCGTGACGACCACGACGTCCGCCCACCGGGCGGCCGCCTCACCCATGAGCGGACGCTTGCCGGCATCACGGTCGCCCCCGGCGCCGAGCACCACGACGAGGCGTCCGTTCGTGGCCGCACGGAGTGCGCGCAACGCCCCCGCGACGGCATCCGGCGTGTGGGCATAGTCCACCACCGCGAGCGGCGCGTCGTCAGCAGGTACGTCGACGCGCTCCATCCGTCCGGGTACGCCGGAGGACGCCGACAGCGCGGCAACGGCGGCCTCCGGCTCCACACCCGCCTCGACGGCGGTGACCACGGCGAGCGCGGCGTTGGCCACGTTGAAGTCGCCCGGGAGCGGCGACAGCACCGGGAGCTCCCGGCCGTCCCGGTGGGTCAGCACGAACCGCGTGCTGCCGGACCCGGCCGGCTCGCGGGCCGTCACCCTCCAGTCCGCGTCCGCCGCCGCAGCGGTCGAGACCGTGACGACGGGCACCGACGCCTCGGCCGCCGCGCGCATCCCGTACGGGTCGTCGACGCAGACGACACCGCGCCGGGCGCGGCGGCCGGTGAGGAGCTCGGCCTTGGTGGCGTAGTAGTCCTGCATGGACCCGTGGAAGTCGAGGTGGTCCTGGCTGAGGTTGGTGAACACGGCGACGTCGAAGACGACGCCGTCCACGCGGCCCAGCGCCAGGGCATGGCTGGAGACCTCCATGGCGCACGCCGCGACGCCACGCTCACGCATGACGGCGAGCAGGGCGTGCACGTCCGGCGCCTCCGGTGTCGTCCGCACGCTGCGCAGGACCTCGTCCCCGACCCTGGTCTCGACCGTCCCGATCAGGCCGGTGGCACCGTGGGCCCGGCGGAGCACGGAGTCGAGCAGGTAGGTCGTGGTGGTCTTGCCATTCGTGCCGGTCACACCGACCAGGAGCAGGTCGCGGCCGGGGTGGCCATAGACGTCGGCCGCCACCTCGCCCAGCCGGGCACGCGGATCGGGCACGACGAGCGCCGGCAGTCCCGACCCTGCGGCCAGCCCGGCTCCCTCGTCGTCGGTGAGCAGGGCCACGGCGCCGGCCGCGGCCGCGGCGCCGGCGAACCTGGCGCCGTGGGTGACCGCTCCGCGCAGGCCCGCGTACAGGTCGCCGACGGCCACGCGACTCGAGTCGAGCGTGACACCGGTGACGGCCAGCGCCGCCGCATCGGCCGGGAGCGCTGTTCCCAGCAAGGCCGCGAGACCCGGGAGCGGGCGCGGCGTGACCGTCAGGGGACGGGGCCCCGGGCTTGCGGACATCGGCGCGAGGGTACTCGTCAGCCGGTGAACAGCCGCACCCGCGGGGCCTCGGTCCCGCTCGGCTCGACGCCCAGACGGTGGAGCGCGAAGGCCGTGATGTCCGCCCACGCGGGACCGGCCGTGCCGCTGCCGGAGCCGCCGTCCGCCGGCCGGTCCACCGTCACCGCGACGACGATGCGCGGATCGTCCGCCGGGGCGAATCCCATGAAGGACACGATGTTCCCGCCTCCGGAGTAGCACGCGCAGGACGGGTTGACCCGCTGCGCCGTCCCGGTCTTGCCGGCCAGCCGGAAGCCGGGGACACGCTCGGCGACGCTCCGGCCGGTGCCCTCCTCGCCCATGACCCCCTCCATCATCAAGGTCACCTCGTCGGCGGTCGCCTCGGACACCACACGGCTGGGCTCCCCGGGCGGGACCTCGCGCACGGTTCCGTCGGCGTCGATCCTCGCGTCGACGATCCTCGGTGGCACCCGGACGCCCCCGTTGGCGATCGTCGCGTAGGCGGAAGCCAGCTGGACGATGCTCGCGGAGAGCCCCTGACCGAAGGCGATCGTGTCCCTGGTGAGGTCGGACCACTCGGCCGGGAGCCGGCCCGGCGTCTCGCCGGCGAAGCCCAGCCCCGGTTTCTGCCCGAGACCGAAGTCCACGAGGTACTGCCGCAGGACCTCGGACTCGACCCGCTCGGCCGCCAGCAGCGTCCCGACGTTGCTCGACGCGGCGAGGACCCCGGCGAAGGTCAGGCCGGTGGGGTGATCGACGGAGTCACGGATCGAGTGTCCACCTCGCCGGATGCTCGACGGGACCTGCATCTCGGTGTCCGCCGATGCGACGCCCTCCTCGACCAGGGCCGCGGCCGTGAGCACCTTCTGCACCGATCCCGGCTCGTAGGCGTCCTCCACGGCGGCGTTGCCGCGATCGCGGTCGTCGGTCTGGCCCGGGGTGCTCGGGTCCACGACGGGTGCCGTCGCCATGGCGAGGACCGCGCCCGTCCGCACGTCCATGACGAGCGAGCTCCCCCCGTGGGCGCCGGACGCGTCCACGGTCTCGGCCACCGCCTGCTGGGCGAACCACTGGAGGTCGCGGTCGATGGTGAGCCGCAACCCCTCACCGGTGGTGGGCTCCACCCGGGACCCCTCCACCACGGGGAGCCGCCGCTCGCCCGGTCCCACCTCGTAGGTCAGCTTGCCGGGATCACCGGACAGCACGTCGTCGAAGGACATCTCCAACCCGGCCAGACCGGTACCCTCCGCGCCGACGAAGCCGACGACGTTGCCCCCGACCTCCCCGGCGGGGTACACCCGCTCCGAGGTCGGCTCGGCATAGAGCCCGGGCAACCTCAGCTCGCGGACGGCGCGCCACGCATGCGGGTCCAGCCCCTTCTCCACGTAGGCGAATCGTGCGTCGCCGGTGAGCGACCGCTGGATGCTCCGCAGATCGCTCTCCAGGAGCGGCTCCAGCTGGAGCGCGTACGCCGCCGGGTTGGTCACCTGGGTCTGGTCGACGGACAGGTCGTAGGCCTCTGCGGTCGTGGCGAGCGTCTCGCCGTGCACGTCGAGGATGTCGCCCCGCGTGGCGGGCAGCACGACGGTCCGCAGCCGCTCGTTGCGCGCCGCCTCCGCGTAGGTCGACGCGTCGAGCCCCTGCAGCTGGACCAGCCGCCCGGCGAAGAGCGAGGCGACGAAGCAGATCAGCGCGAGGACGATGCGCAGCCGGCGCCGGGGGTCGCTCATGCGCAGGCGGCGGGGAGGCCGGCTGCGGACCACCGGACGCGGCGCCGGCCCGGAAGTCGGACGGGGGCCGGGTTGGCGCACTCGCGCCGAGCCGGGAGGCGAGGCCTCTCGGGGCGTGGGTCGCGGTGTCCGGCGGGGGGCCTCCGGCGCGAGTTCGCGGGCCCGGCGGCGCGGCCGGGGTCGCTCCTCGACCGGAACCGGCCGCTTCCCCGGGGACGACCGCTCTCGCGGACCCGGCTGGACCCGGCCCTGGGTGCGCGACCGGGTCGCCGCCCCAGGGGTTCGGGCGTTGCCGGCCGGCGTCGAGCCGCTGCCCACTGGCCGGCCGCTCCCTCGCCGCGGACCGGCGCCCCCGCGCTGTGTCGTCACGGCGAAGACCCCGCGGGCTCCAGGTCGCCCGTGACCGAACCCTCGGGCAGCCGTAGGTAGGCCGGGCTGGTGTCCGGGATCATGCCCAGCGACATGGCCCGACGGGCCAGGCTGCCCGGCGCCTCGAGCAGTGCGACCTCCCGGGCGAGCGCCTGCTGGCGGTCCCGCAGCTCGGTGGTGGAGCGCTCGAGCTCGGCCAGGTCGAACGACCCCTGCTGGAGGGACGTGTTGAGCAGCAGCAGGCCGACCAGGCCGGCGGCCAGGACGAGCAGCACGAGCACGACGAAGGGGGTGCGCGCGGGACGGGTGACGGCGTCGGGCACCGCCCGGAGCCGGGGTCGGCGTGCCGGGGCGGCCGGCCGCGCGGACGTCCGCCGCGCGGTGGCAGCGCTCCGGGGGCTCACGCCGCCGCCCGCAGCCGTTCGGCCGCCCGCAGCCGGGCGGAGGCCGCCCGTGGGTTGGCCTCGACCTCCGCCTCGTCGGGTGTCTCGGCCCGCCGGGTGAGCAGACGCAGCTCGGGCTCGTGTCCGGGGAGCTCGACCGGCAGCCCCTCGGGGGTGCTGCCATGGGCCCGCGCGGCGAGGGTT
>DASTQL010000118.1:0-5874 GCA_035761805.1 Jiangellales bacterium | reverse complement strand
GGGTCTGACCGGCATACGTGGCGATGTGCGCGGAGCGCACGGACAGACCCGCCTTGGCGAAGGCGACCCCGAGCTCGTGCAGCAGGCCAGGACGGTCCTGGGCGCGCACCTCGAGCACCGTCGCCTCCTCGGAGGCGTGCGGCACCACCAGGGCGCGTGCCTGGCCGGGCGTACCGGAGCCGGCCTGCGCGCTCGGGGTCCCGGCGTACTGGCGCCGCCGGTCGAGCGAGCCGAGGGGCCCGCGGTCTCCCTGCGAGAGCCGCGCCAGGCCGCGGGTGATCCGCTCGCTGTCCGGCGCCTCCCCGCTCGGCGACTCGACGTGCCACTCGTTGGCGGCGAGGCCGTCGAGGGTGCGCAGGATCGCCGTGCGCACCACGAGGCCGTATGCCGCGAGGAGACCGGCCGTGTCCGCGAAGAGTCCGAGGCGGTCGCGGTCGAAGATGTCGATGCGGTAGCAGCCACCCTGGGGGCGCACGATGACCCGCGGCTCCCCCACGGCGACCGCCTCGAGGTCCTCGGCGGTGAGCCGCGCCTCGTCGGCGGACGCTGACGGCTCGGCTCCCGGCTCCCACCCGGCGGAGACCGCCTCGGCGAGCTGGCGCAGCAGAGTCGCCCTCCAGTCGGTCCAGGCCAGCGGTCCGGCCGCGCAGGCGTCGGCCTCGGTCAGGGCCAGCAGCAGGTCGAAGACCTCGCGCGACCCGCCGACGGCTTCGCGCGCCTCGGCCACGGTGCGCGGGTCCTGGTGGTCGCGGCGCGTGGCGAGGTCGATCACGGTCAGGTGCTCGCGCACGAGCGTGGTGACCACCGCGACGTCCTCGGGCGGGTACCCCAGGCGGGTCGTGACGGCGGTGGCGATGGGAGCCCCGATGGCGGAGTGGTCGTGCGCGCCGCGCACCTTGCCCACGTCGTGCAGCAGGGCGGCCAGCAGCAGCAGGTCGGCCCGGCCGACGCGCCGCACCAGCCCGCCGGCGTGGACCACGGTCTCCACGAGGTGTCGGTCGACGGTGTGGCGGTGCACGGCGTTGCGCTGCGGCCGCGAGCGCACTGCAGCCCACTCGGGCAGCCAGGCGTCGACGATCCCCGCCTGGTCCAGACCCTCCCAGACGTGCACCAGCCCGGGGCCGGTGGCCAGCAGGTCCGCGAAGAGGTCGCGGGCGATCTCGGGCCACGGTGAGGGAAGGGTCGGCGCGCTCCGGGACAGGTTGGCGAGGGTGGTCGGCGCGATGGGCAGGCTGTTCCGCGCCGCGACCACGGCCGCGCGGAGCGGCAGCAGTGGGTCGGTCGCGACGGCGCTGCGCGGCCCGAGCACGACCTCGCCGTCGTGCTCGAAGAGCCCGTAGCCCAGCGGGTTGAGGCGTGGTCGGCGCGGCCCCACTCGGAGCGTGCGGGCGCGCTGGGACTGGCCGGCCCGCCGGACCGTGCCGTCCAGCGCGTAGGCCACGGAGCGGGAAGCCGTCGAGACGGCCGTCAGGAGGTCGTCGGCGTCGGCGTGGCCGAGCAGCGCAGCCACGGCGTCGTGGTCCTCGCGGCCGAGGCGGTCCCGGCCCCGCCCGGTGACGACGTGCACCGCGTCACGGACGTCGAGCAGCACCTGGTGGGCCTCGTCGACCGCCCCGTGCGGGCGGTCGGCGAGCCAGGCGGCTGCGAGCGCCCGCAGGACCGTCATGTCGCGCAGACCGCCGCGGGCCTCCTTCAGGTCGGGCTCCAGCGACTGCGCGAGGTCGCCGTGACGGGCGTGGCGCATCCGCAGTCCGTCGAGGAGCTGCGGGAGGCGCTTGCGGGCCGAGGCCCGCCAGTCGTGGCCGACCACGGTGCGAGCGGCCGCCACGACGCCGGGGTCGCCCGCCACGCACGAGAGGTCGAGCAGGCCGACGGCGGCGCTGAGGTCACCGGCGGCCACCGTGCGGGACTGGTTGACGGTGCGCACGCTGTGGTCGAGCCGGATGCCGGCGTCCCAGACGGGGTACCAGAGCCGGTCGGCCACCTCGCTGAGCTCCTCGCCCCCGAGCGACCGTCCGTTGTGCAGCAGCACGAGGTCGAGGTCGCTCAGCGGGCCGCCGTCGCCGCGGGCCAGGCTGCCCACGGACGCGAGCGCGATGCCCTCCTGCGAGCGGCCGACGAGCGCCTCGTCCCAGATCGCCACCAGCCACTCGCGCGTCACCTCCGCCATCCCCAGGCGCCGGGCCGGACCGGCGCCCGGGGCATCGAAGCCCCGGGCGCCGGCCAGGTCGAGACGGAGGGCTGCGAGTCCGCCCAGTTCGGTCGTCATCAGATCAGAGCGCCTCGACGCCGTGCTCGCCGGTCCGCACCCGGACGACGTCCTCCACGGGAACGGTCCAGATCTTCCCGTCGCCGATGCGCCCGGTCTGTGCCGTCTTGAGGATGACGTCGACGACGCTGCCTGCGTCGATGTCGTCCACGAGGACCTCGACCCTGACCTTGGGCACGAAGTCGACGTTGTACTCCGCGCCGCGGTAGACCTCGCTGTGTCCCCGCTGCCGGCCGTAGCCGGAGGCCTCGCTGACGGTCATCCCCGAGATGCCGTAGGACTCGAGGGCCTCCTTCACGGAGTCGAGCTGGTGCGGCTTGATGATCGCGGTCACGAGTTTCATGCGCTGACCTCCTCGGTCGTCCTGGGCGAGGTGGCCGGTGCCGGCGCGGTGCCGCCGAAGCGACCGCCGGTGTAGCCACCGATGTCGTAGCCCGTCTCAGCGTGCTCCTGCAGGTCGATCCCCGCAGCCTCGGCCTCGCGGTCGAGGCGGAACCCGATGGTCTTCTCCAGGGCGAGCCCGATCACCGCGGTCACGATGAACGAGAAGGCCAGGACGACCAGGGCCCCGACGGTCTGCCGCCACAGCAGGTCGACACCGCCGCCGAAGAACAGGCCCTGCGCGCCGGCCGCCGCGGCCTGGTCGGCGAAGAAGCCCACGCCGATGGTGCCGACGAGACCACCGACGAGGTGGACACCCACCACGTCGAGGCTGTCGTCGTAGCCGAAGCGGAACTTCAGGCCGACAGCCAGGGCACACAGGGCGCCGGCGATGGCGCCGAGGGCGATCGCCCCGACCGGGGTGAGTGCCGAACAGGACGGCGTGATGGCCACGAGGCCGGCCACGACGCCCGAGGCCGCGCCGAGCGAGGTGCCGTGCCCGTCGCGCACCTTCTCCACCAGGAGCCAGGTCAGGGAGGCGGCCGCCGTGGCGACGAGGGTGTTGACGAAGACGAGGCTGGCTGTGCCGTTGGCCGCGAGCGCCGAGCCCGCGTTGAAGCCGAACCAGCCGAACCACAGCAGACCGGCGCCGAGCATGACCAGCGGCAGGTTGTGCGGCCGCATGGCCTCGCGGCCGAAGCCGATCCGCTTGCCGAGCACGAGGGCGAGCGCGAGACCCGCAGCACCGGCGTTGATGTGCACCGCCGTCCCACCGGCGAAGTCGATCGCGCCGAGGGTGTTGGCGATCCAGCCGCCGGCCTCGGACACGTAGCCGTCGAAGGAGAAGACCCAGTGGGCGACCGGGAAGTAGACGAGTGTGGCCCAGATGACGGAGAAGACCAGCCAGGTCGAGAACTTCGCGCGGTCGGCGATCGCGCCGCTGATCAGGGCGACGGTGATGATCGCGAAGACCGCCTGGAAGGCGACGAACGCCATCGTCGGGATGCCACCTGCCTCAGGGGTGCCGAGCAGTCGCTCGCCGAACATGCCCTTGAGGCCGAAGAACTCGAACGGGTCGCCCACGAGGCCGCCCTGGGAGTTGCCGAATACCATCGAGAAGCCCCACAGCGCCCAGATGACGCTGACGGTGGCCATGGAGCCGAAGCTCATCATCATCATGTTCAGGACGCTCTTGGACCTGACCATGCCGCCGTAGAAGAGAGCGAGGCCGGGGGTCATGAGCAGCACCAGGGCGGCACTGATCAGGACCCACGCGGTGTCGCCGCTGTTGAGTGCAATGTCCATGGGGAAGAGCGTGGTCCTGCGCCGTTTCGGGGCGTGCGCTGCCGTGTTACGGGCGTGTTAGCGGGCCGCGCCGCCGGTAAGCATCAGGTAACGCGCGGGGGCCGGTCTCACATCCTGGGAGCGGAGACAGGGGCCGGCCTTCCGCGCGGTCAGGGCGGGCTCAGAAGGCCGAGACCGTGCCCGGTGCCCGCTGCGGGCGGGCCAGGGCTCGCACGAGCGCGGTCTGGCCGTGGCGCCGGACCGCGACGGCGGTGAGCAGGGCCAGCACCGGGCCGACGACGTCGTCGGGATAGGTCGGGGTCGGCAGGCCGACGCTCGCCGCGAGGTCGTCGCCGTGGACGACCATCTCCATCATGCGCGTCGTCAGGAAGTCGGGCGTGGTCAGCGACCAGCCCTGCCAGGGGATGTGGACCGTGTCGGGGTCCCGGGGGCGGGCCAGCAGGCCGGGCAGCGTCTCGATCGCGGCCTGGGCCTCCCCCAGCACCGCGTCGGCCCCCTGCTCGGCAGCGGCGTTGTCGGAGTCGCGGATCGAGGCGTTGACCTCGGCCTCCGGCTGGACCCACGCGGCGCGGCTGTAGTGCTCGAGCAGCGCGATGGGCTGGTCCTCGCCGGGTGGTGCGTCGAGCAGCTGCGACGCGCTGCGCGCCTGGCCCAGCAGGTGGTGGGTCAGCCCGCCGACGGTCATCCCGGCGCAGGCGCTCTCCTGCTGCCAGGCCTCCCGCACCTGCGGCGCCGACGCCAGCTCCCAGGACTCCTGAACGGCGGCCATGAAGGCGGCCGCGTGACGGTCGCGGTGCACGGCCTCACCCTAGTGCGGGCGTCACCCGGGCCTAGTGTCGGCGGCTCCTGCGGACGGACTGGTGCACCGCCAGGGCGAGGGCGGCCAGCAGGGCGACGCCCAGGGCCAGCCCAGCCGGGCCCGCCAGGAGCTCACCGGCCCGCTCGGTCACCGAGGGCTCGGCGGCGAGGTCGGCCGGGTCGAGCGGCGTCTCGCGCAGCTCCAGCGTGTAGCCGGGGTCCGACGGGTCCGGCAGGTCCGGCGGGCTGGAGGTGGGCGTCCGCCGCTCCGGCACGGCGACCTGCTGGACGGCGGAGCGACGCCCCTCGCTTCCGGCCAGCAGGCCGTCGCCGCCCGGCGCAAGGGCGAGGGTCTCGCCCTGGGGCTGCAGGGGCAGCCGGGCGCTCGCTGTCTGGAGGAAGGTCGTCCCGTCGAGCACCAGCAGGTGGGTGTAGGTGCGCACCACCAGGCCGGAGCCGTCGGCGAGGAACACTGCGTCGGTGGCCCTCGCCGGCGCGGGGCCGAGCCGTTCGAGGCGGTTGACCCCCTCGCGGCTGGGGGTGGCAGGCAGCGCGTAGACCCCGCCCGGATCGCCCTTGGTGACGATGTGGACCCGACCGGTCAGCGGGTGCACGGCCAGCGCCTCGGCGTCGTGCGGGCCGTCGGGGTAGGCCAGCTCCCACGAGGCCCAGCCGCCCGAGGTCTCCCCCAGCCCCGGCTCGTCGAACCAGAAGACCCTGACGAGCTCCCGCGACGCCGTGTTGTCCCCGAGGTCGCCCACGAGCATCCGGCCGTCGGGGTCGATGGCCAGGGCTTCGACGTCCCAGACCGGGGCGCCGAACCCGTGCACCCCCACGGTCCTGCCCGTCCGCGTGTCGACGGCGAAGACCCGGGCGCTGTCACCGGAGTCGTTGACCGTCCAGACGGTGTGCGGGTGGGCCCGACTCAGGGCCAGGCCCGACGACTCGGTGATGCGCGGGTCCGTGATGCGGAAGGTGCCGTCCGTCGCGGAGGCGGCCGCCGGCATACAGGTCGCGGCGGCGACGGCCAGCAGGGCCGCCACCGCCGCGAACCGGCGACCAGTCACGGGATCAGTCGATGAGCGCGTCGACAAAGGCCTCGGCGTCGAAGGGCGCGAGGT
>DASTQL010000117.1:0-26024 GCA_035761805.1 Jiangellales bacterium | reverse complement strand
TGTCGAGCCTGACGCAGAGCACGCGGCGGGTCATCGGACGCCTGCCAGGAGGAGGTCGACCGCGGACGAGAGGTCCGGCGCCCGGTACGGGGCCGTCGCCACCTCGTCCGGCCTGGTCGCCGCGGTGGGGACGAGCACGGGCGTTGCGCCGGCCGCGAGCGCGGCGTCGACGTCGGCGCCGATGTCCCCGACAACGGCGCAGTGCTGCGGATGGACGCCGAGGTCGGCGCAGGCCGCCTCCACCATGCCGGGCGCCGGCTTGCGGCACCGGCAGTCCTGGTCCGGCCCGTGCGTGCAGACCTGCCAGGTGTCGAAGGGACCGAGCAGGTGCGCCACCCGCTCGTTGACCGCGTCCACCTGCTCGCGGGTGAGCAGCCCCCGGGCGACCCCCGACTGGTTGGTGACGACACCGAGCCGGACGCCCGCCGCCCGCAGGCGGTCGAGGGCCTCGAGGGCCCCGTCGACCGGGCGCACACGGTCGGCCTCCCCGTTGTACGGGACGTCGTGGACGAGCGTCCCGTCCCGGTCCAGCAGCACCAGCTCCGGGACGCCGCGCCAGGGCGCCGCCTGCCGGTGACGCACGAGCCCGCGCAGCGTGTGCCAGGTGGCAGCCGGCGGGATGGCCGCGCTGGTCACGAGCATCCGGGCCACCTCGTCACGGGTGCGCGGGCCGGGCGCGATGCGTGCCCGGGCGAGCTCGACCGTCCCGAGCGCCCAGGCCGCGGCCGTACCGGCGGCTGCGCGCCGGTGGCCGGTGGCCGCCAGCAGGGGGACCAGCGCGGCGCAGGCGGTGACCGCGAGGTGTCGGTTGCGCCTGCCCGCCGGGGCCTGTGCGCGGGCTCGCCACGCCCGGCCGTGCAGCCGCCGCATGAGCACGTCGTCCGCGTTGCCGGCCTGGGCCCGGACGCTGGCCCACGGGCCGGCCGGGCGCACAGGGTGCAGCACGCGTCGATCGCCACGGACCAGGCGGGCGCCGGTCGCTCTGACCCGGACCGCAAGGTCGGCGTCCTCCCGGAAGGCGCGCGGGAACCGCTCGTCGAAGCCGCCGACCACCGCCAGCGCCTCCCGCCGGTAGGCCATGTCGGCGGTGATCCAGGCCGCGCCCTCCAGGCCCGCGGTCGACCGTTCCCAGTCCGTCGGCCGTCGGTCCGCGGGCAGCGGGACGGTCAGCCGTCCCTGGCTGCCCGCGACGTCGGGCGGCAGCCCGTCCAGGTCGGCCGCCAGCCGCTCGAACCAGTCCGGATCGGGCAGGACGTCGTCGTCGAGGAAGGCGACCCACTCCGTTCGGACGCTGCGCCAGCCGAGGTTGCGGGCGGCCGCCGGCCCGCGCCCGCCGGACCGGAGCACACGTACGGGAGGGAGTCCGGGCGGCAGGAGGACCAGCGGGGGGGTCCTGCCCGGCCGGTCGTCCACGACCACGACCTCGGTCGGACGTGGCCCGACCCCCTGGGCGAGCGCCGTGAGCAGGACCTGGAGGCTGGGTCGTCCCACTGTCGGGACGACCACGGAGACGCCGGTCATGCGTGTCCTCCCGGGCAGCGCCGAACGGCGAAGGGCCCGATCGCGAGCAGGTCGACCGGTGCCGACCCGAAGCACTCGAGGGCATCGACCGGAGAGTCGACCATCGGCCGGCCTGCGGTGTTGAGGCTGGTGTTGACCACCACCGGCAGCCCGGTGAGCCCCTCGAAGCGCTCGAGCATCGTGGCGACCAGCGGCTCCTGGACCGGGTCGACGGTCTGGATCCGGGCCGTGCCGTCCACGTGCACTACGGCGGGGATCCGCTCCAGCCAGCTCGGGTCGACGTCGTGGACGAAGAGCATGTACGGCGAGGGGACCGGGCCGCGACCGAAGATCTCACCCGCCCGGCCGGCCAGCACCATGGGCGCGACCGGCCGGAACTGCTCCCGCCCCTTGACGTCGTTGAGCCGCTCGAGGTTCTGCCGGAAGCCCGGGTGGGCGAGCAGCGACCGGTGCCCGAGGGCCCGCGGGCCGTACTCGCTGCGGCCCTGGAACCAGGCCACGACGCCGTTGCGCGCCAGGCAGTCGGCGACCTCCACGGCGATGTCGGCAGGTCGGTCGTATTGCACCCGGGCGCGCCGCAGCTCCGCCTCGATGCGCTCGTCGCTCCAGCCGCGGCCCAGGTCGGCGCCGGGCATCGGCTCCGGGTCCTCGCCAGCCGTCCGGGCCACGTGCAGGGCCGCGCCGAGCGCGGTGCCGGCGTCGCCGGCGGCGGGCTGGACCCAGACCCGCTCGAAGGGGCTCTCGGCGAAGATCCGGGTGTTGGCGACGCAGTTCAGCGCCACGCCGCCGGCGAGCGTGAGGATCCGGTCCCCGGTCTGCTCGTACAGCCAGCCGGCCAGCTCGAGCAGCACCTCCTCGAGCCGCACCTGGACGCTGGCGGCGAGGTCGGCGTGGTCGGCGTCCCACTGCTCCCCGGGCGCGAGGGGCTTGGCCAGCCGCCCCCAGTCCACCGGGTCGGTGCGGAAACCGCCGTCACCCGTCGTACGGACGGCCTCACGCAGCTCGTCGAGGAACCGCGGGCGGCCGTACGAGGCCAACGCCATGACCTTGTACTCGTCGGAGCTGCGCAGGAAGCCGAGGTGCTGGGTGACGTCCTCGTACAGGAGCCCGAGGGAGTGGGGCAGCGCCTGGCCGGCGAGAATCTCGAGCCGGCCGCCGACGTAGCGCCCCGCCAGGTGGCTCGTGGCCTCGCCACGCCCGTCCAGGACCAGCACGCTGGACGTACGGCCGGGGGCCGCGAGCCCGGCGGAGGCCGCGTGCGCCACGTGGTGGCGGACGAAGCGGACGGCGGCCGGGTCCAGCCCGGGGAGAGCGCTGGCGAGGAACTGGGGTGCCGCCCAGGCGTAGGTCTGGCGCAGGTGGTCCCACGGGTCGTGCAGCCCCAGCTCCTCGGCAGGCCGGGCCAGGGCAGGGTCGAAGGAGTACGCCACGGCGTCGAGGTCGGAGGGCTCCACCCCCGCCTCGGCGAGGCACCAGGCGGCGGCCTGCTCCGGCAGCTCCCAGGCGGAGAACGGGACCGGGCGCTTGCCGTGCTTGCGCCGCGAGAACCGCTCCTCCTCGGCGGCGGCGACGGTGCGGCCGTCGACGACCAGGGCCGCCGACGGGTCGTGGAAGAGCGCGTTGATGCCGAGGACGAGCACTCGGACCTCCTGGGTGCGGGGAGCTCAGGTGCCTGTCTGCTCAAGCGACCGCGCCGCACGTGCCCGCAGGCCGACGGATCAAACACTTCGCCGGTCAAGTGTTCGGGTGGAGACTCTCCGTACCGAGACGTCGGCGGAGGTCCTCGAGGCGAGGCGCCAGTTCCCGGTTCAGGAGACTGGCGCGCACCTCTCGCGCGACACCAAGCCGCTCCTGACCCGCAGGAGTCAGCCGGACCCAGAGCAGCCGACCGTCGCGCGTCGCGTCCCGGTGCCGCTCGAGCAGGCCTAGGGTCACGAGCCGACTCACCGCCCGGGTCACCCCCGACGCGCTCAGCCTGGCCGCGTCACCGAGCTCGGTCATGCTGGCCCTACGGCGGGGCGGCGCGTCGGCGGCCGCCAGGACCGCGTACTCGGAGCCGAGCAGGCCGGCGCGGCGGTGCAGCTCCAACTCCAGCGCGTCGGACACCTCCGCGACCACCGACGTCAGCGCGCACCAGGTCTGCTCCAGGGCCTGCTCCAGAGCCTGCTCGAGGGACATGACCGTTCTCCCCCGCCTCGTCAGGTCAGTCCAGGACGGCGTCCACGGCCTTCTTGAGCGCACCGGGCTGCTCGGGGCGCCGCGGCGCGTCCTTCTTCAGCTCGATCATGCGGGCCCCGAGCTCCCGGAGCTGCTTACGGCCGAGCACCTTCCTGACCTGGGGGAACCAGTCCTGCTCCTCCTCGTCCATGTGATGCTCGACGTTCTCCATCAGCACCGTGGCCTTGGCCGTGAAGCGCTCGTCCTCGGGCGACATCGCCGCCAGCTCCATGCACAGAAGGTCGGCGACGTGGTGCTCCTCGTAGGACTCGAGTACGTCCTCCTCCAGCTCCGGGGCGAGCCGCCGGGTCTCCGGGTACATCACCTCGTTCTCGATGTACGTGTGGACCGTGAGGGCCTCGAGGATCTGGTCCATCAGCTCGCCCTTGCTCTTGTGGGCGCGCTCCCCTGTGGCCTTGAACCGGCGGAAGAGCTTGCGGATCTCCTGGTGGTCGTCCCTGAGGAGCACGATGGCGTCGGTGGACACGGGGTACCTCGCTTGGGGTGTCGGCGGGAGGATGGACCGGGCACCGGCGACCCCCTGCGGCCACCGGTGCCCGGCAGCGACTACCCCTTCAGGGGGTCGGCTAACCCGGCTGTCGTCGCCCGGTCGGCGGTTCGAAGGAGCCCGGTCGGGTACCCCGTGCGGCAGAGTGCAGTCCACCGACAGGAGCCCCCCGTGAGCGACGGCCGCAACACCAGCCCCTGGACGCTCGTACCCGAGTGGGACGAGCTGCCGACGTCCGCCGCTCCCGCCGGCCCGGTCGACGTGGCCGTGGTCGGGGCGGGGGTCACGGGTCTCACCACGGCGTTGCTCCTCGCGCGCGACGGGCGCGAGGTGTTGGTCGTCGACGACGGGCGGCTGGGCCACAACGTCAGCACCCACTCGACGGTCAAGGTCACGGTCGGACAGGGCCTCGTCCTCTCGGCGATCACCCGCGCGCGGGGCCGGTCCGCCGCGATGGTCTACGCCGAGGCCAACCTGGCCGGCCTCGCCGAGGTCCGCGGGCTCGTCGACGAGCTCGGCATCGGCTGCGACGCCCGGACGACGGTCCACGACCTGTACGCCCGGACCGACCGCGACGCCGCCCGGCTCCGGCGTGAGGGCGAGCTGGCCAGGTCCTTCGGCCTCCCGGTGACGGCTGCGTCCGAGGGTGACCTGCCCTTCCCCGTACGGGAGGTCGTGCGCTTCGCCGACCAGCTCGAGCTCCACCCGGGGCGGTACCTGCTGGGCCTGGCGCGGGCGTGTGTCGATCTGGGTGTCCGGATCACCCCCGGCGTCCGAGTGGTCGACGCGCGGGGCGAGGACCCGGTGACGGTGAGGACGACCGACGGCGGCTTCCAGGCCCGCGACGTGGTCCTGGCCACGCACGTCCCGGTGCTCGACCGCAGCCTCCACTTCGCCCGGCTGGAGCCGGGACGCTCCTACGCCGTGGCCCTCGGGCTGCCCGACGGGGCCCCCGCCCCGAGCTCGTACGACGTGGGCAGCCCGACCCGGTCGACCCGCGAGGCCGTACTGGACGGGCGGCGTGCGATCGTGGTCACCGGGGAGGGCCACCCCGTCGGCCGAGCGGACGACACCGACGAGCGGTGGGACCGGCTGGCCGCCTGGGCCCGCCTGCAGCTGGGCGCGACAGACGTCCTCTACCGCTGGTCCACGCAGGACCCCACGTCGCTGGACCACATGCCCTACGTGGGTCGGCTGACGCCCGGGGCGAAGCACCTGTGGACCGCCACGGCGTACGGGAAGTGGGGGTTCACCAACGGGACCGCGGCGGCCATGATCCTCACCGAGCTGCTGGCCGGGTCCGGGTCGCGGTGGGCGGAGAGCTTCGACGCGCGCCGGATCGGACTGCCGGGATCGGTGCCCAAGGGCGTCGTGCTCAACGCCAAGGTCGGCGCCACGTGGACCGTGGACCGGCTCGGGCGCCGACGGGGGGGTCGGCCGCAGGATCTCGCGGCGGGTGAGGCGCGGGTGCTCCGGGTCGACCGGGCGGACGTGGCGGCCTACCGGGACCACGGCGGTGTGCTCCACGCGGTCAGCGCCGTGTGCACGCACCTGCGCTGCAACGTGCGCTGGAACGCCGCCGAGACGAGCTGGGACTGCCCCTGCCACGGGTCCCGCTTCGGGGTGGACGGCGAGGTGCTCGAGGGACCCGCGGTGCGGCCGCTGCCTCCGTGCCGGGTGACGGACGACCGGGGGACCTGACCGGTCACCTACGCTGGCGGGGTGGGTGACGTCCGGTCCGAGCGGTGTGCCCGGGAGCTCGGGTGACGGCCCACCGGGCCGCTGGGGGCGCCGGCGACGTGGACGTGGCCGCCGCCCGGCTCTTCGGCGAGTTCCTCCGGCGGACCCACCTCGCCGCTGCCTCCGAGGTCTCGGCCATCACCGCCGAGGAGGCGGCGGTCGTGGGGTGGAGCGAGCTGGTCCTCTACCTGCTCGACTACGAGCAGGAGTTCCTCCGGCCGGTGCCGAGCCCCCAGGCGGCGGACCGGGCACCGCTCGGCGTCGAGTCCACCGTGGCCGGGCGGGCCTTCACGACGGCGACCGTCCTCGGGAGCGACTCCGCCGGTGACGGCCGCCTGCGGCTGTGGGTCCCGATGATCGACGGGACGGACAAGATCGGCGTCCTGGAGATGCTCGTCCCATCACCAGGCGGTGGTGTGCCGCCCGAGACGGTGCTGCTGGCCGAGCGCTTCGCCCACCTCGTCGCCCAGGTCGTGATCTCCAAGGGGGCATATGGCGACGTCTTCGAGTACGTGCGCCGGACCAGGCCGATGACCGTCGCGTCCGAGCTGCAGTGGAGCCTCCTGCCCCCGATGACCTTCGCCACCGACGACGTCGTCATCTCGGCGATGCTGGAGCCGAGCTACGACAACGGCGGGGACGCCTTCGACTACGCCGTCAACGGTTCGTCCGTCCACATCGTCGTCGTCGACGCGATGGGCCATGGGCTCGACGCGGCGGGTGTCGCGGCGGTGGCTCTGGCGGCCTACCGCAGTGCCCGGTTGTCGTTGCTGGACCTGCCCGAGACCTACGAGGCGGTCGACGCGGCCATCAACGGTCAGTTCGCCGGTGAGCGCTTCGTCACCGGGCTGCTCGCCGAGCTGGACTGCGAGACCGGACTGCTGCGGTGGGTCAGCGCCGGCCACCCACCGCCCCTCCTGCTGCGGCGGGGCAAGCTCGTCAAGTCGCTCGAGCTCGAACCGGCCCTCCCGTTCGGGATGCCGTTCGGGGGCGCCCGGGTGGTGGTCGGCCGCGAGGCGCTGGAGCCCGGCGACCGCGTCCTCGTCTACACCGACGGCCTGCCGGAGGCGCGGCGGCCGGACGGGACCTTCTTCGGCCTCCGGCGGCTGGCCGAGTTCGTCGAGCGCGGGGCGGCGACCGGGCTCCCCGCACCGGAGACGTTGCGGCGGCTGCGGCAGGACATCGTGTCGCACCAGCACACGGAGCTCACCGACGACGCCACCGCACTCCTGGTGGAGTGGCGGCTCGGGGCGCAGGAGGGGCTGCTCCCGGAGACGGCGAGGGGGCGCCGGCCGTAGCCGGCTGCACCCCTCGCCGTACCGGTCATAGCGGTCGCACTCGATTTCAGCTGGACGAGTGCACCTGGCGGGCGTCCTGCGCCTGCGAGCGGCCCTCGTCGGTCACGTGCTGCGCGCCCTCACGGGCGGTCTGCTGCACGGACTGCGCAGCCTCGCGGGCGGGCTCCTTCATCTGCTCGGCGACGTCCGAGGCGACCTGCTTGACCGGCTGGGCCACGGTGTCCCCGTGCTCGGTCGCGAGCTCGCGGACCTTGCCACCGGCCTGCTCCTCGACCCGGGAGGCCGGGATCAGGCTGGAGACGAGCCAGCCGACGCCGAAGGCGATGACGCCGGCCGCCAGCGGGTTGCCCTGGGTGCGTTCCTGGACGGTGCTCGCTGCCGACTGCACGGCGCTGCTCGCTCCTTCGGCGGTGCTGCTGGCCGTGTCGCTCACGCTCCCGGCCGCTCCGCTCGCGGAACCCATGACCCGGTCCTTCCAGGACCGGACCGTGCCCTTCGTGCGCTGAACCCTGCGGTCCACGATCCGACCGGGGCTGACCTTCTCGGTGAGGGCGTCGACGTCGCGGTCGAGCTCAGCCCGGGTCCGCTCGATGTCGGCCCTCAGCTGGTCCGGTTCCTGGCCCATTGCACATCCTCCTTGACTGTCTCGACGGTCTGCGTGGGTACTGGCTCGATCTCCCGCAGCTTCTTGCGCCCGAGAGCCCCGAGCACGGCGGCGACGACGCCCCAGACGAGGGCAACCACGAGGGCCGCCCAGCCGAGGTGCATCACCTCCGCCAAGGCCCACATGACGGCCACGGACACGAACACCAGCAGGAGGTGCGCGGCGATGCCGGCACCGCCGAGCATGCCGGCGGCCTTGCCGCCCTTCTTGGCCTCCTGCTTGGTCTCCGCCTTGGCGAGATCGATCTCCTGGCGGACCAGGGTGGACAGGTCCTTGGCCACCTCACCCAGCAGTGAGCCGACGGATCGGTTCTCCACGTCGGGTGGGTGGCCCGTGGGGCCGCCCGGGGTGCCGGTGCCCATCGGTCCGACCCCGGGTCGGGTCTCGAAGCGGTCAGTCACGGCGGTACGCCCCCCGGTCGGTCCGGGGCGGGTCCAGGGGATCACCGGGGTCGACCGTCGGCTCCCCAGCGAGGGCGGGACGCGGGCCCAGGCCGGTGGAGGTCCGCATCCCGGTGGTCCCGGTCGTGCCGGTGACTCCCGTGGTGCCGGTGACGCCGGTCGGACCCCCTACAACCGGGCCACCGGCCGTCGTGCCGGCCGGCGTGGCCGGAGCTGGCCGGGCGCCTACGGGGCCGGCCACGCCGGCAGTGGTCGTCCTGCCGTTGCCGGAGCCACCGGACGCTGCTGCGGTCGCACCGCGGGTGAGCCGGCCGGCCAGGACGCCCAGCGCGAGCGAGCCCAGGAGGAACGTGCCCGGCTTGCGGCGGGCGAAGGACCTCAGCTCCTCCGCGAGCTCGCTGGGGCTGCGCTGGCTGATCCAGTCGCCGACCTGCTGCGTGCGCTCGGCGAGTTCGTCGACGAGCTGCTGCGCCTGACCCTCGGTCTGCTCGCCACGGCTCATCTTCGACAGGTCCTGGCCGATCGTGCGCAACGACTCCCCGAGTCGGTCACGCTGGGCGTGGACCTGCTCGTCCACCTGGCCGCGGAACTGGCTGTAGAGCTCGCCGGCCTGCCGACGGCCCTCCTCGACCACGTTCGAGGCCTCGTCCCTGGCCGTCCCGGCGACCGCGCCGGTGCGCTGCTTCGCCTCTTCCTTCGTGGAGGAACTCGGCCCGGCACCACCGGCGCCGGTCTCGCTGCTGGCGCCCGTGCCCGGACGAGTCGTCCCCACCGGTGTCGTCCCCGTACTCGTGGGGGCAGCGGGGCCACCCGGGGGTCGGGGGTACATCTCCTCGGTCGTCATGCTGTCCTCCTGTGAGGTGCGGGTCGAGTACCGCAAGTACCCGACCTGGGCACGACAAACGTGAACCGGCCGTCTGCTTCGCACCCGAATAGCCACGTTCACCACCCTGGTGGGGTCTTCACGAGGTGTGGACGGCTGGTGGTGGCCCGCTCGGCCTGGTGGTGGCCCCGGGGGGACTCGGTTCTCTGTGCACAGCTCGGGTCTCGGCGGGCGAGACTGTCGTCGAACACTTGTACGATGAGGGATGACGGACGGGGGCTCCTTCTGCAGCGGCGACGCCTGGCGCCGGCGCGCCCGGCCCGGCGCGCCCGGGCGCGGCCATCGCGAACTCGACGCCGCCCTCCGCGGGTGCGTCGCCGGCGGCGGGTGCGGCGAGGGTCGGGGTGATCGCGCAGGCGGCGGCGGCGTTGTGCCGGCTGGTGGCGGGCTACCCGGAGTGCGGACTGCGCGGGCGGGAGCCGGCCCGGTTGGGGGTGGAGCTCGAGCTGATGGCCGCGTTGGGCATGTCGCAGCGGTCGGTGAGCAACCGGGTGGGGTTCGGGTTGTCGTTGGAGGAGCTGCCGGAGCTGGCGGCGGCCCTGCGGACGGGGTGGTGGACGCGCCGACCGGGTCGATGATCCTGGACAAGGTCGGGGTGCTCGCGGACCCGGCGCTGCGGCGGGAGGTGGTGGCCCGGGTGCTGGCCGGACATGCGGCCACGCCGGGCCGGGTGGACGAGGCGGCGTTGTCGGCCGAGGACCTGACCCGCCGACCCGCTCCGCCGCCGGAGCCACCGGCGGCCCGGACGAGGAGGCCACCTACCCACCCGACCCTGCGCTGAACTGACGTGCCGGCGGGCCCCTTCGGTGGAGCCGACGGTTCACTAGGAAGGCCCTCCGCCGGCATGCCCGACGTCTACCCAGCCCAAGAGCGGGTAGGTCGTCTGGGTCGACCACAGCAGGAGGTGCCCCGTGCCGGGTCGGGAGGAGTTGCCCTCGACGCTGGAACGCTCGTCGAGGAAGGCGCAGGAGACGTGGGTGAAGACGCACGACTCGGCGGTCGAGACGTACGGGGAAGGAGAGCGTGCGCACCGCACCGCATACGCAAGCCTCAAGCACTCGTACGAGAAGGTCGGTGACCACTGGGAGCCCAAGGGCAAGAAGGGGCCGTCCGACGAGCAGGCCGCTCGGCCAGCGGGTGCCCGCGAGGTCCCGACGGCGGAAGGGGTGGATGCCCACGCGTCCAGGCGGCATCTCTACGAGCTGGCTCGAAGGCTGGACGTGCCCGGCCGGTCTCGGATGTCCAAGGCGGAGCTGGTGGACGCCCTGAAGCGTGCCAACGACCGGGCGACCCGGCGGGCGAGGTCGAGCTAACGGATCCAGGAGGCATCGATGAGCGACACCCGACCCGTCCCGGGCAACAGTGAGCCACTGCCGGGGCCCGAGGTGGAAGACGAGCCCCGCGAGGTACCCGACCAGGACGTCGCCCCCGAGTCGCAGACGCCGGAGCCTCCCGGCTGACGACGTCGATCAGCTCGGCGGCAGGGGGGGATGGGCGGTCGAACGCCCGCGCCCACGATCACTCCAACGGACCGGTCCAGGGGCGCGGCGGGAGGCCCTGCACCTGTCGGGTGAACTCCTCGACGTACCAGTGCCGGAACGCGACGACGGCCTCGTCGGGGGCCAGGGTCAGTAGGTAGGAGTCGGACCGGCAGTACTCGTCCACCTCTTCCAGGAGCGCGGCCAGGGCCTGGCCGGCGTTCCCGACGGTGACCGGGACCTCATACGTCAGGTCTACCGTTGCGTCTCCCCGCGCCAGGGCCGCCTGTCGCGCCACGTCGTCGCGCTCACGGCTCCCGCCGTACAGTGCCCGCAGCTCGCGCACCAGCGTGACCAGGCGGGCCGGCAGCTCGTCGGGCTTCGTCGCGCCCTCCTCGATCCCGAAGCTGAGCAGGGAGAACTCGCGCAGCAGCTCGTCGTGCTGCTCGGTCGCGCGGCACCAGAGCCGGACCGGTACGCCCAGGAGTCGGACGGTCACGAGGTCCCGGTCGTCCTCCGGTGTGTAGCGCCCCCACGGCGAGACCTGCCCGCCGCGAGGCTGCGTGCTCATGCCGACCGTCCTTCGCCCTCAGGCCCGAGGTCGCCGAGCAGGCCCGCGACGTCCGCGTAGCGCTCGGCCAGGGCGTGGTCGGAGTGCAGGCTGTCGACCGGCAGCACCGCCCAGACCATCTTCCCCCCGGCGTCCAGCTCCTCGACGCCCCAGGACGAAGCGAGGGCGCTGAGCAGGCGGAGACCCCGACCCGTGGTCGCGGAGGACGAGTGGGTGCGCAGCCTCGGGTGCAGGCCCGCCTGGTCACAGACCTCCACCCGGACCTCGTCCGGCGTCACGACGATGTGCAGGCGGACGTCCGTGCGAGCGTGCACCACGGCGTTGGTCACCAGCTCCGAGACGAGCAGGTGCAGGACGTCGGACGTGTCCTCCGGCAGGCCGGCTTCCCGCGCCGTTCGACGAGCGTGCCGACGTGCTACCGGCACACTGCGGGGCGACGCGGGCAGGTCCAGCGTGCCCTCGGCGGTCGCGGTCATGGGGGCCCGGCGGAGTCGAGGCCGAACCTGCTCATGGGCGCCCTCCTCCGTGCAGCCAGGTGCCGCGGACGAGACGGTTCCCCACCATGGCGGTTCTCAACCATGACCAGGACGAGTCAGTTCGTACGCTCCCCGACCGAGGAGGGGCGACGGGACCAAGGCCGCGGCGCCAGACCCCATCGGCTGGGGCAGACTCGGGCCGATGGGCTTCTACACCGAGCGGGTGCTGCCTCGGATCACCGACCGCGCGTGCGCGTCCGATCTGGTCCGCCCCTTGCGTCGACGGGTGTGTGCGGGGACGAGGGGGCGGGTCGTCGAGATCGGCTTCGGGTCCGGCCTGAACCTGCCGTACTACCCGGGAGCCGTCACCCAGGTTGACGCCGTCGAGCCCTCCGACGTGGCCTGGTCACTGGCCGAGCGTAGGCGGGGTGCGGCGACCGTGCCGGTGCGCCGGTCCGGGCGGGACGCCCAGTCCCTGCCGTACGCGGACGACACCTTCGATGCCGCCGTCTCGACCTGGGTGCTGTGCAGCGTCCCTCGCGTGGACCTGGCGCTGCAGGAGCTCCGGCGCGTGCTCGAACCGGGTGGCCGTCTGCACTTCGTCGAGCACGGTCTGGCCCCCGACGAGTCGGTCCGCCGGTGGCAGCGGCGGCTGGAGCCGATCCAGAAGCGCATCGCCGGGGGCTGCCACCTGACGCGCTCCGTGGTGGACCTCCTCGTCGCAGCCGGCTTCGAGGTCGGCGAGGTCGACGCCTTCTACGAGGAGGGCACGCCCAAGGTCCTCGGCGCCGACGTGCTCGGCGTGGCCGTGTCCCCGTAGCCGGCTCCTACGCTACGGGTGTGGCCCGGGTTCTCGTCGTCGACGACGACGCCACCGTGCGCGAGGTCGTCGTCGACTATCTGGGGAAGGCGGGGCTCGAGGTCGCCCAGGCGGGTGACGGTGCCTCAGCTCTGCACGCGGCCCGCGCTGAGCGACCCGACCTGGTCGTGCTCGACATCATGCTGCCCGGGTCGGACGGGCTGGAGGTGTGCCGATCCCTGCGAGCCGAGCACGGGGACCTCCCGGTCGTCATGCTCAGCGCCCGCGGAGACGAGGAGGACCGGGTCCTCGGTCTCGAGGTCGGGGCGGACGACTACGTGACCAAGCCCTTCAGCCCCCGGGAGCTGGTGCTGCGCATCCAGTCGGTCCTGCGCCGGGCCCACCGCGACCAGACGCCGGCCCTGCAAGGCCCACCACACCTGCTCACCGACGGCGACCTGACCGTCGACCGATCTGCGCGACGCACCCTGCTGGCAGGACGGGAGGTGTCCCTGACCGTCCGGGAGTTCGACCTGCTCTGCCACTTCCTCGAGCAACCGGGCAGGGTGTTCACCCGCGACGAGCTGATGCGGATGGTGTGGGGTTGGGAGTTCGGCGACCAGTCGACCGTGACCGTCCACGTCCGGCGGCTGAGGGAGAAGATCGAGCGGGACCCGGCGAGGCCACGGAGTCTGGTCACCGTGTGGGGCGTGGGCTACCGGTGGGACCGCAGCGACGGGCGGGGTGATCGGCCGTGAGGCCGGAGCTGCAGACGGTGCTGCTGGCGGCGGTCACCGCAGCAGTCGTGGGTGCGGCGGGGACGCTCCTCGTGGTGGCCACGGCCCGGCGTTCGGTGCGTGCGGCCTCCGTGGTCACCCCGCTCGTCGCGGTGGCCTCGGTCGCCGTCGGGGTCCTGGTGAGCGCAAGGGCGATGTTCCTCTCCTCGCACGACCTCACCGCGGTGCTGTTGGTGCTCGCAGCGACCGTGCCGGTCGCGCTCGCGTTCGGCGTCGTGCTCGCCCGGCGGGTCCGGGCCCTGGACCGACGGGCGGCCGAGGAGGCCGCCGCTCGCGCCCGCGACCGGGAGGTCGAGGCCAGCCGCCGGGAGATGGTGGCCTGGGTTTCGCACGACCTCCGCAGCCCGCTCGCGGGAATCCGAGCCATGGCCGAGTCGCTCGAGGACGGGGTGGTCGACGACCCGGCCCGATACCACGCCCGGATCCGGGTCGAGGCCGACCGGATGGCCGCGATGGTGGACGACCTCCTGATGCTGTCGAGGATCCAGTCCGGAGCGCTCCGCCTCAGCCGGGACCAGGTGGACGTGGCCGACCTCGTCTCCGATGCGCTCGCGTCGGTCCAGCCTGTGGCTGACGACGCCGGTGTGCGCCTGGAGGGGTCCGCGGACGGGCAGGTGACCGTCGACGCCGATGCCGGCCAGCTGTCCCGGGCGCTCACCAACCTGGTCGTCAACGCCGTCCGCCACACGCCGCCGGACGGCACGGTCGCCGTGGCCACCCGGCGGGACCGGGACTCGGCCCTGCTCACCGTGCAGGACCACTGCGGCGGCATCCCGGACGCCGACCTCACGAGGGTCTTCGAGCCGGGGTGGCGCGGCTCGCAGGCACGGACACCGGGCCGGGCGGGAGCCGGACTGGGACTGGCCATCGTGCAGGGCCTCGTCGAGGCCCACGGTGGTTCCGTCGGGGTGGCCAACGTCCCGGGAGGCTGTCGCTTCGAGGTGCGGCTACCGGCCCGGTCACACCGTCAGTGATCCGTAATCCGGGTGAGCGGGCACCGGCCCTCCGGGTCGGACAGGATGAGGGGGACGTCCACGATCCGCGGAGCCGCTCCATGCCGTCCCGTCGTCGCACCGTTCCGGTGCTCCTGATCGTCGGGGTGCTGACCCTGTCCGCGTGCGGTGACGCCGCCGATCCCACCGCGGGGACCGACGAGGCCGTGACCACTCCCACAGTCGTGGGGACCCCTTCCGTACGGGAGGAGACGCCCTCCCCGGACACGGAGGCGGAGCCGACGGTCGAGGCTCCGCCGGTGGTCGAGGTGCCCGAGGTCCTCGACTTCACCGCCGAGACCCTCGACGGGGGGACCTTCGAGGGAGCCAGCCTGGCCGGCAGGGACGCCCTGTTGTGGTTCTGGGCGCCGTGGTGCCCGGTCTGCCAGCGGGAGGCGCCGGTCGTGGCGGCGCTGGCCGAGGAGTACACCGGCCGGGTCGCGGTCATCGGCGTCGGCGGCCTGTCCCGCGACGTCCAGGCCATGCGGGACTTCGTGGAGCGAGGTGGAGTCGGCGGGCTGACCCACCTGGCCGACGCGGACGGCACCATCTACGCGCGCTTCGGGGTCACGCAGCAGTACGACAACGGCGTGCTGGACGAGTCGGGCGAGTTCCGCGTGGTCACGGGCCCGTTGTCGGAGGCTGAGTTCCGTGCCGAGCTGGACGCACTCGCGGAGAGCTGATGTTCGACGGCCCCACGCTGTCCCTGGCTCTCGCCGCGGGCATGGTGGCTGCCCTGAACCCGTGCGGCTTCGCCCTCCTCCCCGCGTACCTGACGCTGATCGTCACGCAGGGCGGTGAGGACGGTCGGGTGGCGGCCATGGGCCGGGCCGCCACCATGACGGCCGCGATGACGGCCGGCTTCGTCGTGGTCTTCGGCGGCTTCGGGTTGGTGGTGGTGCCGCTGGCCCTGTCCGTGGAGCGCTTTCTGCCGTGGGTGACCGTCGTCATCGGGGGGGCCCTCGTCCTGCTCGGCGGATGGCTGCTGAGCGGCCGGGAGCTCCTCCTCGGCACCCCGCGATTGCATGCGGCACCGTCGCGTTCGGCCTGGTCGATGGTGGGCTACGGCGTCGCGTACGCGGTGGCGAGCCTCTCCTGCACGGTCGCGCCGTTCCTCGCCGTCACGACGAGCGCGGCGACCGCTGGGGGTGCTGGAGCCGGGCTGGCGGCCTTCGTCGCGTACGGGCTGGGCATGGGGCTGGTCGTAGGCACGCTGGCCGTGTCGGTGGCGCTGGCCCAGGCCGGGGTGGTGAGCCGGATGCGTCGCCTCCTCCCGTACGTGTCGCGGGTCAGCGGCGCGCTGCTCGTGGCGGCGGGTCTCTACGTGGCGTACTACGGCTGGTACGAGCTGCGCGTCTTCAGCGGCGGCTCGGCGGAGGACCCCGTCGTCGACGCGGCAGTGCAGGTCCAGGGAACGCTGGCGCGAACCGTGTCCGGCCTCGGTCCCGGCACCGTCGCCCTCGTGCTGCTCGCGCTCGTCGTGCTGGGGGTGGGGGCCGCGCTCATGGCCCGGGTCGCGAAGCGGCGGGCGGCTGTGCCGAACGACAGGTGATCCCGGGCGGTCAGAGCCGGACCGCGGCGACGGTCCGGGCTCGTCCCACCTGGGCGGCGACGCGCCCGTCGCCGAGGTACTCGGCGATGTCGTGGGCGCGGGCCTTGGTGTTGTCGGTGACCAGGTCGGTGACCCCGTCCCCCCAGACCGGGCGCAGCGGGCAGCCGATGGCGACCGGGTCGGCGGCACACCAGGCGTTGACCCAGCGGCGCACGCGGTCCGGGCGACGGAGGTTCCCGTCGAGCAGCTTGCGGTGGACGGCGTCCATGCCGAGGGGGCTGCCGGCGGTCACGAGGAGCGCGACGTCCAGGTTGTCAAGCGAGTGGATCAGGTCCATCGCCACCACCGTGCCGAGGCTGTGGCTGATCAGCGCGACCGGGCCGCTGTCGGGGACGCACTCGGCCACGGCGGCGAGCACGCTCTCCCGGACCCGTCGGCGTCCGAGGTAGGCCGCGACGTCGCGGAAGAGCAGCGCGATCGTCAGGTCGTCCAGGCCGCTCCGCGCCGCGAGCCAGCTGAGCTGCCGCTGCAGCCTTCCGACCAGGCCCGCCCCGAGGTCGGAGATCCCCTCTGTCGCGCTGGGGCCGTCCTCGGCTGCCAGCTCCGCGGGCATCCCCGCCCGTACGGCCGCACCGGCGAGCAGCTCCTCGTAGAGCGCGCGGGCCGGGTCGTCCGGCGCCGGGGCCACGGCCTCGGCGGTATCCACCTCCGGGGCGTCCAGACCGGGGGAGAGGGACTCCCGGGTCCCGAGCACCTCGACCATGCGGTCGCCGTAGAAGGGGAACCACACCGCCCGCGGCTCCACGGCCGGCAACCCCGCGCGGGTCAGGCCCGCGTTGAGCCCGGCCGTCCACGTGTGCCGGAGCCGGTCCGGGTCTCGGCCCTGCTGGCTGCGCCCGTGCAGGAACACCAGGTGCGGCTCCCCGCCGCCGGACCCGGAGACCCCCCTCCGTACAGGGGCGGGGCGGGCCTCCGTGGTGCGCTGCGCCGGCACGTTGACTGATGCGGGCGTGGCGGCGACAGGGGGCGTGACCTCGGCGCTGGGGCCGAGCTCGTCGAGGATCGCCCGCCGGTCCGCGTCGAGGTCGAGCCCGGCGAGGAAGGTGAGGATCCTGCTGACCCGGGCTCCCTCGTTGCTGACCCACCAGATCGCGTCGTCACCGTCGCCGTGGCGCCAGACCTGGCCGTCCTTGCGCAGGTAGTTGCCCTGCTCATCCGTCTTGGGCACTCCCGAGTGGTGCAGAGCGACGACCTCCCACTGGTCGTTGAAGACCGGCGACCCCGAGTTGCCCGGCTCGGTATCCGTCGCGTAGTGCAGGAAGTCGTCGAGCTGGAGGTCGAGGGTGTTGTTGCGGATCGAGATCTCCTTGAGCCGACCCATCGGGTGGCCCACGACGTTCACCCGCTCGCCGGTCACGATCTTGCCCTGCTGGCGGATCAGCCTGTTGCAGCCGAACCGCTCACCGGGTGTGCGGCCCTCGCCGTCCGGCTGCACCAGCACTACGGTCACGTCGAGGTGGCGGTCGGTGACGAAGAACGCCTGCGGGTCCAGCTGGTAGCGGACCGGGGCCACGGGGGCGTTGTCGATGTCCACCTCGGCGGCGAACTCCACCACGGCGTTCGCCGCCGATGCGACGTCGCGCAGGACGTGGTTGTTGGTCATCAACAGGCGGTTGGAGACCAGGAACCCCGTGCCGAGGGGCAGCACCCTGCCCCTGTCGGCCATCGAGATGCGCGCCACGCTGGCGGCGGCGCGGGCGCCTCGGGGGAGGAAGCTCCACGACTGGAGGTCGTTGGTCTCCCCGATGATGCGCTCCAACGCGGCCTGACGGTCCGGGATGTCGGAGAGGGCGACGTTGACCACCGCCTCGACGGGGGTCTCGCCCATCTCGACAAGCCGCTCGGCGCGGGCCTGGAGCTGGTCCATGGTGTCGTGCACGGCGACACCGGACTCCGCCCTGGTGGCGAAGACCCGCTCGCGTTCCTCCGCGGTCTCCTCGAACCGGCGCACCGCCGACGCGATCTGCTGCGCCTGTGCGCTCCCGCCCTCGTCGTGCTGCTGTGTCATGGAATCCCCCCGGCCGTCGGTCCCTTCTGCACCATCCGCCCCGCGCGTGGCGACGTCAAGGACGCGGGCGCATCGGCGTAGCCTCCCCGCGTCAACCCGATGCTGCAGGAGGCGACCATGTCCGAGGCGACGTACACCGTGGAGCGAACGGCCGTGGTCCCGGCGCCGCCCCAGCGGGTCTTCGACCTGGTGTCCGACTTCCACCTGTGGCGCCGCTGGTCGCCCTGGGAGGACCTCGACCCGGACCTCCGCCGCACGTACTCGGGTGCCGACGCCGGGACGGGCGCCGTCTACGAGTGGTCCGGCAACCGCAAAGCGGGTCAGGGCCGGATGGAGATCGTCGATGCGACGGCACCGAGCCATGTCGCCATCGCCCTGGACTTCGTCAAGCCCTTCCGGTCGAGCAACGCCACGGAGTTCACGCTGACGCCGGAGGGCGAGGGCACCCGGGTGCGCTGGTCGATGACCGGCCCCCGCCCACTGCTGATGCGACTGTTCGGGTTCCTCTTCGACATGGAGAAGATGGTCGGCAAGGACTTCGAGAAGGGCCTCTTGCAGCTCCGTACCGCCGCGGCGTCCAGCCCCACGGGGCCCGCCTGAGGTCAGCTCGGCTCGCACCACTCGATGCGGGTCGGGGCGCCGTCCGGCGCCAGCAACGACAGGAGGCGGGCGCCCTCCTCGTCGATGTCGTCACTCCTGGCCAGCTCGGTCAGCGGGTCGATGGTCAGGACGGTGCTGCCGTCGTCGTTGCGCACATCCCACGTGGCCGCGACCCGGCCGTCGACGAGCAGGAACCGGGCACCGGTCACCGACAGCCCGCGGTGGTCGTCGTCGATGACGCGGGAGCGGTCGGCATAGCCCAGAACGGCGTTGTCGAAGGCCGGCAGGAACCGGGGAGGGGCCGGCACGTCGGCGTCGGGGATCTCGGCGTCGGGCAGGTCGAGCAGGACCCGCCCGCGCTCGTCGCGGAAGGTCCGCAGCCCCGGCCGCAACCGGTCCACCACCGACCGCAGCCCGCCGAGGCCCGACCAGGCCCGGACGTCGGCGGCGGAGGCGGGGCCGTGTGCCGCGAGGTAACGCAGGACGAGCCCGTCGGCCTCGGCTCCGGGGTCGGCCGCGTCCTGGCCGAGCCACGCCGAGATCGTCGTGTGGCGGGCCGGTCCGGTCCGGCGCCACAGGCCGCGTGGCGGGACCTGGACCAGCGGCACGAGTGAGCTGAGCGCGTCGCCGAGGTCTCGTGGTGCCGCGTCGGGCCACCGGTGCTGGACGGCCCGTCCGACCTCGCTCAGCGTCCGAGGCTGCTCGTCGAACTCCGGCGTTCCGGCTGCGGCCAGCTCGGCCTCGTCGACGCCCGGCAGCCGCGCGCGCAGCACCGAGCGCATCCGCTGCTCCAGCATCGGCTGGTGCAGTGGCCGGAGGGCGAGGCAGTCCTCGGCCGTCATGAGGTGCAGGGTCCGTCGCATCATCAGCGTGCGGACCAGCCGGCGTTCCTCGAGCGCACGGCTCGGTTGGAGCGGGTCGAAGGACGCGAGCCGGGAGAACAGTCCCGCGTAGGGCTCCTGGGGCTCCTGGGCTTGGAGGCCGACGAGGTGTCGCACGGCCTCCACGGCGGACAGCGGTGAGCGCTCGAGCAGGAGGTTGCGGACCAACAGGGCACGACCGAGCTCGCGACGGCTGAGCGTCCTCATTCCCGGATCCCACCAGCCGCCACCGACAGGATCAGCGGCCCCGACCCTCGGATCCGGCTACGGCGAACGCCCGATGAAGGCCAGCAGGCGGGTCTGGACGTCGGCGTCGTCCGGCACCTCGACCCGCGGTCCGTAGTGGCCGCTGGCCCGCAGCGCCTCGTCCATGGGCAGCATCGCCTCGAGCATCCGTGCGCAGCGGTCGGGGTCGAGGCGCTCGTCCTGGCCGGTGGCGCGGGCCAGGTCCCAGGTGTGCAGGAAGACGTCGCCGGTGTAGAACGCGTCGACCGCCCGGTCGAGCGTGAGGTCGCCGACGTGCCGATCCTTCAGCACCCGGGTGGGCGTAGCTGGGTCGTCCAGCAGGGCCTGCACGCCGTCGCTGTGGACCAGCCAGGCACCAACCGGGTCCTCGTCGACCGAGGGGCCCTTGGGGAGCCTGACGCCGGCCCCGCTGCTCAGGAACGCGGGGAACCACTCGACCAGGTGCCCCACGACATCCCTGGCGCGCCAGCCCGCGCACGGCGACGGGTTGTCCCAGGCCCCGGCGGGGGTCCCACGGACCCGTTCGGTGAAGACCCCGGCGACAGCTCGGTGCTCCTCTGCGGCATCGGTCATGCCGACCTCCCTCCTGTCGACGGGTACGACCGTCACGGCTGGGAGACATCATCGTCCCCGCCCGGACGGCGGACTTGTCCGGCCGTCCGCGGTTAGGATCACGGCCGACCTCGGCTCTCCCGTGCGCGACGCGGAGTGTGGATGACCGGCGATCGAGCGACTCGGGCTGTCGGCGTGGGACTGGCGACGGTGCTGCTGGTCGTCATCGCCGTCGTCGACGTGCTCGTCGACGACCCCGTCGTGCTTGCGCCGCTGTTCGCGCTCGCACCTCTCGTCGCCTGCGCCGTGCTCCCGGCGCCGGCGACGGCCGTGTACGCCGTCGCGGCCTTTGCGCTGACGGTCGCCGCCGGTTGGTGGAACGACGTCTTCGACACGCCGCAGCAAATCGTCCGGGTCGTAGACGTCGCTCTCATCGCTGCCGCCGCCGTCGCCATCTCGATCGTCCGCGTGCGCCGGGAGCACCGGTATGCGCGGATGGCGGAGATCGCGGAGGTGGCGCAGCGGACCATCCTGCCCACGCTGCCCGAGGTGGTGGGACACGTGGCTCTCGCCGCCCGATACCTGTCGGCGGCCCAGGAGGCGGTCGTCGGAGGAGACCTGTACGACTGCTACCACTCGGACGAGCGGGTCCGCCTGCTCGTCGGTGACGTCCGAGGGAAGGGCATCGGTGCGGTCGAGCAGGCAGCCCGGGTCATCCGCGCGTTTCGCCAGGCGGCGGCGACGCAACCCGACCTCCCCGCGGTCGCCTCGCACATGAGCCGGTACCTCGCGCCGTTCTTCGACGAGGAGGAGTTCGTCACGGCACTGCTGGTCGACGTGTCGGACCCCGCCCGACTGACGCTGGTCAGCTGTGGGCACCCACCGCCCGTCCACATCCGCCCCGACGGCCACGCGTCGCTCCTCGAGGCGCCGGCCGGCCTGCCGCTCGGCCTCGGAGATGTCTACCTTGCCCTGGACCTGCCGTGGGAACCGGGCGACCGGCTGCTGATCTACACGGACGGGCTCAGCGAGGCGCGCGACCGTCGTGGCCGCTTCCTCCCTGTCCTCCCGCTGGCACCGCTGCTGGCCTCCGGCACCGTCGAGGCGGCGCTCGAGGACATACTCGACGCCGTTCGGGGCTACGTCCCGGACGCGGAGCTGACCGACGACCTGGCCGTCATGCTCGTCGAGAACCTCTCGGTCGAGGACCGGCCGGAACGTCGGCTCTCCGACGCCGTGGGGGAGTCCGCAGCCCCGGCCAGCGTCGTCGACGACCGCTCGCAGCGTGCCGGTGGCGTGCACCAGTGATGGCCTCGTCGTCTCGGGCTGTTCATCGTGACGGCCCATGCTCCGGTCCAGGCCACGCCGCCCCCTCGGGTCACGGCGTTGTCCAGGGTGCGCCGTCAGGGACTCGAACCCCGAACCCGCTGGTTAAGAGCCAGCTGCTCTGCCAATTGAGCTAACGGCGCGCGACGCCGGTCGAAGATACCAGCCGCCGGATGCCGCGATGAAACCCGTGGAGCGCCGTGGCACATGACGTGTGCCACGCTCACGGGACGGGTAGGCGAGATCGGGACCGGACGACCCGGAGGCCCACATGACCTACGCCGCTGCCATGCTCGAGACGCATCCCGACGTCACCTCCGAGCTCGACCGCAAGGCCCTGGTGGCCGCGATCGACGCCACGCTGGACTGCGCCCAGGCCTGCTCGACCTGTGCGTCTGCGTGCCTCGCCGAGAGGTCGGTGGCCGACCTCAGGCCGTGCATCCGCACCGACCTCGCCTGCGCGGACATCTGCGAGGCCACGGCACGCGCCCTCAGCCGACAGCCGACCGACGACCTCGCCACGGTCCGTGCCCTGCTCGAGGCGTGTGCCACGGTCTGCGCGGCCTGCGCCGAGGAGTGCGAGTCGCACGCGGCGATGCACGAGCACTGCCGGATCTGTGCGGAGGCGTGCAGCCGGTGCGAGCAGACCTGCAGGGACCTGCTCGGCACGATGACCTGACCGAAGACGCCCCGGTCAGGAGCCGGCCGGCCACGGGTTGGCGGTGCAGCCATCGAGGGACTTGGTCTGCTGCACCATCACCGGGGCCGGCCGGCCCGTGCCCGGGCAGCCCACGTGCCCGTGTCCGAGGCCGTGGCCCACCTCGTGCGACACCAGGTAGGAGCGGTAGCCGGCCAGCTCCGCGCCGTAGGTCGCCGCTCCGTGCACCCACCGCTTGGCGTTGAGCACCGCGCGGGAACCGTTCCAGCAGGAGACCTCGCCGCGAGTCCGCAGCGGAGCGCAGAGGCGATCGGTCGTGTCGGGCGACGCCAGGGTGACCGTCAGGTCGGCCTCGCCGCCGGAGACCTGGACGAAGCGCACGCCCTCCAGGGCCTGCCACCCACGGGCGTCGCCGAGGATCTGGTGCACGAGCACGGCGAACCCCGCCGTGGGCACCGGGAGCCCACGCTCCACCTCGACCCGGTAGCGGACCTCGCGGCCCGCCGTCGTGGTCGCCGGGCGGTCCCGCCCCACCTCGACCAGCTCACCGCCGGCGGACTGCGGGACCGGCGGCGGTCCCTTCCGTACGGGAGGGGCAGTCGGCTGCGGGGTGATGTCGGCCGACTCGGCGGCCGGCGGGGCCGGCCGTCCGGGCGAGGGGAGGGCCCGGGCGACGCGCTCGATCCGAGCGGCCAGCGCCACTTCATCCGGGTCGGGTGCCTCGCCGACCGCTTGTCCGGGTGCGACGACGACGACAGCCGCGACGACCACCACGAGGGCACCGACCCGCACCACCCGGCGCGATCGGCCCCGTCTCATCGCTTGGTCTCCGTCATCGCGCCGACAGTCTCCCGCTCCCACTTCGTGGGGTGACTGACGGGACTTGAACCCGCGACTTCCTGGACCACAACCAGGTGCTCTACCAACTGAGCTACAGCCACCACGCGCGAGCCGCCCGGGGGCGGCACGGCCTGACGATTATAGGGGCCGTCAGGCGTGGCCGGGCACCGCCGGCGGCTCGTCCGAGGTGCCCTCACCGGCAACGTCCGCGGCAGCCGCCCGGGCCCGCCCCGTGTCCGGGCCCGGCGGTCGGACGAAGACGGTCGCCCGGTAGTAGCGCAGCTCGTCGATCGAATCACGGATGTCGCCCAGCGCGCGGTGGTTGCCGGTCTTGGCGGGGCTGGCGTAGTAGACCCGCGGGTACCAGCGCCGGACCAGCTCCTTGATGGAGGAGACGTCGACGTTGCGGTAGTGCAGGTAGGCCTCCACGTCGGGGAGCTCCTTGGCCAGGAAGAGCCGGTCCATGTGGACGGTGTTGCCGGCCAGCGGTGCCCGGCGCGGCTCGGCGACGTGCTGGGTGACGTAGGCGAGGATCTGCCTGGAGGCCTCCTCCAGCGTCACACCCCCCTCGAGCTCGGTGATCAGGCCCGAGGTCGTGTGCATCGCGCGCACGACGTCGTCCATCCGCTCGAGCGCCTCGGCCGGCGGCCGGATCACCAGGTCGACGCCCTCGCCGAGGACCTCGAGGTCGGCGTCGGTGACCAGTACCGCGACCTCGACCAGGACGTCCTGCTCCAGGTCGAGGCCGGTCATCTCGCAGTCGATCCAGACGAGTCGGTCGCTGTTCACGGTGAGCCACCCTAGGGGCAGGTGCCCGACGGGTGCGCCCTGCCGACCTGCGGCACCTACCGCCGGCGCCGACGCCCCCGCCGGGGCTCGGCGGCCGGAGCGCGACTCCCGGACCACAGGAGCACGAGCACGCCCGCGACCACGGCGGCCAGGGCCGGCACGATCGCTGCCTGCCACCACGCCATGCCCGACGCGAGCATCACCACCGCCGCAACGACGGCGCCGAGCAGCCCGTACAGCCCGACCTCCGCGAGCGGTCCCACCGGGTCCGCCGGCTCGGGGGAGCCGAGGTCGACGGCCTCGCCACTCCGCCCGCGGCGGCGGTGCTTGCTCACCCGGAGTCCCTCCGTACGAGTGCTGGCGGCGGTGGGGAAGCGCGCCCGGCAGGACTCGAACCTGCGACCAAGTGCTTAGAAGGCACCTGCTCTATCCGCTGAGCTACGGGCGCTCGGCCGGGAACCATTGTGGGGCACCACCGTCGCCGCGTGTATCACGGCACGGGGGTCGGACGCTCCTCCCACAGGGGAGAGCGCCGGCGTCGTCGCGTCCCGAACCGGGGAGCCGTCCGGCGCGGACCTCCGAGGGAGGGTCCATGGAGCACGAGGAGCTCTACGCCGCCGCCGAGGCACCGCTGCCCGACGCCTTCGAGGCGACCGTGCGGTCGAGAGCAGCCGCCGAGGACGACCTGCTCGGCCGCGAGAACGTCGTCGGCGTGGGGATCGGCCGGAAGATCAAGGACGGGGTGCAGACCGAGACGCCGAGCGTGATGGTCCTGGTCAGCCACAAGCTGCCGCCAGGGGTGCTGGGCAGCGACCTGGTGCCCAAGACCGTCGGGAGACAGCCCACCGACGTGCTCGAGGTCGGCACGCTCTTCGCCGGCGACGACGCCGCGCCGGCGTCGGACCTCGACGTCCTCACCCTGCGCGAGCGGGTGCGTCCCGTGCGGCCCGGGTACAGCGTCGGCCACCCCAGCGTGACCGCGGGGACGATCGGGGCCGGGTGCTACGACCTCTCGCCGTTCCCGAGCAAGCCGCCGCGCTACTACATCCTCAGCAACAACCACGTCCTGGCGAACTCCAACGACGCCCGCATCGGCGACCCGGTCATCCAGCCGGGGAGGGTCGACGGTGGCACCGCGCCCGGTGACGTCATCGGCCGGCTGGCGCGGTTCGTGCCGATCAAGTTCGACGGCACCTGCAACCACGTCGACGCCGCCGTCGCCGAGGTCGTCTTCCACCAGCTCGACCGGGACATCTACTGGAACGGCCACCCCGCGTCCCTGGCCCAGGCCGCTGCCGTCGGCATGGTGTTGAAGAAGACCGGGCGGACGACCGACTTCACCACGGGCCGGGTGACCGCCATCGCGGCGACGGTCAACGTCAACTACGGCGGTGGCCGGGTGGCGAAGTTCTGCAACCAGATCGTCACGACCGACATGTCCGCCGGCGGGGACTCCGGGAGCCTCGTGCTCGACGTCGCCAACAACCCGGTGGGGCTGCTCTTCGCCGGCTCGTCGGTGGCGACGATCCTCAACCCCATCGCCACGGTGCAGCTGGCCCTGCAGGTGCGGCTCTGGCCGTGAGCCGGGCCGGGTGAGGGGGCCGGTCAGCCGCCCGCGGTGAACGGGTCGGTCTCCCGGACCACCACCGGGAGGCCCTCGCACTCCGCGGGCAGCGGCCGGTCGTGCGGCGGCGTCACGTAGACGACCAGCGCCTGCTCGCCGACGTCGGTGGCGCCGATGGCCACGCCCTGCACGGCCCCGCCGACCCACTGCTCGGCCGTGGCCAGGGCTCGCCGGGCCCGCTCGTCGAGCTGCGGTACCTGTGCCCGCAGCTGCTCCTCGTCCCTCGCCTCGTCACCCATCGTCGAACCCCGTCCCGGGCCTGGCACACCGCCGGTCGCCCGGGCTCCACGCTACGCCAGGCTGCTCGCGACCTCCGGCCGCTCTTAGGCTTGCGCCCCATGGCGGACCCCATCCCGTCGTACCGGCGCGGAGCCGCGGGGCTCGTCCGTCGCGTGCTCGTCGCGGTGGTCCTGGCCGTGGTCCTGGGCTGGGCCGCGCTGGTCGTGCTCGCCGCGATCGGGGCCGAGGTCGGGACCGGCGGGCTCCTGGTCGGCGGCGTGCTGGCGCTGCTCCCGGTGGTCCCGGTGACCCTCTGCTTCCTCT
>DASTQL010000116.1:0-5652 GCA_035761805.1 Jiangellales bacterium | reverse complement strand
CCCGGGACGGAGATGACGGCGACGTTCGTCCCCGGCTGGTGTCGCACGGCATCGGCGATGCTCCCGGGCAGCGTGGCAGCGGACCTGACGTCGCCGTTGTCGCGCTCGCCGAAGGCGATCCGGCGGCCGGACTCGAGGGCCTGCTCCACGGCGTCGTCGTCGCTCGCCCGTACGGCGAGCACCAGGTCGTTCCCGCCGAGTCCGGGGGGAAGGTGCTGGGCGAACCCCGAGGCGCCGAGCTCCTGGAGGCCGCGGGGCGTGGCCATGAACGCCCCGGCCCACTCGACCCCGCCGCTCTCCTCCATCGTCACCGTCGTCGCCATCAGCTGGAGGGAGTCGATGTACGAGCCGCCGTGGACGCGGACGCCCACGGCCGTCACGGTGGACTCGCCACGGTCGTCGCCACCGGCTCGATACGGGTGCCCACCCGTGCATCGGGGCGGGCGGCGGCTCTCAGGAGACGTGCGGAGGTGATGATGGCGCGGTGACCGCCGGTGTCGAGGAACTGCAGGGCGGCGGCCACCTTCGGGCCCATGCTGCCCGGCGGGAACTGGCCGTCCGCGAGGTACCGTTTGGCCTCGCCGACCGTCAGCCGGTGCAGGGGTCGCTCGTGACGGGTCCCAAGGTCGAGGAGGACCTGGTCCACCCCGGTCAGGAGGTAGAGGTCACGGGCGCCGACCGCCGACGCGAGGACGGCCGCGGCCAGGTCCTTGTCGACGACGGCGTCGACCCCGTGGTGCCCCCCGTCCTCGGACCGGCTCACCGCGACGCCTCCCCCGCCCGCCGCGATCACCACGTGCCCCGCGTCGAGGAGGGCCAGGATCGCGCGCAGCTCGACGACTCCCCGTGGGGTCGGCGACGGCACCACGCGCCGGTAACCCCGCCCGGCGTCTTCGGTGACGTGCCAGCCGAGCTCGTGAGCGGCGCGGCGGGCCCGCGCAGCGGAGAGGAAGGGGCCGATGGGCTTGGTCGGTCGCGTGAACGCCGCGTCGTCGTGGTCCACCTCCACGTGCGTCACCACGGCGACAGCCGTTCCGGCGCCGCACCGGCGGTCGATCTCCCGGGCCAGCACGCTTCCGAGCTGGCCCTGCGTCATCGCGCACAGCTGGTGCAGCGGCTGGCCGGGAACATCAGGTGCCGCGGCGTCCTGCTGCAGCGCAAGGTTGCCTATCTGGGGCCCGTTGCCGTGTACGGCGGCGACCCGCCACCCCTCCGCTCGAAGTGCGGCCAGGCTCGCCGCCATGTCCGCGGAGTTCGCGGTGATCTCGTCGTGCTCGCCGCGCTGGTCGGGGCGGGTGAGCGCGTTGCCACCGACGGCGACGACGGCGAGCGGCTTCATCGGCTCTCCACACCACGGGCTCGCCGGCCACCTGCGCATCGCATAGCGAACGACATGTGCACCATAGTGAACTCGTCGAGTCGAGGAGCGCAATGACAGGACGGGCGGACGGTGAACGCGACGACCTGTCCCCGCAGCTGGATCCCCCCGTGCCCGCCCAGCTGTCCGCCGCATGGGCGGCCGCCGAGGGTCAGCTGTTCCCGTCCGTCCTGGCACGGCCGGATGTGTACGAGCGGACGGTCCTGGCCCTCCGGGCGACCCTCGACCGGCTGCGTGGGCTCGGCACCGGGACCGGCCCGTTGCTCGAGGCCTCCGCGTCGGGACCGGCCCTGGTCGCCTCGGCGGCCGAGCAGGGCGGGATATCCACGTCCGGGCTCGACGTCGGGTTGATCGGGCACGTCGCGCTGGCGATGCGGTACCGGGAGGTCATCGCGGACCGGGCGGCCTCGACCCGGTTGCAGGTGGTCCGTCGGGCCCGGGCCGAGGGCAGGACGTGGGTCGTGCTGGAGGAGTCCGGCGACTGGGCCGGGGACCCCTACCTGCCCTACCGACGGGTCGAGGTGCACGTCCCGACGGCCCGCGTCGTCGCCGTGACGACCACCGTCGACGAGGACTTCCGCACCGTGCTCCACGCTGTCGCGGAAGCTCGCCTGGACCTGCAGACGGGCGCCGTGGTGGAGACGGACCCGGTGGGCCGGAGCCCGTCGTCCCCACCGACGACGCACGCCGATGCGGCCGACCGCGAGCGGGACGTCGAGCGACGTCGGGCCGCCCTCGGCGACGGGTGAGTGTGATGGTTGCGTCGGTGCCGGGAGTGTCGGATAGTGAACGCCTGGCGCATGCCGCGTACCGGCGCGATGGAGGGCGGAGCGGATGACGACGACCGAGACCTCGCCGGCCGATCCCCTCAGCGCGTCCTCGCTGGCCGAGCTGATCACGGCCCTGCAGAGCGACGGCGTCCGGGTGGAGGTGCCGATCGAGGCCAGGGCGGGAGGCGCGGGGCCCGCCGATGCGGGCATGCTCTATGTCGAGGGTGTGGCCACGACACTGCCGGTGAGTGCACCGTTCGTCGCTCGGTCCCCGTACACGCTTCGCGGCGAGGACGAGGGTGGGTGGGGAATCTACCGGGGGCGCACCCGGCTGGCGAGCGCATCGCTCGCGCCGCGTCCGGCCTACTACGACCTGACCACGCACGACGGCATCCCGTACTGGCAGATCGCTCTCCTGCACCTGGACTCGCTGGCCAGCACCGTCCTGCAGACGTGTACGTACTGGGGCACCGACGACCAGTGCCGGTTCTGCGGCATCGGCGTCAGCCTGGCCGCGGGTCGAACCATCGCCAAGAAGACGCCCGCCATGCTGGCGGAGGTCGCCGTCGCGGCTCGCGACCTCGACGGTGCCGTGGACGCGACGCTGACGACCGGGAGCACCGCGACCCCCGACCGCGGGGCCCTGTACGTCGCCCGCTGTGCCCAGGCGGTCAAGGAGGCCGCGGGTCTCCCGGTCCAGGTGCAGTTCGAGCCCCCCTCCGACCTCTCCGTCATCGACCGGGTCGCCGAGATGGGCGTCGACTCCGTGGGCATCCACGTCGAGTCCTTCGACCCCGACGTGCTGGCCAGGGTGGCCCCCGGCAAGTCCCGCTGGGGCATCGACGGGTACTTCGCCGCGTGGGAACGGGCAGTTGCCGCCTTCGGTGCCGGTCAGGTGTCGACCTACGTCATCCTCGGCATGGGGGAGGACGAGCAGCTGACGGTGGACGGCTGCAAGCGTGCCATCGACCTGGGTGTCTACCCGTTCGTCGTCCCGCTCCGCCCCGTACCGGGCAGCCTGATGGAGGACCTCAGCCCGCCCCCGAGCCTGGCCGTCGAGGCGGTGTACCGGCAAGTGGTCCCCTACCTCGCCGGCCGCGGGATGTCGGCTGCCGGAGTTGCCGCGGGCTGCGCCCGGTGCCAGGCCTGCTCGGGCATCGCGGCGTTCGAGCGGGCGGAAGGAGACATGCGTGAAGGGCGTCCTTCCCTCCCGCTCCTCGTCGCGCAGTGAGGCTCCCGAGCTGGTCTGTCGCGCCGTGACCGACGGGCCGGAACGGGCGGCCCACCACGCCATCCGCCGAGCGGTCTTCGTCGCGGAGCAGGCCGTGTTCGCCGGCGACGACGCCGACGCTCGCGATGCCATGCCGACGACCGTGCACGTCCTCGGTCTCGTGGACGGCGTCCCGGCCGGAACCGTGCGGTTCTACCCGCTCGACGCGGAACCCGGTCTGTGGAAGGGCGACCGGCTCGCCGTGCTGCCGGAGTTCCGCTACGCCGGCATCGGACGCCCGCTCGTGCGTTTCGCCGTGGCCAGCGCCGCACGGCTGGGAGGGTCTCGGATGGTGGCGCAGATCCAGCCGGCCAACGTGCGCTTCTTCACGGCCCTCGGCTGGACGGCGCTGGGCCCCCCCGGGGACTACCTGGGCATCCTGCACCAGCAGATGTCCATCGAGCTGGTGCCGTGAGCGTCCTCGGCGAGTCAACGGTGCAGGTTGGTCACGCCCGTGGCCACGAGGTCGAAGGCCAGGGCGGACTCGGCACCGCGGGCCAGGCGCACCCGACCGGAGGGGTCGAGGACCCCGAGCGTCTCGGCGGCGAGCCCTCGCTCGCGGAAGGCGCCGACGCAGGTCTCGGCCTGGTCGGGAGGGCAGGTGAGGAGGAAGGAGTAGCACGGGAAGCATCCCAGCCAGTCCGCCAGCGCCACGCCGTCCGGCACCGGTACCCGGTCGAGGTCGACGGTGACCCCGAGTCGGCCCGGCTCGAGGAGCATTGCCAGGGAGCCGACGAGCCCTGCCATGCTCACGTCCTTCGCCGCCACGGCGATGCCGCGAGCCGCGAGGTCCGCGAGCAGCCGCACGTCCTCCGCGAGCCGGGCGCCCCGCTCGTCGAACGACGGGAAGAACGGGAAGTCGGGGCGCATCGTGCCCTCGACGCAGCAGCCGAGGACGAGCACGTGACCGGCCCGCGCATGCCGGGCGGACAACACCCGGTCCGCCCGTCCGATGCCGAAGGCCGACAAGGATGGGCGGTCATCGGTGAGCGTGAGGTGACCGCCGACGAGCGGGACGTCGTAGACCTGGGCAGCCCACTTCATGCCGCGCAGCAGCTCCCGGGCCAGCTCCGGCGTCCCGACCACGGTGTCGACGAGACCCACCGGGCGGGCGCCCATGGCGGCCAGGTCGTTGACGTTCGCCAGGACGGCCGCGATGCCGGCACCGTAGGGATCGACGTCGACGAAGGTCGGCAGGATCGCCTCACCGCCGACGACCAGGTGTCCCGCGCCGGGGGGCAGCACCGCCCCGTCGTCGCCGGGGCCGGAGTACCAGTCGCCACCCCCGAGGACCTCCGCCACCAGCCCGATGCCGGCCTTGGCCAGCACGCCGGGCAGCTGCCCCACCCTCGCGGCCAGGGTCTCGAGCTCACTCACGAGGGCCTCCTCGGGGTGCCGGCCGGGACCGCGGGACCGATCCCTGGATTTGTACCATGGTGAACGTCGCACCCGATTTCCTGACCCTGCCCGCGAGGGCGGTGAAGCCGCGGCGCTCGGGTATCACGCACGTGCTGGACAAGGGACTGCCGGTCGACGAGGTCGACGCGGTGCTGGGCGTGTGCGGGGCCTACGTCGACGTCTGGAAGCTCGGGTGGGGGACCGCCTACCTCGACCCCGGACTCCGGCAGAAGCTCGCGGTGCTGGGACGCCACGACGTGCTGGCCTGCGTGGGCGGCACGCTGCTCGAGGTGGCGTGGCACCAGGGTGTCGAGTCCGAGTTCCTGGACTGGGCGGCCGACGTCGGCTTCCCGTGCGTCGAGGTGTCCTGCGGCGCCGTGACGATGAGCCCCGACCAGCGGAGACGCCTCACGGCGGCGGCAGCGGAGCGGTTCCTCGTCTTCAGCGAGATCGGCAGCAAGGACGTCAGTGCCGACGTGGATCCCGCGGTCTGGGCCCGCGACGCGTCGGACGCCCTGGCCACCGGCGCGACGTGGGTCGTCACCGAGGGGCGCGAGAGCGGCACCGTCGGCCTGTACGACCGTGACGGCAGCGTCCGGGAGCGGGTCGTCGACGCGGTCGTCGGCGCGGTCGGCGCCGGCCGTGTCCTCTTCGAGGCACCGCGCAAGGACCAGCAGGCGTGGCTCCTCCGGCGGTTCGGAGCCGACGCCAACCTCGCCAACATCGCCGTGGGTGAGGTGCTCGGGCTGGAGGCCCTGCGACTCGGCCTCCGGGCGGACACCCTGGACACGTCGTCCGGCCCGGTGCGTGCGCGATGAGCCGGTTCCCGGACCGTT